>CAZVRY010000555.1:0-2502 GCA_964629545.1 uncultured Verrucomicrobiota bacterium | reverse complement strand
GTTTGGGGACATGATGCGGGTGCCGGGTTCGGGCCGGGATTTGCTGACGGTGAAAGCGATGGGGGGCGACGTGCGGATGGTGTATTCGCCGTTGGATGCGCTGAAGGTGGCGCAGCAGGAGCCTGGGCGGGAGGTGGTTTTTTTTGCGGTGGGATTCGAGACCACGGCGCCGGCCAACGCGATGGCCGTGCACCGGGCGCGCCGGTTGGGGCTAAAGAACTTCAGTTTGTTGGTCTCGCACGTGTTGGTGCCGCCGGCGATGGAGGCGATTCTGGGGTCGCCGGCCAATCGGGTGCAGGGATTCTTGGCGGCGGGGCACGTGTGCATGGTGATGGGGACACGGGAGTATGAGCCGCTGGCGGCGAGGTACAGGGTGCCGATCGTGGTGACGGGGTTCGAGCCGTTGGATTTGATGCAGGGGATTCTGCGGTGCGTGGTCCAGTTGGAGGCGGGAAGGGCGGAGGTGGAGAATGCCTACGCGCGGTCGGTGCGGGCGGAAGGGAACGGGGCGGCCCGGGCGCTGATGGGGGAGGTGTTCCGGGTGGTGGATCGGGGGTGGCGCGGGATCGGGATGATTCCGGCCAGCGGGTATGGGCTGGCCGATGCGTATGGAGGATTCGATGCGGAGCGGCGGTTTGGGGTGGCGGACCGGCGGGTGGAGGAGCCGCGGGAGTGCATCAGCGGCCTGGTGTTGCAGGGGGTGCGCAAGCCTCCGGAGTGTCCGGCGTTTGGCACCCGCTGCACCCCGGAGCATCCGCTGGGGGCCACGATGGTTTCGGGGGAGGGGGCTTGTGCGGCCTATTACCGGTATCGACCCGTGACCGGGAGCGGGGGGGCGAGGAAGGAATGACGATGGAAGCCGAATGGAGTGCGACGTGCCCGCTGCCGGTCGGGGATTGGCCCACGATCACGATGGCGCATGGGGGTGGGGGCAAGGGCATGCGCCAGTTGCTGGCCCGGGTGTTTCTGCCGGCCTTTCGCAATCCGCTGTTGGACCAGCAGCATGACGGGGCGGTGCTGACGGTGGGGGGGCAGCGGCTGGCGTTCACGACGGATTCGTATGTGGTGCGTCCGCTGTTCTTTCCCGGGGGTGACATTGGCGCCCTGGCGGTGAACGGGACGGTGAATGATCTGGCGATGTGCGGGGCTCGGCCCCGGTGGATCAGTGCGGGGTTTATTCTTGAGGAAGGCCTGCCGATGGAGACGCTGCGGCGGGTGGTTTCCTCGATGCAGCAGGCGGCGGTGGAGGCGGGGGTGGAACTGGTGACGGGGGACACGAAGGTGGTGGATCGCGGCAAGGGGGATGGGATGTATTTGAACACGGCTGGGGTTGGGGTCGTGGAGCACAACATCGTGGTGGGGCCCGCGCGGGTGCAGCCCGGCGACGTGGTGTTGCTGAGCGGGGATGTGGGGCGGCATGGGATGGCGATCTTGTCGGTGCGGGAGGGTTTGGCGTTCGAGGGGGGGATCGAGAGCGACTGCGCGCCGCTGGCCCGGTTGGTGGCCGGATTGCTCGACGCGGGGATCGAGGTGCATTGCCTGCGCGACCTGACGCGGGGGGGGCTGGCCGCGGCGCTGAACGAGATCGCGGAGACGGCGCGGGTGCGGATTGACCTGGACGAAGCTGCGGTGCCGGTGCGCGAGGAGGTGCGGGGGGCGTGCGAGATGCTGGGGCTGGATCCGCTTTATGTGGCGAACGAGGGGCGGTTCGTGGCGTTTGTGGCGCCGCGGGATCTGACGCGGGCGTTGGCCGTGTTGCATGGCCACCCGTTAGGACAAAACGCGTCCTTCATCGGATCGGTGGTGGCGGGGAGCCCGGGCCTGGTGACCCTGCGCAGCCGGTTGGGGGTGGCGCGAATCCTCGATTTGCCGAGCGGCGATCCGCTGCCGCGGATTTGCTGAGCCGTCCTCCTGCCCTCGGATTGACTGCGCCGGCCTCTCCCCAACCTGAGCCATCGCTTCGCTGGAAACGGTTGGGGAGAGGGCACGGGGTGAGGGGTGACGGCTCATGGGGCGGGTGGGAGGGGGTGGCGAGGTTCCAGCCGTTTTTGGTGCGCGGGGCGGGGATGCGCGCGGGAGTTGGGGAGAGAAGAGAGGTCAACGGACGGTGAGCATTTGCCAATCGGCGGGAAGCCAATCCCCGGGGTCCCAGGCAGGGTGCGACCACAGCACAATAAGATGAATCGAATCTAGCTACTGTGCATCACAAAATAACTAATCGTGGTCGGCGGTGGTTTCTCGCGTGAGCGGGGGACGGGGCGGGGGTGGGTGAGGGCGGCAGGGAGCTGGTGGAAGGCGCGCATGCTGATTCAGCGAACGATCAAGTACGAGTCGGACCGGAGTCCTGGGTTTGGCCGCGAGGTGAAGCGGGTGCCGGGCTGCGAGCAACTGGAGAGCTGCATCCAGTGTGGGACCTGTTCCGGGGTGTGTCCGTTGAGCATCTACATGGACCACACGCCGCGGCAGGTGATGGAGCTGACGCGGTCGGATTTCAAGGACGAG
>CAZVRY010000554.1:0-2538 GCA_964629545.1 uncultured Verrucomicrobiota bacterium | reverse complement strand
CAACACCCCGCCACCATGCCAACCACCACCACCCCCAACGGAAACGCAATCGCCTTCGCCCCATACGCCAACACCCAGGCCGCCCCGCTCACCAACTGCCGCCGCCGACTGACCACCCAATCCGGCGACATCTGCGCCGCTACCCCCCCAGCCACCCCAGCCGCCAACAGCAAGTCCGGCACAATGTTCTCCACCGACCACGCCACCACCGGCGGAATCGATACCCACCCCGCTAACCGAACCCACCCCTCAGCCAACCCCGCCGCCCGCCCCACCGCCACCACCCCCAGCCAAACCATGAGCCCGGACACCGCCATCGCCACCCGCGCCGCGACCAGCGGGTCCATCCCCATCCATAAACACGGCACCATCAGCCAACTCAATAACGGCCCCCAGTAACCCGAAACCGCCAGCCCCGTCTCCCCGGCCGCCCAATACCCCCCAATCCGCCTATACGCTACCCCATCCGTATTCAACAGATGGACATTCTGCACCGCCGCCACCCCCAACCCCACGGCCGCTACCGCACCCGCAACCCCCAGCCCTGTCCAGCGTTCCCACACCGACCCCCATTCCCCACCAGCCTCCCGCCTGACACCTCTCGCCTCACTCATTTCCGAAACACAAATACATTGTTCAATCCCAACTGAAACCGCCGATGCGCCACCAACTCGAACCCCACCCCCTCAAAACACGGCCGCACCCGGCCCACATCAAACCCATAGTGCTCCTCCAACGCCATCCCCTCGATCAACCCCCACCGCAATAACCCCCCCTCAATCGCATCCACCCGCGGCGACGGCACCGTCATCACCACCAAACCCCCTCCCCGCAACACCCCGGCACAACACCCCGCCACCGCCGATTGCTCCCTCTCCGGGATATGTTCCATCACCGCCAACATCGTCACCACATCGAACCTATCCTCCCCCGCCAAATCCATCGGCAACCGCCCCTGCCGCAATCGATACCCCACCCCCTCCACCGGCCCCGCTAACCGCGGATCCAACCCCAACCCCGTCAGCCGCATGCCCGCTAAGTCCCTGAATAACGCCCCGTCCCCACACCCCACATCCAATACCCTCGACCCCGCCGGTATCCAACGCCGCACCCGCGCAATCCGCCACCGCTGCAACACCCGGTCCAACGCCTTCATGCTCCCTCCCCGCTCCTGATCCCCAAATCCCTCATCGTCAACCCGCGCCCTTCCCCCTCCGACGCAGCCCCAACACGCTCAGGAAGAAACTGGCCAGCACGACCTCACATCCCAACGCCAACCCCACCACCGACGGAATGATCAGACGCAACATCCTCCCCGGCTCGAGCGGCCCGAAGGCCTCCTGCTGCCACACCCACACCGCATACAACCCACCCCCGAAGCCCGCCACCAGCAACACCCCCCCAACCGCCAACCCCGTCTCCAGCGTCACCCAACGAAACGCCCGCTCCAAACGCGGGTCCGATGGCATCAACCCCTCCGTCACCGCAAATACCTTCGTAAACACCGCAAACCACACCGCCTGAAACCCCACCAACACCGCCGCCGCCCCATACAACATCGTGTGCACGTCGAACGTCACCGCCCCCACCCGGCGCGGCGACGGCCATAACCACACCCCCAGCGCCAAGCCCACCCCCATCAACACCAGCCCCGGCACCAGAAACAACCACCGCGGCGAATACAACAACATGAACCGCAAATGCCGCCACCCGTCCCGCCACGGCCGCAAATGCGAACGCCGCGCCCGCCCATCTGGCGACAACGTCGTCGGCACCTCCTCGAGTCGCAGCCCCAACAACGTCGCCTTCACCACCATCTCGCTCGCAAACTCCATCCCCGTCGTCCGCAACCCCATCCGCTCGAACGCCTCCCGCGTCAATGCCCGCAGCCCACAGTGAAAATCCCCCACCGGACTCCGGAAAAACAACCGGCCCAACCCCGATAACACCGGGTTCCCCACCCAGCGATTCAACACCGGCATCGCCCCAGGCTGCACCCCGCCCAAAAACCGATTCCCCATCACCACGTCCGCCCCCGCCCGCAACCGGTCGATAAACCCATCCAAAGCCGAAAAATCGTAACTGTCGTCGGCATCCCCCATCACAATCCAACGCCCGCGAGCCTCCGCCACCCCCCCGAGCAACGCACTCCCATACCCCTTCTCCACCACGACCACCACCCGCGCCCCTGCCGCCGCGGCCACCGCCGCCGAACCATCCCGACTCCCGTTGTCCGCCACCACCACTTCCCCCCGCAAACCCCGACGCTCCAGAAACCCCAGCGCCTTCGCCACACACCGCCCCACCGTCGCCGCCTCGTCCAAACACGGCATCACAATCGACACCTCCACCGCCGGCTCCCCAGCCGCCGTCCCCATACCCTCGCCCGTGCTCGTCGTCGTCATGCTCAACCGCTTCCGGCGCCCCATCCTGCCCCGTCCCGCCCTCCGGCCCAAGCCCGAATCGCACGACCCACCGGCAACGGGCGTAAGACAGATTTCTTCGGGTTCTGCAGCAGGTCGCGGTCGTCGCGCACGG
>CAZVRY010000553.1:0-2563 GCA_964629545.1 uncultured Verrucomicrobiota bacterium | reverse complement strand
CCGCCGCTCCACCCCCACCACGTCCCGCCCCACCAACCACCCCACAATAAGCTACCTCGTCACCTCCCCCAAACGGGCCGTCGCCACCCACCCGCCATCCCGCAACACCGTCACCCGATCCGCCACCCGCCGGATCTCCTCCAGCCGATGCGAAATGTAAATCGTGCTCGTCCCCCGCGCCCGCAACGCCGCAATCTGCCCAAACAATAACTCCACCTCGGAGGCCGTCAGCGCCGCCGTCGGTTCGTCCAGAATCAGCAGGTCGCACCGCCGCGACAACCCCGCCGCAATCTCCACCAACTGCTGCTGCCCAATCCCCAACTCCCCGACCGGTTGGCCAGGATCGATGCCCCCAAGCCCAAAGGCACGCAACGCCTCCCGGCCCTCCGCCTCCAACCGACCCCGGTCCACCCACCCCCATCGATGCGGCCACCGCCCCAACCCGATGCTCTCGGCCACACTCAACGTCGGGATCAAGTTCAATTCCTGCAGGACCAACCGCACCCCCGCCCGCTCCGCCGCCTTCTTGGTCTCCGGCGCATAGGCCTCCCCTCGCCACGCCATCCGCCCCCGATCCGGCCGCGTCAACCCCGCCATGATCCTCGCCAGCGTGCTCTTCCCCGCCCCGTTCTCCCCCACCAACGCATGCACCTCCCCGCCCGCCACCGCCAACCCAACATCCGCCAACACCACCTGCCCATACCACTTCCATACCCCCTCCACCTCCAACAGCGGCTTTTCCGCAGCCACGGCAGTCATCGCATTGCCATCGCCTGTCTTGTAGCCTGCCCCCGGCCCCGGGATCAACCGCAGATCTCACCCCACCCGCGCATTTCTCTCCGGAAAGATTTTGACCCTGACTGGCGAGGTCGTTATGCATGTCGGCACAACGATGACCGCGCTACTTGGGATGACCGTTACCCCCCTCCTGGCCGCCGCCGACCTCGGCCGCTCGCGCATGGGCTTCATCTGGGAAAAAGCCACTCCGGAAGCCAAAGTCATCATCGCCATCCTCGTCCTCTTCTCCATCTTCGCCTGGTCCGTCATGGCCTCCAAGGCCCTCCAAATGCGCCGCGCCCGCAAACTCAACGGATTCTTCGACCTCGAATACCGCGGCCAAAAAACCGTCCTCGGCATCCACGACCGCCGCATCGAGGTGGAGGGTTGTCCGCTTTTTACCGTCTATCAGTCCGGATGCGTCGAACTCCAAAGCCGCCTCAAACGACCCGACGGCACCCGCCGAACCTATGTCTCCCTCAAATCGATGGAACATGTCAAACGCACCCTCGAAGGCGCCGTCGCCCAGGAGGCCCTCAAACTCGAATCCGGCCTCATCCTCCTGGCTATCGCCGTCAGCGGCGCCCCCTTCCTCGGCCTCCTCGGCACCGTCTGGGGCGTCATGGATACCTTCGGCTACGTCGCCTTCCTCGGCACCGCCGACCTCAAAACCATGGCCCCAGGCGTCGCCGCCGCCCTCATCACCACCGTCGCCGGACTCCTCGTCGCCATCCCCTCCATGTTCGGCTACAACTGGCTCGTCCATACCCTCCGCGTCATGACCGTCGAACTGGATAACTTCGCCCAAGACCTCGTCTCCAAAATGGAGGTCGAATACCTCAAAGAGGATGAACCCGAAGGATAGCCAGATCGCCACCGACGCCCAAACCGTCTATTGCGCGCGCTGCGACCACCCCAACGCCGCCACCCACAAAACCTGCCAACGCTGCGGAGCCCACCTCTACATCACCTGCCATCATTGCGGCCACCGAAACGAACGCGCCGCCCGCCGCTGCGACGAGTGCGGCCAACGCCTCCACCGCTCCTGGCTCAGTAAACTCCGCAAGAAATTCCGCGCCGGCAGCCGCCACCTCAGCCTCGGCCAACTCGCCCTCCTCGCCCTCACCGTCGGCCTCGCCTTCCTCCTCATCTACCTCCTCAACCAAGTCAAATTCAGCTTCTAACCCCGATGCGACGCTTCTCCCAACGCAGCGCCCTCGTCACCCTGAGCGAAATCAATATCACCCCCCTCCTCGACCTCGCCTTCGTCCTCCTCATCATCTTCGTCATCACCACCCCGCTCCTCGAACAAGGCCTCCCCGTCACCCTCCCCTCCGGCGGCGACCGCGATCGACGCATCGAACGCGAAAATACCCGCACCATCGAAATCGACGCCGCCGGCCGCTGCATGCTCGATAAAACCCAGCTCTCCCCAGACCAAATCGAGATCACCCTCGCCCAGGTTTTTCAAGCCAACCCAGACCTCGTGGTCTATATTCGAGCCGATAAAGCCGTCCCCTTCGAATGGGTGTTTAACATGACCGACCGCCTCCAACGCCACGGCATCCGCCGCGTCTCCTTCCGCTCCACCCCCACCGACCCCCGACGATGAACCGGCTTCAGCAACGCTGCCTGCTCGCCTCCGCCACCTCCCACGGCCTCCTCCTCGCCGTCCTCCTCCTCGCCCCAGCGTTCCTCGCCCACCACGACCCCGCCGACGACCGGGGGGGGCGGGGGGGGGGGGCGGGGGGGGGGGGGGGGGGGGGGGGGGGGGGGGGGGGGGGGG
>CAZVRY010000552.1:0-2565 GCA_964629545.1 uncultured Verrucomicrobiota bacterium | reverse complement strand
AGTCCGGTGTTGGAAGGCGCATGGCAATGTCGGCCTCGTGTAACTCGGCCCTCCGTCGCTGCGCTGGCTGGATGGGGCAATTCGGAGGGACGAGCTCCGCGAGTCCGGTATTGTAAGGCGCATTGGAACGTTGGCCTCGTGTAACTCGGCCCTCCGGCGCTGCGCTGGCTGGATTGCACCGACTGGCGCAGCGCTGACTTGCCTCTGCAGCATAGCCAAAGCGCCGTCGCCGGGGATGGGGAAGGAACGGGCGCAGTTGCCGATCAACAGCCCAGGTGCGTGCTGAGTTGCTGCCAGTCGCCGGCGTTGGCGGATTCGGCGACGGGGGTTGGAGTCAGTTCCCAGGTGCGCCAGCCCTGGGCGCGGGCGGGTTCGATATCGTTGTCTTCGCGGTCGCCGACCATGAGGATCTCGTGGGGGGCGATGCCATCGGCGAGGAGTCGGGCGCTCAGGGCCCGGAAGACATGCGGATCGGGTTTGGCGTAGCCGTGGAGGAAGGACCAGAATTCGAGGTCGGGGCGGAAGAGGGACCGGATCAGGCCGGCTTCGGCGAGGGCGAATTCGAGTTCGCGGAGGGTATAGGGCTGGGCGTTGGAGGCGAGGCCGAGGCGGACGCTTTGGGCGGACAGGGGACGAAGCACTTCGGCGGCGCCAGGCATGAGTTTGACGGTGTGGACGAGTTGGGCGTGGCGAAACAGGAATCGGTCCAGGGCAACCTCGGTCAGCCGGTTGAGCTCGGGAACGGCCCGGCGGACGACCGACGGCCAGAAGACTTCGGGAAAGTGAATGCCGATGGCTTTGGCGGCGGCGTGGTCGCCTTGGATGACTTTGTGGGTGGCGTCGGCGACGTCTTCGAGGCTGAGGCGGGGGGCGATGCCGAGGGTTTCGGTCCACAATCCGCACCAGCGGAGGCCGGCGTCGGCGGGAGGTGGGCCGACGGTGAGGAGGGTGTGGTAGATGTCGAACAGGATCGCCTTGGGCGGCTCGCCATTGGAGTTCTTGTTGGTGCTCAGTGGCATGGCGTAACGGAGTTTTTGACATCAATGGCACGAATCCGTGTCGGACGACAAGCCGCGTGTTTGGTTGGGGTCCAGAGGAGGGGGTAAAGTTGGTCGGGAGCGAGTTTGGCCTTGATGAAGTCGGCCTGGGCGGCCCGCGCGGCCGCGGGCGAAACGGGGGTGCTGGGCCGGCGACGGAGGAGTTGCAGGAATCGGGCGGCATAGGCCTGGCCACCGAGCCAGCGCGCGGCGGTTTTTGGCCATGGGGTCAGCTGGAGTTGCCGATGCCGGGCCTGGAGGCGCCAGGGTTCGAGAAAGGGGTTGAAGGGTTGGCAGACCTTCCAACTGAGCTCGGGATTGTGGCGCAGCACCTCGAGTTGGGCGGGCAGGGTAAGACGGCTGAAGGGCATTGGGCATGGGCCATCGGCGGCGAGCAGGGCCGGCAGGCCGACGAGCGCGCGGCAAGGGCGGGGGAGGAGTGCCCGCCACATGCGAAAGAGCCGTTCCTGGCGGCGGCGTTCGACGTTCCAATCGAACAGGTCGGGGTGGATCAGGATTTGGGAGTAGGACTGGGGGAATCGGAATCCGAACTGGCGCAGGTCGGGGGCGATATGGGGAAGGATGCGGGCGACGAGAGGCCGGCGGGCGGCGGCGGCTTCGAGGTAAGGCAGGCCGAAGCCTTCCTGGATGGAAGTGAGAAGCACGGTTTCGCTGGCGCCCATCAGTTCGGGGACGCCCGGGGCGTTGGGGTCGCGCTGAGCGAGGATTCCGAGCCGGAGGGGCCAGCCTTGGGCACTGGCGGTGCGTTCGAGAGTGTGGGCGTAAGCCTGTTCGTCCGTGGAACTGGTGCCGCCGGTGGTGATCAACCAGGCGCCGGGTCGCAGCCAGCGGGTGAGGAGCAGCGCTTCGGCGATGTTTTTGCGGCGAAGCAGGCGGCAGGGGAAGATCCAGACAGGCGGATCGTCGGCTTGAAGTTTGTCCTTTAACCAGGCGCGAGTACGTGCAAGGGCGGAACGGCGCGGCGCGCGCAGGGGTCCGGCGAGGTTGGGCAGCCAGGTGACGGCGTTGCCGAGGTGCGGCCGGAGTTGGGCGGCGTCGGCCCGGTTGATGGTGGCGTGATGGATGTTGGGGCCGGCGACGATCGTGAGGGGGGCGACCTGGGCGAGGGTGCGGGCGCCGGAGCGCCGGATCTCGGGCCAGCGTTGCCAGCGATTGTCGAACCACCAGTCATGGTGGTGCGCGATCAGGGGTGCGCGATGGCGCGCGCAGGCGCGGCGCAGTTCGTCGGCGAGGATGAGGTTGCGGGCGATGCCGAGGTTGTGCGCCCAGACGGCGAGGTCGGGGGACTCACCGAACAGACGGTCGAGGAAAGTCCGTAGTTGCCGGCGAGTCAGGAGAGAGGAGGCGCGGTGTTCGGCGGCGTAACCGAGGGCGGGATGGATGGCGAACTCGACGGGAACGTCCGGCAGGGAGCGGCGGAAGGCGTCGTTCCAGGGTAGGTCCAGGGCTTCGCCGACGGCGAGGGTGACGCGGGTGATGGGGGGCGACGCGTGTTTGACGAGGTGCG
>CAZVRY010000551.1:0-2579 GCA_964629545.1 uncultured Verrucomicrobiota bacterium | reverse complement strand
CCTGAATCCCAAACCCCAAACCCCAAATCCCAAACCCCAAATCCGAAATCATAAATCATAAATCATAAATCCTAACTCCCCATGCCCCCCCGCCTCCTCTGTTGCACCCTCCTCACCCTCGCCACTGCCCTCGCCACACCTCCACCCGTCAACCACCCCACCAGCCGCGCCGGCGACCAAATCGTCGTCCTCCACTGGGATGCCTACCCGCCACCCGGCGTCGCCGGGTGGAACGTCCGCCGCGCCGACGACCCCCAAGGCTCCCTCACCCTCCTCACCCCCAAACCCCTCACCCGCCCCGGATTCGCCGACCCGCAAGTCCGCAACCGCCACACCTACCGCTACGATATCCGCGCCCTCGACTCCGCCGGCCTTGAATCGCCCCCCACCCTCATCACCGCCACCCCCCAACCCTTCCCCCACGACGACGCCTTCCTCGACTTCCTCCAGGCCACCGCCTTCGATTACTTCTGGCGCGAGGCCAACCCCGCCAACGGCCTCGTCCGCGACCGCAATACCCCAGGCTCCCCCTGCAGTATCGCCGCCACCGGATTCGGCCTCTCTGCCCTCCCCATCGGCATCGACCGGGGCTGGATCACCCGCGACCAGGGCCGCACCCGCGCCCTCCGCACCTTGCGGACCTTCGCCCACGGCCCCCAAGAACCAACGCCCGAAGGTTCGATGGGATACCGAGGTTGGTTCTACCACTTCCTCGACATGAACTCCGGCCACCGAGTCTGGCGCTGCGAACTCTCCTCCATCGACACCGCCCTCCTCCTCGCCGGCGTCCTCGATGTCCGCCAGTTCTTCCGCTCCGACCACCCCGCCGAACCCGAGATCCGCCAACTCGCCAACCAACTCCTGCACCGCGTGGACTGGGGCTGGATGCGTCACGACCAGGATACCCTCACGATGGGCTGGCGACCCGAAGAGGGCTTCCTGAAAAGCCGCTGGCAGGGCTACAACGAAGCCATGCTCCTCTACCTCCTCGGCCTCGGCCTCCCCGAGCACCCCCTCGAACCCGCCACCCGCCAAACCCACCCCGCCCAGGGACTCGACCGGCGCAGTTGGGACGCCTGGACCGCCACCTACCCCTGGCGCACCAACCACGGCTTCGCCTATGTGCAGTTCGAACCCCTCTTCGGCCACCAATACTCCCATGCCTGGATCGATTTCCGCGGCAAAACCGACCCCTGGATGCGCGCCCACGGCCTCGACTATTTCGAAAACTCCCGCCGCGCCACCCTCGCCCAGCAAGCCTACTGCGCCGCCAACCCAGGCGGCTTCCGCGGCTACAGCCACCTCCTGTGGGGCCTCACCGCCTGCGACGGTCCCAAAGGCTACGGCGCTCGCGGCGCCCCACCCGCCTTCCACGACGATGGCACCCTCGCCCCCACCGCCGTCGGCGGCTCCCTCCCCTTCGCCCCCGAAATCTGCCTGCCCACCCTCAAACACCTGCACCAGCAGTTCCGCCAGGACCTCTGGACCCCCTATGGCTTCCGCGACGCCTTCAACCTCCAACTCAACTGGTGGGGCCCCGATGTCCTCGGCATCGATCAAGGCATCGTCCTCCTCATGATCGAAAACCACCGCTCCGGCCGCGTCTGGCAACGCCTCCTCGATGCCCCCGAAATCCGCCGCGGCCTCGCCCGTGCCGGCTTCCAACCCTTCCCCTAACCCCGCCCCCTATCCCAGATCTCTCACCCCCAGCATGCCCCCTCGCTGGTTCTCCCCCTCCACCCGCAGGCTAACCGCCCTGCTCTTCATCCCAAATCCCAATTCCTAATTCCTAAATCCTAATCCCTAATTCCTAAATCCTAACATGCCCCCCCGCCGCCTCGACCAAATCCTCTCCCACTACGGTTACTGCAGCCGCCGCCAAGCCCGCCATTGGATCGTCAACCACCGCGTCACCGTCAACGGCTCCCCCACCACCACCGTCGACGACAAAGCCGATCCCGCCACCGTCCTCATCGACGGTGAACCCATCGAAGCCCCCGCAGGCCTCCTGGCCGTCCTCCACAAACCCCTCGGCGCCGTCTGCTCCCACAACCCCAGCGAAGGCCCCTCCGTCTATCACCTCCTCCCCCAGCGCTGGAACCAACGGCATCCCCCCGTCACCACCGTCGGACGCCTCGACAAAGACGCCACCGGCCTGCTCCTCATTACCGATCAAGGCCACCTCGTCCAACGCCTCACCTCCCCACGCCATCATGTCCCGAAAGTCTACGACATCACCCTCAGCGGCCCCGCCAACCCCGCCTGGATCCCCCTCCTCGCCAGCGGCGCCTTCCTCCTCCCCGGCGAGGACGAACCCTGCGCCCCGGCGCGCCTCGAAATCCTCGCCCCGCTCGAAGTCCAACTCGAACTCACCGAAGGCCGATTCCACCAGGTCAAACGCATGTTCGCGACCCTCGGCCATGAAGTCGTCCGCCTCCACCGCAGCCGCTTCGGCCCCTTCACCCTCGGCCCCCTGCCGCCAGCTCAGTGGCGCTGGGCCACCCCCGAAGAACTCGTTGCTATCTCCTAGCGAGGCGTGACCTCAGACCCGCTCCGGCCCCCATTTTCGTGCAACGCGC
>CAZVRY010000550.1:0-2591 GCA_964629545.1 uncultured Verrucomicrobiota bacterium | reverse complement strand
CGGCCTCGCCCACATGGTCCACCAACCACTGGATGGCCGGTGACCGCACCGCGCTGGCGCGCTACGCCCGTGCCGCCACCAATGCCCTCCAGCAGCTCGGCTTCCCAACCCCGCAGCTCAACGTGACCACCCGCCCCAACCCCCTCACCCACACCTGCGACCTCATCGTCCGCGTCCTCGACGAAGGTCCCCCAGCGATCCTCGACTCCATCGAAGTGGCCGGCCTCAAACGGACCTCCAAGGACGACCTCCTCCGCCTGCTCGACCTCCGCCCCGGCTCCATCATCACCCCTGCCCTCCTCGACCGCTCCCGCGAACGCCTCGCACTCTCCGCCCGCTTCACCCGCTGCCAATGGGATCTCCCTCCCCCGGCCGCCGAGGGCAAAACCGTCCTCCGCCTCGCCGTCGTCGAAGTCGAAGCCGCCCCTCCCCTCGCCGAGGAACTATCCGCCATGGACCTGGCCTTCCTCCGCCTCTGCGCCTGGCTCGAACGCTTCGAACAACAGGAATCCGACCTGGTGTTCGAGATCACGGCCGCTAGCGCCTCCCCCCAACTCCAATGGGTGGCCCGCTTCATCCTGTCCCCCAAAGGCGCCTTCCTCATCGCCGTCGACCAACACCACCCCGATCGTGACCCGCCTCAGCCCGTCGCCGCCGCCATCCTCGCGTCGCGTCAATGGGCCTGGTTCGCTCCCCCCTACCGCCTCAAGGCCGGCGGCCCGCTGCCCCCCACGGAACTGAGCTTCAACCTCTCCCTCACCGCCAAAGGAGAGGCCACCAACAAAACCTCCCTCGGCATGGGATTCTCCTTCCAGCGAAGCCCAGACCCCGACGCCCCCACCGCCAGCCTGCTGCGGTTCGTCGCGCAACTCGAACCCGCCGCCTTCGTCGAGTTCGCGCACGACCCTCGCCTCACCCTGGCGCGTGAACCCGCCCCCTCCCCACCTCCTTCCCCAGTCCTGCCCACCCCACCCACCACGCCCCCTTCGGTGATCCTCGTCACCCTGGATGGCCACCGGCTCCGCTTTGACGAATCCACCGGGCGCCTCCTGGAATTCACGACCCGCAACCTCGTCGAACCCGAGCACGCCGGCCTTCACTCCATCACCTTCCAACTGACCACGCAGACCCATGCCCTCCTCGAGGAACTGAACCGACTCGGCTCGGCCACCGCCAGCCACCGCCTCCTGGCCACCAACCACCCCATCCAAAGCGTCGGAACGCTGCTCGCGGAAGCGATCCAGCGTCACCCCCTCCTCCTCGGTGCCCTCGCCGAAAGACTCACCACCACCGCCCCCCACTCCCAACCCACGCCGCTGATCTCCCTCCTGCGCACCCTCGATCGCGCCACGTCATCCCCAGAACGCCTCACCACGGCCGCCGCCGCCCTCGCCAAATTCTGCCAAACCCTCCCCTCGCTCGCGCCCGCCACGCCATCCCCCATTCCAGAAGTGACCCCCAACGACGAGCGGTTCTCCATCCCCTGGTCGGCGGCTTCACCTCAGGCCACTCCCCCCAATCCGTGGACCGGATTGGCCGCGTGGATCCTCAGCCCCGCCCAGAACCTGGTTCCCCAGGGCACTTGGCCCCATCGCCTCCTCCTCGCCGCCACCCTCCAACTCATCGGCCAACCCGGCCCCGCCAGCACCGAACTGGAAGCCGCCTTCCAGGACGAACGCACCGGCCCGCTTGGCTTCCTCTTCATCGCCCACACCCTCGCCAACGTCGGTCACCCCGCGGCCCGAGCCTTCGCTCTCCAAGGCACCATGCGCCTGCTGCCCAGTGACTTCCGCGCCGATTACGAAATGCTCCTGCGCCAAGACTCGCTCCTCACCGACCGGATCGGCGAAGCGTGTTGGAACCTGCGCTCCCTCGCCGACGCCGACATCCAAGCCCTGGCCAGCCTCCTGCCCCCCGCCGACGCCGCCTTCCTCCGCGCCGCCGCGGAGGCCATCCAACCTCCCGGCCCCACCCCCCTGGTCCAACGCCTTGCCCCAGCCCTCGACCAGTGGTGGCGCGACGCCCTCCGCGACCGTGTCCGCGCCCAATTGCGTCACCTCGGCAGCCGCCGCTAAACCCGATCCTCGCTGAACCAGCCTCCGACCTTGGGATCTGGGGAAGGTGACAGGTTCACTGCCCTGGAGCCCATGAACCGTTCACGTTTCCCCTCTCCCTTCCTCCCTCTCCCCAACCCCGCGACATCGCTTCGCTTTCAAGGGTTGGGGAGAGGGATGGCGCGGGTTGATGGGGAGGAGGATAAGGTGACAGGTTCGCTGTGGTTCGCAGATTCAACCCAGCGAACGCCAGCGCCAGGTGTCGGCGGACCGCCGTGCCAGCCTGCGTCGCCACCTGCGCGCGTCAACCCCGTCGGCAGCCTTCTCCCTCAACCCACGCACGCGAAAGCTGACTCGGAGGCCAGGCCCCAAAAGCCTGTTCGCTTCGGCGCGGGTCAACTCAACGGTATTTTGACGGATGGCGTATCCGATCGAGCCGATCGGCTTCCGCTTCGCTCCAGGCAACCTCTTGTCGCCACCTCCTGAATCCGGTTGCGATTGCTTTTGGAAGCGCCCAGACCTGTTTGGCCAGCTGCA
>CAZVRY010000549.1:0-2600 GCA_964629545.1 uncultured Verrucomicrobiota bacterium | reverse complement strand
CCACCTTCTCCACATCCACCCCCATCGGATGCCCCTCGCTATACGCCACCGCCATCCCCAGCCCGCCCCCGTGCGAAAGACTCACCCCCACCTGCCCCGCCCCCAACCCCTCCACCCGCGGCTGCTGGAACACCCCTGCCATCACCTCCACCGCCCCCAACGCGCCTCTGCCCAGCCACCCCACCACCGCCTCCTTCGCACAATACCGCCCCACCAAATAACTCCAGCGCCGCCGCTCATACTTCAAACCCTCCAAATAATCCCTCTCCCGAACCCCTAAGAACGCCGGCGCCGCCGCCTCCAGCTCGGCCAACGTCGGCCCACCCAAACAAAACCACGCCGCATACTCCCCCTCCGCCCGCTCATACCCCAGCCCCACCACCCGCGTCGACGACAACAACGGCCCCCGCCGCGCCTCCCGCGGAACCGCCGGCCGTGCCAACCCTGATCCCTCTGACTCCATCAACTCTCCGTCCAGCCAATTCGCTCCACTCTAGGGCTCACCCCCGGCCCTGTCTATGCCCCGCACCCCTCATCCCAGCACCGCTCGGCGGTGCGAACCGCCGTGCTCAGCCCTAACCGCGGAGACATTACGGCCCCAGCGTCTTCATGCGGATGTTCTTGAACTCGGTCCACATCGGTCGCCCGGCGTGGAGCTGGAGCGCGATGACGCCCTCCTTCAAGGCTAAGGCGGGGTCCTTATCGACGAAGTCGAGAATGAGCGTCCCATTGAGAAAATGGCGGAGGTGATTCCCGCGCGCGATGATGACGACCTCGTTCCAGTCATCCAGCTTGAAGAGCTTCGCGAAGGCCCCAGCGTCCAGCAAGGTGCCCTCGATCTTCTTCGCGCCGTCTTCCCACACCGCCTTCTCCCCGGCCAGGCAGAGCCGGCCGCGCTTGCCGCCTTCGTCGTAAAGGAACCCCGACACGTTGGGCAACTTGTTCTCGTTGCGGATCTCGTGCTGATACCCGCGGACGACCCACGCATTGGCCGGATTGCCCACGGTGATGTGCCTCGAGCGGTACTGGATGCCGGAGTTGTTGCTCGCATTGCAGCGGAACGACAGGCGAAGCTCGAAATCGCTAAAACGCTGGTCCTTCAGGATCAGAAACGTGTTCCCTTTGGCCGGAGTCTCCGCGGACGTCTCGCCACGAATAGCCCCGTCCCGCACCGACCAGAGCCGCCCATCCCCGTCCCAACCGCTGAGGTCTCTGCCGTTGAAAAGCACCTGCATGTCGGCGGGCTCCGGAGGCGCCGGCACAGGGGCCAGGGTCTCGGCCGCCTGCACGGCCAGACCCAACCCGAGGCTGAGCGCCACGGCGCGCAGCCAGAGGCCGCGCGGGGATTGCAAAGGGGCGGTTCGGAGCCTGGGAGAGTATAACATGGTCACGCAAGTGAGGGGTTTCGGTGCTCGGCCGCGCGCGCCGCTTCCGAGACACGCGGCGACCGCTGGCGCTTCAACACCCAGTATCGGCGGCAAGCGCTCCGTGGCAAGTCCTTTGACCCGCAATCTCATTCTGTCAGGAACAATGGGGGCAAGTCACAATCATTGACAAATGAATCGACGTTCATGACCTCGAAGCCATGGCATGGAAGCTCCGGGTCGTCGTGGCGGGCGGGGGGGTATCACGTAATGAATCGAGGCAACCGGCCGGAAGCGATCTTTCGGACGGACACCGATCGCCGCCGGTTCCCCGGTCGCCTAGCGGAATGGCCAGCGCGGCTTCGCACGGAGCTTCACGCATTCGTGTTGATGGACCACCATGACCATCTGGCGCTGCGGAGCCAGGATGCCAACTTGAGCGAAGCGATCCGTTGGCTCCAGGTGTCCTCCAGCCGCACGTTCAACGGGGCCCACCGGATTCGCGGACACCGGTTCCAGGGACGCTTTCATTCGGTCGCGATCGAGGCCCCTCGGGGCGTGGTGGAGGTGGCCCGCTACGGGGCCATCGGCTAGCCGAGGTCGACCAGGACCTCGCGGGTTTGAAGGACCCGGCGGCGGCGCAGGCGGTGAAGCGGTTCGGGTGGAGGGTGGAAGAGGACGCGGAAAGACGACGGTTTGGGGAAAACTTGCGGCGCGCGTTGGAGGGGTGAGACGCCGATCGCTCAGACCCGATTGTCCCTAAGGGTCTGTGCCGGGGAAGGTGAGGGATTCCCCTCGGGCGCAATGGTCGATTGTTACGACTTGACCCCGTTGTGCTCCTTGTGACGGTGACGGTGTCAACCGGGCGATGGGCGAGGGCGCGCCAGCGTCTTGGAGTGCGGCGGTGCTCCGCCGCTTTGGATCCTCCGGCGTGGGACCAACCCAAAGGCTCCGCCCACGCCTCGGGCGCGAAATCCAAAGCGCCAGAGCACCGGCGCACTCCAAAAGCTTCGCCTCAAACGGGCCATGGGCGGCAACGAACGGTCCCCGTTCCAAGCAGCCGGGGGGCGGCCTTTCAGCCTATCGGTAAGTGGAGCTACGCCGGACCAAGCGCCCAGATGCTCGCCGGGCGCGCTCGTCCGGCGTTAGCTCGCACGCCTGGTTCGACGTTCCTGGCTGGAGATCACCACGAAGTTCACGAAGACCACGAAGACCCGAGCCGAAGTTCGAGCTCGC
>CAZVRY010000548.1:0-2611 GCA_964629545.1 uncultured Verrucomicrobiota bacterium | reverse complement strand
TTGGCGGGTGCGTTTGGGTTTGTGGGGGTTTTTTGGGCGCGGGCGGGGGGGGGGTTGGGGGGTGCCTTTTCGGGGGGGGGGGGGGGGCGCGGCGGGGCGCGGGAGGTTTACGTTTTATCCGGAGTCGTCGGTCTTCTCGGGGTTTCGGGCGGAGGCGGGGGGGGATGGGGCGACGTTGCGGCGGGTGATGGAACGGGCGTTAGCGTTACGTGGGATGACTGGGGAGGGGGTGCGGGAGTATGTGGAGGGGGTGTTACGGGATCGGTTGCGGGCGGAGGCGTATGACTGTTCGGTGGTGACGGTGGAGTCGCTGATGGCGTCGCGGGGATTGGGGCGGGGGGATTTGCTGAAGGTGGATGCGGAGAAGTGCGAGGCAGAGATCTTGCAGTCGATGGGGGCGGAGGCGTGGGCGAAGGTGCGTCAGGTGGTGGTGGAGGTGCATGAGGGGGCGGGGGCGAGTCGGGAAGGGTTGGTGGCGTTGTTGGAGTCGAAGGGATTTGTGGTGGCGGTGGAGGAGGAGGCGTTATTGGGGGAGACAGGGTTGAGCAACGTGTATGCGCGGCGTCCGGAGGGGGTGGAGTGGGGGGGAGGGGAGGCGTTAGGGACGGAGATCGAGTCGCGATTGGAGGAATTGCTGGGGCATTTGGCGACGTGCGCGCAGCGGCAAGGGGCGCCGTGCTTCTTGTGTTTGTGTCCGTCGTCGGCGCGCTTCGAGCGCGAGTTGACCCCGGCGCGGGTGGCGGAGTTACGTCATCGGATCCGGGACGGGTTGCGTGGGGTGCCGACGGTGCATTTTCTGGAGGCAGCGGATTTTCACGAGCGGTATCGGGTGGAGGAGGTGGAGGACGGGGTGCGGGAGGCGATGGGCCGGATACCGTATACGGATGCGTATTACGCGTTTTTGGGGACGGTGTTGGCGCGGCGGATTCATGGGGAGTTCCAGCGGCCGACGAAGGTGATGGCATTGGATTGCGACCAGACGTTATGGCGCGGGGTATGTGGGGAGGACACGTTGGAGCAGATCCAGGTGACGTCGGCGCATCTGGATTTGCAGCGGCGGGTGGTGGAGCGGCATGCGGGGGGCGTGTTGGTGGTCCTGGTGAGCAAGAACCGGGAGGAGGACGTGCGGCGGGTGTTTGAGGGGAAGCCGGAGATGGTATTGCGGTGGGAGCATGTGGTGAGTCATCGGATCAACTGGCAATCGAAGGCGGACAATTTGCGGTCGTTGGCGGAGGAGTTGGGGTTGGGGTTGGAGAGTTTTGTGTTCATTGACGACAATCCGGTGGAGTGCGCGGAGGTGCATGCGCGGTTGCCGCAGGTATTGACGTTGAACTTGCCGGCGGACGAGGGGGAGATACCGGGTTTTCTGGATCACGTGTGGGCGTTGGACCAGTGGGCGTTGACGAGGGAGGATCGGCAGCGGAACGCGTTTTACCAGCAGGCGCGGCAGCGGGTGGATTTGCAGCGCGGGTGTTCGACGTTGAAGGAATTTATCGAGCGGTTGGAGTTGAGGATTGAGGTGAGGGAACCGCTGGAGACGGAGTGGGGGCGGGTGGCGCAGTTGTTCAATCGGACCAATCAATTCAACTGCACGGGCCGGCGGGAGACGGAGGCGCAGGTCCGGGAGTGGGGGCGGGAGGAGCATCACCGGTGCGGGGTGGTGCGGGTATCGGATCGGTTTGGGGATTACGGGTTGACGGGGGCATTTTTGTATCGGTGGGAGGCGGAGTCGCTGGTGGTGAAGAACATGGCCTTGAGCTGTCGGGTGTTGGGCCGTGGGGTTGAGCATGCGGTGATGGCGCAGGTTGGGGCCATGGCGGTGGGGCGGGGGAAGGAACAGGTCTTGGTCTCTTATGTGACGACGGCGCGGAACGAGCCGGTGCGCAAGTTTCTGGCGGAGTTGGGGGCGCAGATCCCGGGAGAAGTGAGGGACGTGGTGTTATTGCGGTTTACGGCGCGGCATTTGGCGGGGTTGAAGTTCGATCCGGCCGGCCGGGTGGGGCTGGAGGCGGGGCGGTCGTCGGGGGTGGCGGTGGTGCCGGCGTCGGGGTGGGCGCCGTCGAGTGATTTGTTTCAGAAGTGGATTCGGCCGTATCGGACGCAGCGGGACATTGACCGCCTGGTGCGGTCGGTGGGTGGGGAGGCTCCCCATGAACCAGGACCCATCCGGCCGTCCCCCGGCTCAGCCGATGCGAACCAAGCGGGCTCGCACGTTGGGGAAGCGGGGGGCAGAGGGGAGGAGTTGGGGGAGGAGGGGCGGGCGTTGGAAGGTTATTTGGGGCAGGTATTTCGTTCGGTGTTGAAGTTAGGGGTGCGGGTGGAGCCGACGGCGAGTTACGAGGAATTGGGGTTGGACTCGTTCAAGATCATCGAGTTGACGTTACGGTTGGAGCGGGATTATGGGCGGCTGCCGAAGACGCTGTTCTTCGAGTATTTGAGCATGCGGGAGTTGGCGGGGTATCTGGCGCGGGAGCATGCGGAGCAGAGTCGGCGGCTGGCGGGGGTCGTGGCGGAAGAGCGCAAGGGGGTTCACGGGGTGGGATCCGGGGTGGGGTGTGGGTCTCTGGAGGGTGGTGTTGGATCTGGGTGCAGGCTGGAGGGCGACGGGGTG
>CAZVRY010000547.1:0-2635 GCA_964629545.1 uncultured Verrucomicrobiota bacterium | reverse complement strand
CCATGCCTCCCCCCGCCCCTCCCCCCATCAGCCGACGACACTTCCTCAACCGCCTCGCCCCCCTTCCCTTCGCCCCCCTCATCCTGCCAGCCTCCACCCTCGGCCTCGGCGGCGGCGTCGCCCCTAATAGCCGCATCGCGATGGCCACCCTCGGCTTCGGCAACCGCGCCCGCGATATCATCGGCCACTTCATGGCCTTCCCCCAAATCCAAATGCGCGCCGTCTGCGATTGCCGTGCCGACCGCCTCGAAAAGGGCCGCGAGACCGTCAACCAACATTACCAAAACAACGACTGCCAAACCCACCGCGAATTCCGCGAACTCCTCGCGCGACCCGACCTCGATGCCGTCTTCATCGCCACCGGCGTCCGCTGGCACGGCATTGCCTCGCTCTTCGCCGCCAACGCCGGCAAAGACATCTATTGCGAAAAACCCGTCACCCTCAGCCTGGCCGAAGGCCGCGCCCTCGCCGACACCTGCAAGCGACTCGGCACGGTCTACCAAGCCGGCCACCAACGCCGCAGCGTCGACTCTTACCGCTTCATGATCGAAGTCGTCCGACGCGGCCTCCTCGGCCGCATCCACACGGTCCTCATGCAAGTCTGGGAAGGCCCCGCCATCAAGCCCGAACCCGTCGTCCCCATCCCCGACGGGTTCGACTACGATACGTGGCTCGGACAAGCCCCCTGGCGCCCCTTCAGTTGGTCCCACGTCAACAACTTCATGTATTTCTGGGATTTCTCCGACGGCGTCCTCACCGAAATGGGCTGCCATTACACCGACCTCATGCAGTTCGCCCTCCGCACCGACCACACCGGCCCCGTCGAGTTCGATGGCAAAGCGGTCTTCCCCGACCCCGCCACCACCTACAGCGAAACCCCACTCCGCGCCGAGGTCCGCTGCCGCTACTCCAACGGCGTCGTCGGCCTCATGCAACAACAAGGACGATTCGAAGACCGCTTCATCCGCTTCGTCGGCGAGAACGGCTGGATCCAGGTCGATGACCAAACCGACCTCGTCACCGCCGAACCCAAATCGCTCCTCCGCCTCCGCCGCCAATTCAATAACAAAGGCTGGGCCGATACCGGGGACCATATCGGCGACTTCCTCCGCTGCATCCACACCCGCAGCCAACCCGTCGCCCACCCGGAATCCGCCCACCGCGCCAACAGCATCGGCCAAATCATGGTCCTCTCCCTCCGCCTCGGACGCCCCCTCCGCTGGGACCCCATCGGCGAAAAATTCCTGGGCGACGACGACGCCAACCGAATGCGCTCGCGCGCCATCCGCCCGCCCTGGCATCTATGACCCCTCCCCGCGACGGTCCCCCCCCCAACCCCAGGCCCGCCACTTCCCCCAAGACCACCTGCCCCCTCCCCCTCCTCGCCCTCGCGTCCCTCCTCCTCCTCCCCTTCCGCACCCTCCCGGCCACTGTCCCCACCCCCGCCGAAATCGACGCCGCCATCCGTGAGGCCGCCGCCTATTCCATCGAAACCCCACGCCAGGGACTCGCCCGCCTCGAATCCCTCATCCGCCAATCCCGCCCCGGTGACGCCCTCCGCAACCAAATCGAGGTCCGCCTCCTCACCGCCCTCACCGGGGATGCCTCCGAAGAAGCCAAACGCTTCTTCTGCCGCTACCTCTGGATCATCGGCTCCGACCGCTCTATCCCAGCCCTCGAACGGATGCTGCTCAACCCAGCCACCACTCACTTCGCCTGCTACGCCCTCCTTAACCACCCCTCCAAAGCCACCGAAACCGCACTCCGCCGCGCCCTCGACCACACCGAAGGCCTCGCCCGCATCGCCGTCATCAATACCGTCGGCGACCGCCGGGAATCACGCCTCCTGCCCGCTATCGGGCAACTCGCCGCGGACCAAGACCCCGCCATCGCAGAGGCCGCCATCGCCGCCCTCGGCCGCATCGGAGGCTTCACCGCTGCCGATCTGCTCGAACGCCTCCGACGCTCCGCCACGCCCTCCACCCGCGAACCCCTCGCCCTCGCCCTCATCCAATGCGCCCAACGCTTCGCCCACGAAGGCGAACCCGCCAAGGCCGCCGCCCTCTACCAACGACTCTACAGCGACGAAAGCCCCCCACGCATCCGCCGCGCCGCCCTCATCGGCCTCATCAACTCCAACCCAGGAACCGCCGGATCCAGCCTCGTCGCCGGCGCCCTCAAAGACCCCGACCCCACCCTCCGCGCCACCGCCATCGCCCAAATCCCCGCCCTCAAAGACCCCAATGCCACCCGCCATTTCGCAGGGCTCCTTGTCGGCGTCGCCCCCGATCTCCAACTCCTCCTCATCGAGGCCCTCGCGATCCGCGAAGACCCCGCCGCGCGCCCCGCCCTCGAAACCCTCATGCGCGAACCCCACCCCACGGTCTCCCTCGCCGCCATCCGAGCCGTCGGCCGGTTCGCCGACCCCTCCTCCACCCCCGCCCTCCTCCAACGCCTCGCCTCCTCCCCCTCCCCAGAGCAACTCCAAGCCACCCTCACCGCCCTTCGCCAACTCTCCGGAACCTCCGTGAACGAAGCCATCACCGCTTACCTCAAATCCGCCCCCGCCCCCCGCAAACCGCCCCTCATCGAACTCCTCGCCGACCGCCGGGCCACCAGCGCCATCCCTACTCTC
>CAZVRY010000546.1:0-2643 GCA_964629545.1 uncultured Verrucomicrobiota bacterium | reverse complement strand
GCTTACATGAGCCCCGAACAGGCCGAAATGAGCAGCCTCGACGTCGACACCCGCAGCGATATCTACTCCCTCGGCGTCCTCCTCTACGAACTCCTCACCGGACGCACCCCCTTCGATGCCGAAGCCCTCCTCCGCGGCGGCCTCGACGAGTGCCGACGCACCATCCGCGAACAAGAACCCCTCCGCCCCTCCACCCGCCTCGGCGACCTCTCCGTTCCCGAACTCACGACCACCGCCAGCCAACGCTGCACCGACGCCCCCAAACTCCTCCACGCCCTCCGCGGTGACCTCGACTGGATCGTCATGAAGTGCCTCGAGAAAGACCGCACCCGACGCTTCGCAACCGCCAACGCCCTCGCCCTTGACCTCCAACGCTACCTCGACAACGAACCCGTCCTCGCCCGCCCCCCCAGCTCCGTCTATCGCCTCCGCAAACTCCTCCGCCGCCACCGCCTCGTCGTCACCGCCACCACCGCCGTCGCCCTCGCCCTCCTCGGCGGCGCCACCATCAGCATCTGGCAAGCCTTCCGCGCCATGCGCGCCGAAGCCACCGAAGCCGGCCTCCGCCAAGCCGCCGAGAAAGCCCTCCTCCGTGCCCAAACCAGCGAGGCCGCCGCCCGCCTCAACGAATACATCGCCGACATGAACCTCGCCCAACAGTCCCTCGCCGCCGGGAACTTCGGACGCGCCGTCCAGCTCGTCGATAAACACCGCCCACGCCCCGGCGAACCCGACCTCCGCGGCTTCGAATGGCGCTACCTCTGGCAAATCTGCCTCGGCGACCAACGCACCCCCATCACCACCCTCCCTGGCGCCGTCCAAACCCTCGCCCTCGCCCCCAACGGACGCCTCGCCGCCCTCGCCCTCCGCGACCAAGTCCACCTGCTCGACCTCACCACCCACTCCCCCGTCACCACCCTCCCCCGCGACGCCCAATCCCTCGCCTTCCTCCCCGATGGCCTCACCCTCGTCACCGCCAACCGCACCAGCGTCCGCCCCTGGCCCACCACCAACTGGGCCGAACCTCCCCCCCTCCACGACCTCTCCGCCCCCATCGCCCTCTCCCTCGACGGCACGCGCCTCGCCGCCCAATCCCGCCGCGGAACCCGCATCCTCGATACCTCCTCCTGGCTCACCCTCGCCACCCTCCCCGATACCTCCGGCCCCCTCGCCTTCTCCCCCAACGGCCAAACCCTCGCCACCGATACCCGCGAAGGCCTCACCCTCTGGCCCCTCACCTCCTCCACCCCACCCACCCTCCTCCAAGATTCCACCAACCTCTTCTTCCCCGGCGGCCCCTGGTTCCGCGCCGCCAGCGCCCTCGCCTTCTCCCCCGACGGCGCCCAAATCGTCGCCATCCGCAACCCACCCTCGACCCGCGGCGTCTTCGTCCTCAGCGTCTGGGATACCCGCACCGGCCAGGAAATCGCCGTCATGCCCGGCGACCCCGAACAGGACGAACACACCGGCATGATCTCCTCCCTCGCCTTCTCCCCCAACGGACGACTCCTCGCCACCGCCAGCTTCGACCACTCCATCCGCCTCTGGGACTTCCCCAAACGACGCCTCCTCCGCGCCCTCCACGGTCATCGCAACGAAGTCTGGGCCCTCGCCTTCTCCCCCGACGGCCAACACCTCCTCTCCGCCGCTAAAGACGGCGCCGTCAACCTCTGGCCCGTCCAACCCCCCAGCACTGAAGACCTCCTCCCCCCCTCTTGTACCCCCCTCGGATTCTCCCCAGACAGCCAAACCCTCGCCGCCCTGACCCCCGAAGGCGCCATCGCCTTCTTTAACCTCGCGACCCGCGAACTCGAAGACCAGTTCGACCTCGATCGGCCACGCTTCGGCCCCCCCGGCGGCCGGGCCCCAGGCGACCGCGGCCCCCTAGGACCCCCACCCCAAAACGCCACCCCCGAATCCAACCCCACACCCCCACGCCGCGAAGGCCGCGGCTTCGGCTTCTTCCCCTCCTTCGCCCTCAGCGCCAACCTCCAAACCCTCGCCCTCCTGACCAACCAAAACACCATCGCCCTCATCCACACCCCCACCCGCGAAACCACCCTCCTCGAATTGCCTGTCGGCCGACACGATATCGCCGCCCTCTCCCCCGATGGCCGCGTCCTCCTCACCAGCGGACGCGACCGCCAAGTCCGATGGTGGGAACCCCACCGGCAAGCCGAGCCCCTGCTCACCCTCGAATGCCTCAAAGCAACCTTCTCCCCCAATGGCCAACGCCTCGCCACCCTCCAAAACAGCAATACCGTCCAAATCTGGAACGTCCCCCAACACGCCCTCCTCACCAACCTCGTCGTCGATCCCCCACCCGGATTCCCCTTCCCCATCGCCCTCTCTCCCGATGGCACCGTCCTCGCCACCGCCGCCGCCATGGATAACACCGATAACGGCATCCACCTCTGGAACACCACCAGCGCCCAACCCCTCGGCAGTTGCTACGGCCATAAACAACCCGTCCACGGCATCGCCTTCACCCCCGACGGCCGCACCCTCGCCTCCTCCGCCGACGACGGCACCGTCAAGTTCTGGAACGTCGCCACCCGCCAGGAACTCCTCAGCATCCGCAAGTCCGGCTGGGGGGGGGGGGGGGGGGGGGGGGGGGGGGGGGGGGGGGGGGGGGGGGGGGGG
>CAZVRY010000545.1:0-2657 GCA_964629545.1 uncultured Verrucomicrobiota bacterium | reverse complement strand
GAAGCCAAAATCGCCTCCAGCAAAATCGGAAGTTATTTTTGCACAGACCCTTAGCCCGCGGGTTTCAGATGCGCCTCGAAGCAGCCGCGGTCTTTCTGTCGACCTGACCGTATCCCCGCCGCTCGCTCAACGCGGGCCGGAATGGCGGCGGCGACCGGCGAAACGCCCCCCTCCCTGTCTCGGCCGCCCGCCTCCGGGGCGGGCTCGCGGGGTGGCTTCAAAACGCGCTCCCTCGCGACGCGGACCGGCTCCCGGCCGATGCTTCCTGGGTTGGCTGGCCGGGGAAGCCGATTCCGCACTGTAGGCAAAGCCCTCCGCCCGGGCGCGGACGATGCCCCGGCCGATGAACCGCTCGAGCCCGCGCAACGCAGCTTGATCCTCCGGCGTGACGAGGCTGATCGCGTCCCCGATGGCCTGGGCACGGCCGGTGCGGCCGATGCGGTGGACGTAGTCCTCCGGGTGGAGCGGGAAGTCGTAATTCACCACGTGCGAGATGCCATCGACGTCGATGCCGCGCGAGGCGATGTCCGTTGCCACCAGCACCCGCACCGCGCCCGACTTGAAGTGCCGCAAGGCCTGCAAGCGCTGGTTCTGGGAGCGGTTGGAGTGGAGCGTGGCCGTCGGCACCCCGTGCCGCTCGAGGTGCTGGGCCACCCGGTCGGCCCCATGCTTCATCCGCGAGAAGACCAGCACCATGTCCATTTTCGGGTCCTTCAACAAGTGCACCAGCAGCGCCGGCTTCTGCTGCCTCGACACCTCGTACACCATCTGCGTCACCGTCTCCGCCGGATTGGCCCGCCGCCCAATCTGGACTGTCCTCGGCGACCGCTGGAACTCGTGGGTCAGGGCCTCGATTTCCTTCGAGAGCGTGGCGGAAAACAGCAGCGTCTGCCGCGCCTTCGGCAACGCGCGCACGATCTGCCGGATGGAGGGGATGAACCCCATGTCGAGCATGCGATCCGCCTCGTCGAGGACCAGGAACTGGAGCCCGCTGAAGTCCGCATACCGCCGCCCCATGAGGTCGAGCAGCCGCCCCGGACAGGCCACAATGACCTCCGTCCCCGCACCCAGGGCCTGGATTTGGTTGCGCTCTCCCACCCCGCCGAACACCGTGGCCGTGGTCGTGCCGGCGTGCCGGGCGTAGTTCCGGAGATCGTCCTGGATTTGAACCACCAACTCGCGCGTCGGAGCGAGCACGAGGACCCGAGTGCGGGCGGCGCCGGCGGGCGGCGCACCCAACAACCGCGTCAGGATCGGCAGCGCAAACGCCGCCGTCTTGCCGGTGCCGGTCTGGGCGATCCCGATCAAATCATGCCCGGCCAGGATGGGCGGGATGGCGGCCTTCTGAATGGGGGTAGGCTCGGTGTAGCCAGCCTCCAGGACGGCTTTGAGGATGCGGGGTTCGAGACCGAGCGCGCGAAACGGCATGCCACCCATGGTGCCGAGTCCCCGGCCAAGTGCACGCACTTTATAAAGGGACACAGGGTGACAGGTTCGGTGGAAACCTATTCATCAGTGCAAATGTAAGCATACACCCCTCACCCCGTCCCTCTCCCCAACCCTTGAAAGCGAAGCGATGGAGAGGGTTGGGGAGAGGGAGAAAGGGAGAGGGGAAACGCAAGCGGTTCAGGCAACCGTGAACCTGACACCCTATCCGGGGTGGAACGGGCCAGCGTGGCGCACAAGGCCCGTCGGCAGCACTACCTCCAACGTGTGCTCACTCCCGTGCCGATCGTTCCCTACACGGAGCAGACCGCCCTGGAGCATGCCCGGATCTGGGCGCAACTCGAGGCGTCCGGCCAACCGATCGGCGCCTACGACCTGATCGTGGCCGCCACGGCAATGGAGCGTGGGAGCGAGGTGGCAACGTTCAACCGCCGCCATTTCGATTGCGTGCCGGGGCTGCGGATCATTGAACCGCGGTGAACGCGGGAGCCCTGTTGCCAGATTCCGGGTAACGCTTGAGAAAGGTCTCGGCCGATCGCATTGAATCTCTTTGACGGCCTCACCGTCTTGGGGAAGTCTTGTCGCTGAATCACGATTAACCTTGTTGTTTATGAATGTGATGTTGTCCCGATGCGGTGTGGTGATGGTGCTGTCGCTGGGCCTCAGTGCGCTGGCCGGCGAACTCAAGATGGATGCCTCGAAGTTGCCCCCGGCCTCGACCAAGACTGGGCTCACTTACGAGAAGGACATTAAACCCATCATGGACGCCAGTTGCGTCAAATGCCACGGCTCCGAGAAACAGAAGGGCAAGCTCCGCTTGGACAGCCTCGAGGCGGTGCTGAAGGGCGGGGACAGCGGGAAAATCCTGGAGAAGGGGAAGGGCGACAAGAGCCCGGTGTTGTATTCGGTGGCGCGGGTCGATCCGGACACCGCCATGCCGCCGGAAGGCAAGGCCGAACCGCTGACGAAGGAACAGGTGGGCCTGCTGCGCGCCTGGATCGATCAGGGCGCCAAGTAAACAGGGACTCAGGAATTATAGGGCAACGCTGCCCCTGAACCTGTTTCCGGTCACCGCCGGTGGGGCGAGACTCCTGGCGAACCGGGATTTCCTCCGCCCTGGGCGGCTCGCGGGGACGCTTGCCCCACCCAACTTCCCAGGTTCATGGGGAGCTTCCAAGTCGAACGAACCGACGCGCATGGGGACCATGAAC
>CAZVRY010000544.1:2408-2659 GCA_964629545.1 uncultured Verrucomicrobiota bacterium | reverse complement strand
GGACACCGTCTGGGTTGGGGGATGGGGGGATGTTCCGGGTGGTGGGCACGAACGTGACGTTGGGTCAGTTGGTGGAGTTCACCGGGCGGGTGCGTGGGGCGGAGGGAGCTCGGCGGGCGCGGTCGGTGGCTTTGTCGGCGCCGGTTACGGGGGGAGGGCGAACGGCGGTGGAACCGGTTGGGGGCGGGACGGGGTCGGGTGGGGTGGGGGTGATGGTTGAGGGGCGGGCGGTGGTGGGGGGGAGGTCGTCG
>CAZVRY010000544.1:0-2398 GCA_964629545.1 uncultured Verrucomicrobiota bacterium | reverse complement strand
GCGCGCGCGGGGGCGGGGGGGCGCG
The DNA here is from genome assembly GCA_964629545.1 of uncultured Verrucomicrobiota bacterium. GTDB lineage: Bacteria > Verrucomicrobiota > Verrucomicrobiia > Limisphaerales > CAZVRY01 > CAZVRY01. The sequence goes on along the minus strand of CAZVRY010000544.1, from coordinate 2,373 downwards.
GGGGGGGGCGGGGCCGCGCGGGCGCGGGGGGGGAGGTCGTCGGTGGAGGTGCGTGCGGAGCGGACGCCTGGCTGGTGAGGGTGGGATTAGCCAGGGTGAATGTTGTATTAGTTTTACTGAGTTCAGGAGCGGAGTGGGTACAACATAGCTTGCACTTCGGTCGGGACTGCCGGAGACTGGCTGGACGTGACTATGAATGATGTGGGTGACGGGACGACCGGCCGGCGGCCGCGGGTGTTATTGACGAGTGTGTGTCGGCCGCTGGGGCCGGCTCATGGGGATGCCCCGTCGGTGGGGTATGAGTTGTTGTATTGCCAGGTGACGCGGGCGCAGGGGATGTTCAGTCCGCGGGCGGTCAACGTGCACTTCTCGCTGGAGTATATTGCCGAGAATTTGGAGGCGCCGACGGTGGTGTTGCAGTATCCGTCGCGGAGCGAGTTGGTGCGGGAGCTGAAGAAGGGGTATGACTTTGTGGGGGTGTCGTTTCTGATGGCGGTGATGCACAAGATGAAGGAGGTGGTGGCGTTGGTGCGGGAGCATGCGCCTGGGAGCAAGATTGTGTTGGGGGGGTATGGGACGATCCTGAGTGACGAGGTGTTGAAGCCGTATGGGGATTTCATCTGTCGGGAGGAGGGGGTGGCATTTTTCCGGCGGCTGTTGGGGGAACCGGAGATTCCCATGCCTTACAAGCATCCCCTGTTGATCAGCGCGCTAAAGATCTTTGGGCAGACCGTGTCGCGCACGGGCAAGATCTTCGCGGGGTTGGGTTGTCCGAACGGCTGTGATTTCTGCTGCACGTCGCACTTTTTTGGGCGCAAGCACATTCGGTTATTGCCGACGGGTCGGGACATCTACGCGGTGGCGGAGCGGTATATGGACTTGGATCCGAACCTGGTGTTGTTGATTTTGGACGAGGACTTTCTGCTCAATCGGCAGCGGGCGATGGAGTTTCGGGATTGCGTGTTGCAGGGGGGGAGGGCGCTGTCGATTTTTGTGTTCTCGAGCGTGAAGGCGATTAGCCAGTATACGGTGGAGGAGATATTGGAGATGGGGATCGACGGGTTTTGGATTGGGTATGAGGGGACGAGGTCGGGGTATGCGAAGCAGCAGGGGCGGCCGGTGGAGGAGATTCTGACCGAGTTTCGGGAGCATGGGATTACGATTTTGACCTCGATGATTGTGGGCTTCGACTATCAGGATCGGGAGGTCGTGGCGCAGGAGTTGGAGGCGTTGATGCGGTTGAAGCCGTCGCTGGGGCAGTATTTGATTTACGGGCCGGTGCCGGGGACGCCGTTTTTCGAGCGGGTGATGAAGGAGGGGACGTTGCGGGAGGAGTATCAGAAGGACTGGGACGGGTTTTATCGGCGGGCGGACGGGTTCACGACGATGATGCGGCATCCGAAGTTGAGCGCGGCGGAGGTGGAGGATTTGCAGCGGTGGTGTTTCGAGGAGGACTACCAGCGGTTGGGGCCGAGCGTCTTTCGGACGATTGAGGCGTGGTGGTTGGGGTGGCGGAAGCTGAAGGACTCGGCGAATCCGCAGTTGCGTCAGAAGGCGGCGTTTTACGGGCGGGAATTGCGGAAGGCGTATCCGATCTTTTTGGCGGGGCGGTTATTGGGTCCGAACCGGGGGATTCGCCGGTGGATTGGGGAATTGGAGCGGGAGATCCATGGGGCGCTGGGTCGGCCCCGGTGGGGCGAGCGGCTGCAATCGGTAGCGGCGGTGGGGGCGGCCTTGTGGACGGGGTTGATTCTCAAGTTAGGGTGGTTTCAGCATCCGCGGTTGACGCGGACGGCGTATCGGTGGCCGGCGGCGAAGTGGCAGGGGTTTCACTTGTGGGAGGGCTTGGCGACGCGTTTCACGTGGCCGGAGTTGACGGTGCGGGTGGAGTTGCAGCATGCGCGTCGGCAGGTCTGGCTGCGGTTGGAGGGGGCGTTGACGCGGGCGAATGCGGAGGGGGTGGCGGAGAAGATTCGGGAATCCCTGGAGCGGACGCAGAATCGTTTGGTCTTGGATTTGAAGAAGCTGCGCTGGGATCACGCGCGCGACCTCCAACCGTTGTTGGAGAGGCTGGCGGCTTATCGGTCGAACATTCGGTTGGTGGTGCCGAAGCTGGCGGAGGCGCATCCGGAGTTGGTGTTGTGGTTGGGCCTGTTCGAGCATTCGCAGGTATAGCTCGGATCGTTCATGGGGAGCTTCCAAGTCGAACGAACCGACGCGCATTGGGACCATGAACCGTTGACGTTTCCCCTCTCCCTTTCTCCCTCTCCCCAACCTGAGACAACGCTTCGCTGGCATCGGTTGGGGAGAGGGATGGGGGGGACGGTTCATGGGGAGCTTCCAAGTCGAACGAACCGACGCGCATGGGGACCA
>CAZVRY010000543.1:0-2662 GCA_964629545.1 uncultured Verrucomicrobiota bacterium | reverse complement strand
GGGGGCGGAGGTTGATCAGGCGTGGGAATCGTGGACGAGTTCCTTTTTGAGTTGGGAGGCGGTTTTGAGGAGGGTGTCCATTTCCTGTGGGGTGCCGATGCTGATGCGGAGGTAGTGGCTGACGGCGGGTTGGTTGAACCAGCGGACGAGGATTTTGTGGTCGCGGAGGCGTTGGAGCCAGGTTTCGGCGGGGGGACCCGGGGGTCGGGCGAGGAGGAAGTTGGTTTGGCTGGGGAGGACGGTGAAGTCGAGTTCGGCGAGGCGTTGGGCGGTCTCGTCGCGGGTGGCGATCAGACGGCGGATATTGGTTTGGTAATAGGGGAGGTCGTCGAGGGTGGCGAGGGCGGCGGCTTGGCCGAGGCCATTGACGTTGTAGCTATCGCGGATTTTGTCGAGGCCGCGGATGAGGTCTGGGTGACCGACACAGTAGCCGACGCGGAGGGCGCAGAGGGAGTAGGCTTTGGAGAAAGTCCGGGCGACGAGGACGTGGCGGTGTTTGAGGGCGAGGCTGAGGGCGTTGTCGGAGGCGAAGTCGGCGTAGGCTTCGTCGAGCAGGACGATCCCATTCATCGCTTGGCAGAGGGCATCAAGGGAGGCGGTCGTGTAGCCGCGGCCGCTGGGGGCGTTGGGGGTGGTAATGAGGGTGAGCGCGGCCGTGAAGTCCCAGGCGCCGCCTCGGCGGAGGAGGCTGACGGAAGGGATGGTCATGTCCGGGTTGAGGTCGACCTCGTTGCGGGTGGCGCCGTGGATTTCGGCGAGGACGGGGTAGAGGGAGTAGCTTGGGGCGAAGTACTGGACGGTGGCGGCGCTGCGGTGGACGCGTTTGCGCCAGATGCCCATGTCGACGGCGGGTTCGGCGAAGGTGCGGACGGCGCAGGAGAGGACTTCGTCACAGCCGTTGCCGACGAAGACGTTTTCGGGGCGGCAGTGGTGGTGGTGGGCGAGGGCTTCGCGGAGGGGTTGGGCGGTGGGGTTGGGGTAGAGGCGGAGGCGGTCGTCGACGGCTTTGCGGATGGCGGCGAGGACTTTGGGGGAAGGAGGGTAGGGGTTTTCGTTGGTATTGAGTTTGATCAACCCTTTGAGCGGCGGTTGTTCGCCGGGGACGTAGGGGTGGAGGTCACGGATGAGGGGGCGCAGGAGGGGGCGTTGTTTTGGCATGGGCGGTCCGGTTCCGGTTGAGGTTCAGGGTCGCTGCAGTCGGAGGTGGGCAGACGCGCCATGCGCGTCCAGTCCTTCCACGTTGGCGAAAGCACGAACCGCCCGAAGGGACTTGCGGAGCGCGGAGCGGCCATACTCCACGACGCTTGTCCGACGTTGGAACATGTCGGCCGTGAGGCCTGGGAACGAGAGGCCAGCGCCGCCGGTGGGCAGCGTGTGGCTGGGGCCGGCCACGTAGTCGCCGAGAACGGTAGGCGACCAGGGGCCGAGGAAGATGGCGCCGGCGGTGCGGATGCGGCGGGCGACCTGGCGGGGGCGCCGAGTCATGATTTCGAGGTGTTCCGGCGCGAGTTGATTGGTGAGGTGGACCGCTTCGTCGAGGGAGCTGGTTTGGATGAGCCAACCGTTCCGGTCGAGGGCGGTTTGGATGAAGTCACGGCGGTGGAGGTGGGGGAGTTGGCGGCGGATTTCGCGGTGGACCGCCTGGAGCAACCGGCCGGAGGGAGTCAGCAACCAGACGCGCTCGTGGCCGGAGCCGTGTTCGGCCTGGGCCAAGAGGTCAGCGGCGACGAAGGGAGGGGGGGCGGTGTCGTCGGCGAGGACGAGCACTTCGCTGGGGCCGGGCAGGAGGTCGATGGCGACGTGGCCGACGAGGAGGCGTTTAGCGGCCACGACATAGGCGTTTCCGGGACCGAAGATTTTCTGGACGCGCCCGATGGTGCGGGTGCCGAAGGCGAGGGCGGCGATGGCTTGGGCGCCGCCGACCCGGTAGATTTCGGTGGCTCCGGCGACGCAGGCGGCGTGGAGGAGGCCCGGGTTGACCGTGCCGTCGGCTCCGCAGGGGGTCGAGACGACGATTTCCTCGCAACCTGCGGCCTTGGCCAGGGTGATGGTCATGAGGGCGGTAGAGACGAGGGGGGCGGTGCCGCCGGGAATGTAGATGCCCACGCGTTGGAAGGGGTCGTACTTTTCGCCGACACGGGCGCCTTGGGTATTCCGGCCCATCCAGTCGCGGCGGAGGCAACGGCGGGAGTAGGCGGCGATATTCCGGTGGGCGAGTTGGACGGCCTGGCGGAGGTCCGGGTCGGCTTGGAGGGCGGCGGCGAGGAGTTCGGCGCGGGTCAGGCGGAGTTGCTCGGGGGTGAGTTGGGCGTGATCGAAGCGGGCGGTGAGTTCGACGAGAGCCTGATCGCCGCGCGTGCGGACGGCTTCGAGGAGGGCGCGGGTGCGGTCTTCGATAGCGGGGTCAAACAGGCTCGACGGGGCGAGCAGGTGTGTCAGGCTTTTCGTATAGTCGGCATTCGTATGCCGAATCATGTGCATGGGCCGCAGGCTAGGACATCGGGCCGGCAAAGTCAAAGGTCGTAACGGGGGGCGGGAGGCAGGGAGTCAGTGAGGCAGTGGGGCAGTGGGGCAGTGAGGCAGTGGGGCAGTGAGGCAGTGAGGCAGTGGGGCAGTGGGGCAGTGGGGCAGTGGGGCAGTGGGGTAGTGGGGCAGTGGGGCA
>CAZVRY010000542.1:0-2674 GCA_964629545.1 uncultured Verrucomicrobiota bacterium | reverse complement strand
CCGCCCCCCCGCCCCCGCGCCCCCCCCCCCCCCCCCCCCCCCCCCGCCCCCCCGGCGCCCCCCCCCCGGCGCCGCGGGGGGCCCGTTGGGGGGTGTTGGGTCCGGATCTGATTGCGGTGCATGTGAACTACCTGCGGGACGGGGATGCGGAGCTGCTGGCGGAAGGGGGGGTGAAGGTGGTGCATTGTCCGCGGAGTCACGCGTATTTCGGGCACCAGGCCTTTCCTTACGAGGCGCTGAAGCGGGCGGGGGTGAGGGTGAGTTTGGGGACGGACAGTTTGGCAACGACACGTCGGGAGGGGGGCAAGCCGGTTCGCTTGGATTTGCTGGCGGAGATGCGGGAGTTTGCGGTTCGGCATCCGGGCGTTTCGCCGTTGGAGGTGGTGGGGATGGGGACGCGGGAGGGGGCGTGGGCGTTAGGAATGGGGGCGGACGTGGGGGTATTGGCTGGGGGCAGTTGGGCTGACGTGGTGGCGGTTCCGTTTCGGGGTGCGCGTGCGCAGGTGGCGGAGGCGATGGTGGCGCATGAGGGGGAGGTGGAGGCGCTGATGATTGGCGGGGTTTGGGTGAAGGCCCCTGGAGGGAGTGGAGGAGGGGGGTAAGGATCATGGGCATTGATTTCCAGGCGGACCTGAAGGCGCGTGGTGCGGAATGGCGGGAGCGGGGGCTTTGGCGGGAGTTACGGCGGTTGGAATCCGGGGTGGGTGCTCGGGTTGAGGAGGGGGGGCGGGCGTTCTGGAATTTCTCGTCGAACGACTACCTGGGGTTGGCGGGCCATCCGTTGGTTCGGGAAGGGGCGATCCGGGCGGTGGAGCGTTTCGGTGGGGGCTCGGGGGCGTCGCGGTTGTTGGGGGGGACGCTGGGGGTGCATGCGGAGTTGGAGGAGGCGTTGGCGGTCTTCAAGGGGACGGAGGCGGCGTTGACGTTTGGCTCGGGGTATGCGGCGGCGGTGGGGACGATCGGGGCGTTGCTGGGGCGGGAGGATGTGATGGTGGTGGACCGCTTGGTGCATGCGAGCGTGGTGGATGCGGCGCGGGGGTGCGGGGCGCGGTTGCGGGTATTTGCCCACAACGACCTGGGGATGTTGGAGGACGTATTGCGGCGGGAGCGGGGGCGCGGGGGTGAGGTATCGGGAGGCCGGCGGAGGGTGTTGGTGGTGACGGAGAGTGTTTTTTCGATGGATGGGGATTTGGCCCCATTGGCTTCGATGGTGGAACTAAAGGACCGGTATGGGGCGTGGTTGATGGTGGACGAGGCGCATGGGACGGGGGTGTTGGGGGCCCGGCGTGGGGGGTTGGTGGAGCATTTGGGATTGGCGGGGAGGGTGGAGGTTCAGATGGCGACGCTGGGGAAGGCGTTGGGGGCGGCGGGAGGGGTTATTTGCGGGTCGCGGGCGTTGATTGAGTTTCTGATCAACCGGGCGAGGAGTTTTGTGTTTTCGACCGCGCCGGTGCCGGCGGCGGCGGGGGCGGCTCTGGCGGCGGTGGGATTGGTGCAGGGGCCGGAAGGGGCGGAGCGGGGGAGGCGGCTTTGGGCGAATGTGGATCGGTTGGGCGATCGGTTGAGGGAGCGGTGGGCGGGGTTGGGCCGGCCGCTGAGTCCGATCGTGCCGGTGGTGTTGGGGGCGGAGGCGGAGGCGATGCGGGTGGCGGAGGCGTTGAGGGATCGGGGCTTCTTGGCGCCGGGGATTCGGTATCCAACGGTGGCGCGGGGGCGAGCGCGGTTGCGGTTGACGGTTTCGGCGGCTCACGAGTGGGGGGGGATCGATGCATTAGTGCAGGCCTTGGGGGAGGTGGGGGTGAAGGCTGGGGGAGGGGACTCGTGAACAAGCTGGCGCGGTTGGATCGGCGCTACGTGTGGCATCCCTTCACGCAGATGCGGGACTGGATGCGCCGGGAGCCGGTGGTGATTGTCGGAGGGGAGGGGGCGGAATTGGAGGATGCGCGTGGGCGGCGGTATTTGGATGCGAACGCTTCGATTTGGACGAATCTGCATGGGCATCGGCATCCGGCGATCGATCGGGCGGTGGTTGGGCAATTAGGTAAGATCGCGCACAGTTCGGCGTTGGGGTTGGCGAACGAGCCGGCCTCGCTGCTAGCGGAGCGGCTGGTGCAGGTGGCGAATCCGGGGCGGGGCCGGGGGCGGAGGCTGGGTCCGCGGCTGGAGAAGGTGTTTTTTTCGGACGACGGGTCGACGGCGGTGGAGGTGGGGTTGAAGTTGGCCTATGAGCACACGCGGCGGACGGGGAGGAGTCGACGTCCGCGGTTTCTGGCCATGGCGGGGGCGTATCATGGGGACACGGTGGGGGCGGTGAGTTTGGGGCACATCGATTTGTTCCACCGGGCGTATGCGGGTTTGTTATTTCGGAGCGACGCGGTGATGGCGCCTTACTGTTATCGATGTCCGTTCAACCGGGCGTCGCCGGAGCGGGCGGATGCGCGGGAGTATCGGGTGTGTCGGTGGGAGTGTGTGGACCGTGTGGACCAGGTGTTCGGGCGGGCGGAACGGCGGGGGCGGACGTATGACGGGTTTGTGTTTGAGCCGCTGATGCAGGGGGCGGCGGGGATGATTCCGCAGCCGGAGGGGTGGTTGGCGCGGGTGGCTGGGCGGGCACGGGGGCATGGGGCGTTGTTGATTGCGGACGAGGTGATGACGGGTTTTGGGCGGACGGGGG
>CAZVRY010000541.1:0-2708 GCA_964629545.1 uncultured Verrucomicrobiota bacterium | reverse complement strand
GTCGCCCGTGGGTCCTCCTGGTCAGCCGCACCCTGCTCCTCCTCACCGCCCTTATCCTCCCCACCGCGATCCCAGCCGCCGAGTCCCCCACCGCTGAAGTTCAGCAAGCCACCATCACCGGCGGCCTCCTCGACGGCAAGGCCCGCCTCATCATCGAAGCCATCCTCTCCGGACCCGCTGACGACCAGAAACCCCTCCTCCATACCCTCGCCCTTCAACACGCCGCCCAAGTCAGCCCGGAGACCATCCAGCACACCTTCCACGCCACCATCGGAATCCTCCACGGGAACCCCAAGGAAATCCCCCTCACCCTCCACGGTCCCGGCACCATCGAACAGGTCACCGGCGACGGCTTGCTCGATTGGAGCCTGCGCCTGGATACCCAAGGAACGCGCACCCTCGTTCTCCGACCCCACCCCACCAACCCACCCCCTTCTCAACTCGCGGTTCGCATCCAGGCGACTCAAACCCTCAAGTCCCTGGGCAACCCTGAAGCCCTTCTCACCCTCGCCTCAGCGCAACCCGCGCTTGCCCATGGCTACCTGCGCATCGCCGCCTCTCCTGACCTGGTCCTGCAAGCAACCGATCTCGTCGGCCTCCTCCCCCTCGACCCCGCCTCCCTCCCCGAACCACTGCGCACCCCCTCTGCCCCCCAAGACCCCGAACCCCTAGGCTATCGCTTTCAGGGCAGCACCTACGGTCTCTCCCTCTCACCGAGCCTGGCCGATCCCGAGAACCGCCGCATCGTCCTTCGTGATTTCTCCCTCCGCGGCGAGCTCGCCGGCGGCCAGGCCGCCTTCACTCTCACCACCACGGCCCGCGCCCGCGCCCCCCAAGGCGCCGCCCTCCCCCTGCTCAGCGGCGGCATCGCCCTCACCTCCATCGATACCCCCCCAGGTTGCCACCTCCAATTCGAAAACGACCACTACGTCCTCCACGCCGCCAAAGAAGGCGATTTCCCCCTCCGCCTCACCTTCCGCGCCGCGGTCCAGCACGCCGATAACTGGAATCGCGTCGCCTTCCGCGTCGCCCCCAGCCCCCTCCAACCCGTCCTCCTCCACGGCCTCCCCGCCGATACCCAATTCCAATTCCCCGGGGCCGCCCGCCCCGAACGCGAAGGAACCAACTACCTCAGCCACCTCCCCCCCGATGGCACCGTCAACCTGTCCTGGAAAGAAGCCCGCGCCGAAACCGAAGGCCGCCTGTTCTACGCCGCTGAACTCACCTCCCAAATCAGCGTCAGCCCCGGGCTCCTCCGCCAAACCGCCCTCCTCCAATGCACCATCATGCAGGGAGAACTCCATCGCCTCGAAGTCCTCCTCGTAGGCCCCGGCGAAGTCACCCGCGTCCAAGGCGATCACATCCTCGCCTGGACCCTGACCCCAGCCCCAGACAGCCCCCACAGCCTCCTCGCCATCCAGTTCAACCAGGCCCGCAAAGAACCGTTCCCCCTCCTCGTCCACCTCCAATCCCCACTCGGCGCGTTCCCCCAAACCGCCGACGTCCCACGCCTCCAACCCCTCGACGCCAGCCGCTTCGCCGGCTATGTCCGCATCGTCAACGACGGCGCCGTCCGCCTCGAAGTCCTCGGCTCCTCCGGCCTCTCCCAAGTCTCCCCGGACCAATTCCCTGAATCCGACCTCACCAAGGCCGCGATGCCCCCCACCGGCCTCCAACGGTTCGTCTTCCGCTTCTCCGGCCTCGACCACTCCCTCCGCATCCAGGCCGATAACATCCTCCCAGAACTCGCCGTCTCCCAAGTCCTCGCCTTCCACCTCGCCGAAACCGAACTCGCCCTCGACGCCGAACTCCAACTCGATATCAGGGAAGCCCCCATCCGCGAACTCCTCCTGCGCGTCCCCCGCGGCTATGCCATCGCGCGCCTCAACGCCCCCAACCTCAACGATTTCTTCCTCCGTGAACCCGACGGCCAACCCGACGCCGAATTGCGCCTGGTCTACGGCCAACCCGCCACCGGCCAGCAACTCGTCCACCTCCGCCTCGAACGAAACCTGCCCCTCGGCGATACCAACTGGACTCTCCCACGCCTCGAGGTCGTGCGCGCCAAGTCAACCCGCGGCCACCTCGGCGTCGCCGCTGATCCCGGATTTCGCCTCACCCCAGAACGCACCCAGGGCCTCACCGAAATCGCCACCGCCTTTTTCCCACGCCAAACCCCAGGCCTCCAAGCCGCCTTCCGCCTCACCGACCCCTCCTGGCAAGCCAGCTTCCGCGTCGATCGCCTCCCCCAGTCCATCCAAGCCGACGCCTTCCACCTGTTCTCCATCGGCGAAGGCATCGCCTACGGCAGCAGTGTCCTTAACTACGCCGTCTCCGGCGCCCCCATCAGCACCCTCCAAGTCGAACTCTCCGCCGAATACTTCAACGTCGAATTCACCGGCCGCGATGTCCGTAACTGGCAGAAGAACGAGACCGGCTTCCTCGTCCAACTCCATTCCCCCGTCTCCGGCCCCTATACCCTCCTGGCCACCTACGAACGCCCCTTCCAATCCACCGGCGATACCCTCACGTTCACCGGAGCCCGCCCCGCCGACGCCCAAAACGAACAAGGCCACACCGTGGTGATCAGCGCCTTCCAATTCCAGGTCCGCGCCGCCAATGTCTCCCCTGGCCTCCTCCAACTCGAACCCGCCGAACTCCCCGCCGAATACCGACTCCTCTTCGATGCCCCCATCCTCGCCGCCTCC
>CAZVRY010000540.1:0-2720 GCA_964629545.1 uncultured Verrucomicrobiota bacterium | reverse complement strand
CTTCCCCTCCATTACCTTGCACAAAACCCAGCCTCTCCACCTCGCTTTGCCTGTTTCGGCTCACAGACCCGGCCGTGCGCGTCGTATTGGTAGGTCGTCTGGAACCTGACCGCGAACCTGTCACCTTTCCCCTGGGTATTCTTGCTGGGAATACGGTCTCTTGCTTGGCCGTTCAGGCGGATGGCCGTGTCCTGGTGGGTGGTAATTTTTCCTTCGTTCCAGGGGTGGTCCCTGGCGGGCTCGTCAGGCTACACCCGGATGGTGCCACCGACCCGGCCTTCCTCGATGGGATGCAGGGGGTGGAGGGCACCGTGAACACGCTTGCCATTCAGGCGGACGGCCGGATTCTGGTGGGGGGCAGTTTCGTTCGAGTGAATGGGGAAGAGCGTCGTCGGGTCGCGCGGTTGGAAGCAGACGGGAGGCTCGATCCGGACTTCTTGCCCGGCGCGAGCGGCCCCGATGGAGAGGTTAGCGTGATCGGTCTTGAACCTGACGGCCAAATCGTGATCGGAGGCTCCTTCAGCGCGGTCGGCGCGTCGACCCGCAAGGGGTTGGCCCGGTTGCAGGCTGATGGCAGTGTCGATGTTACTTATAGGGAAGGTGCCAGTGGATACTCGGGTTCGGTTTACGCTCTGGCGCGGGACGTGGAGGGCAGGCTGATCACAGGTGGTGAGTTTGTGAGTGTGGACGGCGTTCAACAGCGACGCCTGGCCCGGTTGGATGCTAAGGGTGTTTGGGACCCCACGTTCCGGCACGGAGTGTCAGCCATCTACGGCACCGCGGTGGATGTCGTGCAACTGGGAGATGGCAGCGTGATGGTGGCCGGGTTGATCAGTTTGACCAACGGGACCGCGTTCCTGGCCAGGTTCGACGTCGGCGGTTCGTTGGACATAGACTTCCGGCTCGGACTCCGCACCACTGGGCTCGACGACTTCAACCTGGCGCTGCAGCCGGACGGACGGCTAATCGTGACCGGCCCGTCCTTCACCCAGCCCTCGCCTTTGGGACGAGTGTTCCGCCTGGCTTCCGACCTCACGTTTGACGCTGGGTTCATGAGTGGTCTGGCGGGACCTGATGGCAACGTCCGTGCGGCCGTGTTCGGTCTCGACGGCAAGGTCCTTCTCGGCGGTTCCTTCCAAAAGGTCAACGGGACCTCGCGCAAGCGGATCGCCTGTCTCAATCCGGATGGATCGTTGGATGGCGGGTTCCTGAACGGGCTGGGAGGGGCTGATGCAACGGTGCACGCGATGGCCATCCAGCCGGACGGAAGGGTGCTGCTGGGGGGACAATTCCGGACTGTCAACGGCGTCGCCCGCGGTCGCGTTGCGCGCCTGTTGCCTGATGGCAGTCTCGACACGGGCTTTCTTGACGGTTTGGGCGGCGCCGATACGAATGTCTTCGCCCTGGCGCTCCAAGCCGATGGGAAGGTGCTGGTGGGCGGGGATTTCACGACCATGAACGGTCAGGCCAGGAACCGCCTCGCTCGCCTCCACGCTGATGGCACGTTGGACGAGTCTTTTCTTCAGGGTCTGAGCGGAGTCGACGGACGGGTCGAGGAGATGATGGTCCAGCCGGACGGTTGCGTGGTGATAGTGGGGAGGTTCGCGGTTTGCCACGGCGTTCAACGGCGCGGCGTGGCTCGGTTGGGGCCGGATGGGCGGCTTGACGCTGGTTTTGTTTGCGACGTGAACGGCGATCCGCCCTGGGTCGCAGGTGTCGCCCGCCAACGGGACGGCGACTTGCTCATTGCCGGCGGGTTTTCCATCGTCAACGGCGAGCCAGCCGCTTGCGTGGCCCGGGTCTATGGCGGCCCGGCGGCCCGGCCTGTCATCCTGAAGCAGCAGGTCCTCGCCGACGGCAGCGGGATTCGGGTCGAGTTCGTCGGGGTGAGGGGAGTCCCCCATCGGGTGTGGCGCTCGGCCGATCTGCGGTCTTGGGAGGAAGCAGGCCCAGCCACCGAGGTCACTCCGGGGGGGTTCGAATATCGGGACGTTGAAGGGGCAGGCTCGGCCGCGAGGTTTTACCGGACAGGTTAGGAGGGGGTGGGGCGGGGAGGGCTGAGGCGGGCGAGGAGGGTTTGGGGGGTGAGGCCTTGGACGAGGACGATCTTGTGGCGGGAGGTGCGGCCGCGGACGATTTGGATGGCACTGCGCGGGCAATCGAGGGTTTCGGCGAGGAGACGGATGACGGCCTCGTTGGCGGCGTCGTCGACGGGGGGGGCGGTGACGCGGAGGCGGAGTTCTGGACCGTCGAGGTTGCCGATCTCGTTGTTGGAGGCACGAGGTTGGACTTTGAGGGCGAGGTGGCAGCCGTTGGGGGTGGCTTGGAGGAAGGGGGGAGGGTTCATGGCTGGGCGGGTTCGAGGGCGAGGAGGAAGCGGCGGATTTCGGCGAGGCGCGCGCGGGGGGCCCGTTTGGTGAGGCGAGGGAACTTGCCGCCGATCATGATGTAGTCGCGGTGGCGGGTGAGCATGAGGCGGTCGTCTTTGGTCTCGAGGGTGGAGATGGAGCGGGCGGCGGCGAGGAGTTTGATTTCGGTGACGAGGAGGAGGAGGTCGACGGCGGCGGGGAGGGGGCCGAAGCGGTCGCGGAGTTCGCGTTGGAGGGCGGAGAGGTCGGGGAGGGCGGTGACTTGGGCGAGTTTGCGGTAGATATCGATGCGATGTTGGGCTTCGGGGACGTAGTCGAGGGGGAGGTAGGCGGGGGCTTTTGGGATGGGGG
>CAZVRY010000539.1:0-2721 GCA_964629545.1 uncultured Verrucomicrobiota bacterium | reverse complement strand
AGGGGTTGGGGAGAGGGAGAAAGGGAGAGGGGAAACGTAAGAGGTTCAGGGGTTCAATGCCCCCCTCACCGCGCCGACACCGCCACGACCTGGATCCGCAGACACTTCTGGTCCAGGACCCACCGCGCAAACTCCTCCAATTCCCTCAGGCACCGCCGAATGCGCTCCACCGTCAGCGCGCTCGCCATCCGACGAACGGCCCGCGGCGCCGCCGGATCCTTCACCGGCGCCGCACTACACCCGCGCACCGCCGCCTCCTCCACCGTCAACACCCGCGTCAGCAACTCGCTCGCCGTAAACTCGTAGCGCCCCTGCTCCACCCGAAACCCAAGCAGATCCCGCAACACCACCCGGCCCGCCGACACCGACATGCTCACCTCGGGCGGCCCGCTCTGAGCCGTCGGATTCGTCCGCACCGCCACCCGCACCACCCGCACCACCGGCAACCCCTCGTAATACTCGCGCTCCATCGGCCCCAACTCGATCCCCAACGGCGCCAACACCTCCCGCATCGCCCGCTCAAAGGTGTCCACCTGGTCCGCATACAACCCCGGCGGGAAAAACTCGATCACCCCCGTCGGCTCATACGGCGCCGACCCGCGCGCCGGACTGAAGTAGTTCGTAAACCGCGGATCCAACCGCACCCCGCGCTCCAGGAGAAAAGGCTCCACCACCCGCGCCGCCAAAAACTCGCAGATGTCCCATATCCGATGGGTGTGAAATCGCTGTCCCTCATCCGCCACAATGAACTTCAATGCCATAGGTCGCTCTTGATTAAATGTGCTGGGCCCAAACCGACGCCCCCCGTCAACCCCGCGCCGACTCGCCGTCCGCCCACCCACTGCATACCGCCTGCCAACCCCCAACCACCTCGCGCCCCCATCCCTCCCAACCACTTACACGCCCTCCCCACCACTTGATCACTCGCCATCCTCTCGTTACGATCGGGGAACCTATCAAAATGAAAGCTACCCCATGAAAGCCCGCGACCTCGATATCCGGGAACTCCTCGAATTCCAATCCGGCCGCGTCAGCCTCCACGGGCGCCGTCTCATCCTCCACGATCTCCACGCCCTCGCCCAGTTCCGCCGCGACCTCGTCGAAATGCTGGGCTGGCAAGCCGCCCGCCGCATCCTCACCCGCAAGGGGTTCTTCTGGGGACAAACCGACGCCGCCGCCGTCCAACGGCTCTTCCGCTGGGAAAGCCCCGAAGAACTCCTCCGCGCCGCCGCCATGCTCCTCCGCATCCAAGGCCTCGCCGAAGCCGAACTCACCGTCCACCAACTCGACCTCCCCTCCGGCCGGGTCGCCCTCTCCGCCCAATGGCGCAACTCCTCCGAATGCGAACAACACCAGGCCGTCATCGGCCGCATGGCCGGCCCCGTCTGCTGGGCCCTCGTCGGCTACGTCAGCGGCTTCGCCTCCCATTGCCTCGGCAACAATGTCTACTTCGTCGAACGCCAATGCCAAGCCGAGGAAGCCCCCGAATGCCGCCTCGAAGGCCGCGATCTCCAGTCCTGGGGACCCGAAATCCAACCCTTCCTCGAACACTTCGCCGCCGCCGACTTCCAACGCGTCATCGAACGCCTCACCCGCGAACTCGAGACCCATCGCCACTCCCCACCCACCCAGACCTCCTCGCCAGACGAGCACCCCCTCGTCCCAGGCCTCCCCGCCAGGAACCTCCGCAGCCCCGCCTTCCGCCGCACCCTCGCCCTCGCCGACCGCGTCGCCCGCTTCGATACCACCGTCCTCCTCACCGGCGAAACCGGCTCCGGCAAAGAGGTCGTCGCCCGCTATATCCACGCCCGCTCTCCCCGCGCCCATCACCCCTTCCTCGCCGTCAATTGCTCCGCCCTGCCCGAAAACCTGCTCGAAAGCGAACTCTTCGGACACCGCCTCGGCGCCTTCACCGGCGCCGTCCGCGCCCACCGCGGCCTCTTCGAAGAAGCCGAAGGCGGCACCCTCTTCCTCGATGAAATCGGCGACGTCCCCCCCGCCGTCCAAGCCAAACTCCTCCGCGCCCTCCAAAACCGCGAAATCCGCCGCGTCGGCGAAAGCCAACCCCGCCAGGTCAACGTCCGCGTGCTCGCCGCCACCAACCAGGACCTCCCTCAACGCATCGCCCAAGGCCGGTTCCGAGACGACCTCTTCTACCGCCTCAATGTCGTCCAGGTCGCGATCCCACCCCTCCGCCAACGAACCGACGACATCCTCCCCCTGGCCCGGCACTTCGTCCGCCAGTGCGCCCAACGCCTCGGACTCCCCCGTCTCAGATTGGCCCCCGCCTGCCTCGACGCCCTCCTCGCTCACCCTTGGCCAGGCAACGTCCGCGAACTGGAAAACACCCTCGAACATGCCGCCGTGCTCTCTGACGACGGCCTCATCACCCCTGACCTCCTCCCCCTCAGCCACTCCCCGCCACCGCCCGCACCCTCCCCCACCGACCCGCCCCGCACCCTCCGCGAAATCGAAACCGATCACATCCGCCTCGTGCTCGCCCTGGCCGGCGGCCACCGCACCCGGGCCGCCCGCCTCCTGGGCATCGGGGAAGCCACCCTCTACCGCAAACTCAAACACATGCCCCCTCTCCCTTCCTCCCTCTCCCCAACCTCTCTATCGCTTCGCTTTCAAGGGTTGGGGAGAGAGATGGGGGGGAAACGCACCAACGGGGTCAAGTCACAATAATTGATTTTGCTGAAAAACCTCCGGGTTAGTTTT
>CAZVRY010000538.1:0-2748 GCA_964629545.1 uncultured Verrucomicrobiota bacterium | reverse complement strand
CTGCCGGACGGTCACTTCCTACAACTTGCCCCTCTCACCCTGCGAAACCGCTGGACGACACCCCCCACAACCGCAAACCAAGGCCCCGCTAGACCCGCGGCACCTCAATCCCGGCGGACAGACGAACTACCCCCAGACGGCATCCGCACCAACTCCAACTGCGTCGCGACGTCGTCCACAAAGGCGGCCACCACCTGCCGCAACCGCCGCTTCTCCCGCCCCAGCCACCACGCCACAAGAGGCAACACCACCCCCAACAGCCACACCCACGGCAAAAAACGCCCCACCACCCCAAGCACCAACACCGTCCCAGACGCCAAACCCCAAAACAACCAATGCGCGAACAGCGACCACCGAGCCCGGAAACGACACCGGATCAGGCGCCGACCTTCCCCATGCACCTCCCCCACCGTCACCAGGTGCAACCGACTCCATCGGCTCCCCAGTATCTCCAGGTCGTATGATCCCCACCCCGTGTCCGACCGGTAAGGCCACCCGCGTTCTTTTAGCCGCCGACCCAGCGTCGCCACAAACGCCTCCCGCTCCATCCCCCGCTCATTCCAGTAGGCCGCCAACCGACCCGACTCCCCCGCATACCGCCGACTCCAGGATTCAAGTGTCTCGCGGGATGAAATCGGCGGCAGATCGCGCCGCCATTGCCCCCGATGGCGCGCCCAACCCCGCACCAGCGGCTGCAGGAGGCATAAACCAGCCACCAGCGGCCGGGACCAAAACCGGCCCTTCCCGGGCGCAATCCGCGCCTGCGCCGCCGCCAGGATCGCCACCGCCAAGGGAATGACCCCGCTCACCACCGCCAAATGGGGCAACCACCCGAAGGCCAGCGCCACGACCACCAGCGGCCCCACCACGACCCCGTAATACTCCAGCGTCGTGAAAAACGCCAAAACCGCGACCGGCGGAGGCGCATACAGCGTCTGAAACATCCCCGCCCCCAACGGCCCGTGGTAAATCCTCGGCCGCTGCACCACGACCCCATGCCCGGCCGGCGAGTAAATCCGCCCTCGCCACATGCTGCCCCCCGCCCAGTTGAAATACTCCGGATGCTTCCGCAACAGCAGCGCCTCCGCCTCCCCATACCCCGCCTGCTGCCCAAGATAATCCCGCACCGTCGACCGCCGATAATGCCACACGTAACCGGCCGGACTGAACCCGATCCGCCACCCGCGCGCCTGCAGCCGCCAGCACACATCCACATCGTCCCCTGCCGTCCTAAACACCGGGTCAAAACACCCCACCTCCAATAACGCCCACTTGAAAAACGCCATGTTGCACCCCGGAATGTGCTCCGCCTCCCGATCCGTCAACATCACGTGCGCAGGACCCCCCGGCGAAACCATCACCGCCGCAGCCACCTCCGAGTCGTCGGGAGGGAGCAGGTTCGGCCCCCCAACCCCGCCCCAAACCCCCCCCATCAGCGGCCCCAGCCCGTCATACAACCACTCCACCTCCGCCCCCCCGGCCGCCGCCGGAAACGCGACGACCTCCCCCCGCGCCGCCGCTATCCCCGTGTTCCGCGCAACCGATAACCCCTCGTTCACCTCGTGGCGTATCAACCGCACGCCCTCATACCTCGACCCAATCTGCGCCGTCCCATCCGTCGATCCGTCGTCCACGAGGATCACCTCGTAAGAGGGATACCGAAGCCTGGTCAACGAGTCCAAACAGGCCCCCAACGTCCGCCCCCCGTTGTAACAAGCCACCACCACCGACACCATCGGACAACGCGCCAACGGAAACCTCGGCGCCGCCGCAAACGCTCGCTGCACCGCCCAAAACCCCGGCTTGGCCCGCCGATCCCGGGTCACCAAGCCAAACTCCCAATCCTCGACCAACCGCCCCCCCCGAAACCACTCGTCCGTAAAACTGTAAACCACCGCCCCCGCTGCCCCCGACCGAAACGCCGCCTCCACCTGCCACCCCAAAACCTCCGCCTGCCGCCCTACCCCCTCCCTCAGGGTGTCCATCCCAAACTCCCCCACCACCAGTGGCTTCGTATCCGCCACCATCTGCAAACGCGCCAGGTAATTCTCAAACGGCCGCCGGTCATGCAGATACAGGTTGAACGCCAGAAAATCCAACCCCTGCGGCCGCAAATACTCCGTCGGCGGATAGTTCCCAAACGTGACCAAACACCCGCCATCTACCTCCTTCACCACCATCGCCAGTTCAGCAATGAAGGCCGCCACCGCCCGCGCCCCACTCCAACGCACCACGTCCGGCGGAATCTCGTTCACCACACTGATCGCCAATACACCCGGATGCGCCGCACACCCCCGCGCCGCCCGACGCACGCTGTCTCGCGCCTCCGCCCGCCCCGCAGCGCTGTCCAGAAAACACAGATGCTTGCCCCACGGCACGTCCACCCACACATGCACCCCCCGCGCCCTCGCCAAGTCCAAAAACCAAACCGGCGGCACCTCATACACCCGGACCACGTTCGCCCCCAACTCCCGCATCCGCCCAAGATCCTCCCCCACCCTCGCCTCCGGCGGATAACCATCCCCCGACTCCCCAGGCGCCAACGGACCATAGGTCACCCCGCGCAACCATACCTTCTCGCCGTCAAGACGGAAAAACCTCCCGTCGACCACGATGCGCGACCTTGCACCGACCTGGATCCCGGCGTTCATGCGATGCTAGACGACCGCCGGCGAAAACGTCATCAAATCTCCCTCCGCTTACCCGGGGGGGGGGGGGGGGGGGGGGGGGGGGGGGGGGGGGGGGGGG
>CAZVRY010000537.1:0-2783 GCA_964629545.1 uncultured Verrucomicrobiota bacterium | reverse complement strand
CTCCCCCCCCCCCCCCCCCCCCCCCCCCCCCCCCCCCCCCCCCACCATCCCCACCCGCGCACACGTCACCGAGGTCAGCGTTTCCGGACCGAACTTCAGCGGCACCCGCGTCTCCACCGGCAGAAAATACAGCCTCGCCTCCTCCACCCGCACACCCAGGTCGCCCGCCATGCCTCGCCCTCCTACTTCGTGTCAATGTCGTCCATCCGCACAATCATCCGTTGCAACACATGCAGGATGTAGAGCAAGGTCACAATGATGAACCCCGGATTGGCCAACACGCTGCTCATCACATTCATGAAATCCACCGGCGGCGCGTCCGCCGCCTTGGTCACCGTCAGCACCCCCAACTGGATCAAACACAACAAAAAGAAGAACTCCATCCCGCGAATCGACGACTTGATCAACGCCGAAAACACGAACGCCACCTTGCTCACCGAATAGCCGAAATTGTACTTCGGCGTGTCCAAAAACTTCTGGAACCGGTGCAGCGTCTGCTCGCCCAGCTTCAAGAACTCGATCAGCCGCGAATAGTCCGAGTCCAACGGCCCCAACGCCCGCCGCGCCAACGCCCGCTGCGCCTTCTTGCGCGACTTCTCGTGATACCGCTCCTCCCACTTCGCATACTCCTTCCGCGGATCCAAATCCGGCGCCATCCGGTAGATCATCGAATCGTACATGAACGTCGCCCGGAAGATGCGCAGGGTGTCCAGGTTCATCGGGATGTTGAAATCCCGACACACCGATATCACCTGCATCCACATCCCCCCCGAACATTTCTCCTCCCAACTCGCATTGCTGCACTCGTTCGCAATCAGCAGCCGACGGTAAATCGTCGTCAACTCGTGACACAATGCCTCCGTGTCGATGGGCGGCAACGGCTCGAAAATCGAGATCGTCGTCAGCGCCATCGCATGGACGTCCTCCTCGATCAGCAGCCGGTGAAAGAGCATGAACTTGCGCTGCATCGCCTTCGAAACCGACCCGCACGACCCAAAGTCAATCATCACCAGCGTGTTGTCCGGACGCACAATCAAGTTCGCCGGATGCGGATCCGCATGGAAGAAATGCGTCTCGTAGACCTCCCAGTGAAAAATCCGCATCATCCGCTTGCTCAGCTTCCGCAAATCGTAACCCCGCGCCCGAAACGACTCCAACGCCGCCTCGTTGTTCTCACTCAACGCATTCAGGATCTCAATCAGGAACACCCCCGAAATGAACTCCGTCACAATCACGTCCTCTCCCGAGTAGCGATGATAGACGCGGGGCGCGCTGATATACTTGTTGCGCTTGCTCTGCTTGCGGAAAATCTCCGTGTAGCGCGCCTCCAAGATGAAATCCAACTCCTCCGACAACATCCTCGTCAGCTCGGCCCGGAAATTCCGCGTCAGCCCCGGCCGGATCACCCCCAACCACTCCGCAAATCCGCACAACCACCCGATCGCCGCCAAATCCGCGCTCACCGCCTGCCCGATCCGCGGCCGCTTCACTTTCACCGCCACCAACTCCCCCGTGTGCAACTCCGCCTGATACACGCACGCCAGCGACGCCGCCCCGATCGGCACATCGTCGAAGGTCTTGAAAAACTCCCCCAGCGGCCCCCCCAAACACCGCTCGATCGTCGCCACCGCCACGCTGAAATCAAACGGCGTCATCCGATCCAGCATCTTGTTCAACTCCTGGCAATACTCATACGGCAACATGTCCGCCCGCACCGACAACTGCTGCCCCACCTTGATCGCCGTCGGCCCCATCCGCTCCAACATCCGCCGCAATAACACCGCCCGCCGCGCCAGCGTGTCCCGCCGACCCACCCGATCCCTCAACACCTGCAGCAGAAACCCGCCAATCGCCGACGTCCAACTCGCCAACCGCACCAGCGTCTGCCACGTCGACGCCCGCACCACCCGCGACTTCCCATTGCTCCGGATCTTGAAGTTGTGCCCAAACGACCGACTCTCGTCCGCCTCCACCCGCGGCCGCCGCGGTAACCGCCGAATCACTCCCTCCGCTCCCCCCGCGCCCGGCGATCCCGCCGAGGCAGCGGAAGACCCTCGCCCCCGAGCGCCTTCGCTCGGCGGGACCGTCAGTGGCTCGACAACCAGATCAGGCATGCGTCTTTCTTAACTACGTCGTTCGGCCGCATGCTGCGAGGATCCCCAGAATTCCTCCAGCAGATAGTTGAACAAATCCGGCTGGGTCAAAAACGGCAGGTGACCCGACTTCTCCAATTCGTAATACCGCGCCCCCGCAATCCCCTCCCCCAATAGCCGCACCTGCACCGCCGGAAACGCAATGTCCCACCGCCCCGCCATCACCAGCGTCGGCACCCGCACCTCCGTCAGACGCAGCCGCGTGTCGAACCGAAATAGCTCCTCGATGTAATAGAGCGTCGCCACCGGATCCACCGCGCAACCATGCCGCCCCACCTCTCCCAGTAACTCCTCACGTCGACCCTCCGTCATCCACCCCGCCCGCACCAGGTTCTGAAACTCAATCTCGTAAGTGTAAAGCGGCGACGCCGCATACATCTCTAAATCCTCCGACGACAGCCCCCGCACCCGCGCGTCCGTGGGCGTCGTGCAGACCAGCGCCAACGACTTCAGCCGTTCCGGATGTCGCAGCGCAAACACCTGTCCCACGTTCCCCGCCATGCACCACCCCAAGAGGTGAACCCGCTCAATCCCCAACCCATCCAACCACCCCGCCAGTTCATCCGCCAGGCACTCCAAACAGCACGGCCCACCCCCCCCACCGCGGCGCCGCTGGCCGGCTCCTGGCGG
>CAZVRY010000536.1:0-2793 GCA_964629545.1 uncultured Verrucomicrobiota bacterium | reverse complement strand
GACACGCCGGCGCCTCCGCCCCCATCACCCTCCTCCCGCCCACCGACGCCGACGCCGATGGACTCCCCGATCACTGGGAACAAATCCATCAACTCGACCCCTTCTTCGACCGCGATGCCCTCCTCGACCCCGACGCCGATGGACTCTCCAACCTCGACGAGTTCTACGCCGGCACCCACCCCCAACTCGCCGCCAGCACCCTCCGCCTCCTGCCCCCAACCCCCATGGAAGACGCCGTCCTCCTGCGCTTCCCCAGTGTCCCTGGCCGCGCCTACGTCCTCGAATCCGCTGCCTCCATCCCCACCGAATCCTGGGCCCCCGCCCAGCCTTGGATCCTTGGCACCGGCCAGGAACTCGAAGTCGTCCTCCCCCGCCCCCTCGACACCCCTACCCGCTTCTACCGACTCCGACTTCAATTATGATTTACGATTTATGATTTATGATTTCCAGAGCGGTCCTCGGGATCTGCCCCCCGCCCCACCCCAAAATCATAAATCATAATTCCTAATTCCTAAATCATAATTCCTAAATCATGATTCCGTCCCCGCCGTCGTCTTGACCTTCAACTTCCGATCCCGGAAATACGCCCGGTTCAACTTCGACACAATCCCCGGCGCCTGCTCCGTATCCACATCCACAAACAGATGCCGCTCCCGCAAATCTACCGTCCCCACCACCTTCGCCGGCAACCCCGTGTGACCCATCACCAACTCCACAATGTCCATCGGCTTCACCCCCATCTCCAACCCCACGTTCATGAATAAACGCGTCTGATGCGACGGCGTCCGCCGACTCGCCTTCGGCGCCGCCTTCGCCGGACCCGCCGGCGCCTGCCGCACGCGCTCAACCCCGGCCTTCGGACCCTTGAGCCACGGCGGCGTGCGCACCACCTCCGCCCCGCGCGGCTCCCGCCGCCCCTTCGCCTCCCCCCGCAACGACACCGATCCCTCACCCCGGACAGCCGATTCCCCTTCCGCCCTCGCCTGCTCGACCCCGGACGCAGCCCGGCGAGAACTCGCCGGCTCCGGAGCCGGCCGAATCGGAACCGCCGGCGGGGCCGAGGCCGCCGGCAAAACCGCCGCCGGCGCCGCCCCCCCCACGGCCGCCGGCGCTGCCGGGCCCGCCGGAGGAACCGCGGGGGCAGGTCCCGACGCCGCCCGCGGCGACACTCGAACCTCCCGGACCGCCTCCCGCCGCGGTCCGCGACCATCCGCCATCGGACGCGAGACCGCCCTATCCGCCGCCCCGCTCGGGGACGCGTCCGATCGCCGCGCGGGCCGGGCGGACCTGCCGCCCTCCGTTCCGCCTCCTGTCGCCTCCCCCCCTTGCCAGTGAAACAACAGCGCCGACGCGATCTCCGTGGTGCTAAACCCTTCCTCCAGCAAACGCTCGATGAAGTGCTCCTGCCGCGGATAATCCCCCGCCTGTAACGTCGCCCGCACCTTGGCCAGGAACACGTCCGTCCGCGCCTCCTCGACCTCCGCCAAGGTCGGCACCCGCCCCCGCTGAATCCGCGAGTTCGTGAACCGCTCGATGTTCCGAATCTGAAACACTTCGCGCCCCGATACGAACGACACCGCCATGCCGCTCCGCCCCGCCCGCCCCGTCCGCCCAATCCGATGCACGTAATCCTCGACGTCATAGGGCAGGTCGTAGTTGACCACCACCTCGACCGAGTCCACATCGATCCCCCGCGCCGCCACATCCGTCGCCACCAGAAACTCCAACCCCGATTTCCGGAACTTCGTCATCACCCGGTCGCGCATCGCCTGGCTCATGTCCCCATGCAATCGATCCGCCGAGTACCCTTGTGCCTCCAAGTGATCCACCAGATCGTCCACCATCCTCTTGGTGTTGCAAAAGACAATGCCCAGCTTCAAGTCGTGCAGATCGATCAACCGCGTCAATAACTCCACCTTGAACCGCCGATCCACCTCGTAATACACCTGTTCCACGGTCGGCACCGTCACCGTCGGTTGCGTCACCCGCACCGTCTCCGGCTCCCGCGCAAACCGCTCGATCAACTCCTGGATCGGCCGTGGCACCGTCGCCGAAAAAAACACCACCTGCCGCTCCGCCGGCAACGCCTGCAACACGAACTCGATGTCCTCCCGAAACCCCATGTCCAACATCACGTCCGCCTCGTCCAACACCATCATCCGCACCCCGTCCAGCCTCAACGTCCCCCGACGCATGTGGTCCATCACCCGCCCCGGCGTCCCAATCACAATCTGCGCCCCCTGCCGCAACCCCAGAAACTGCCGCTCGTAGGACTGCCCCCCATAGATCGGCAACGCGTGCACCCCGCGCTTGAACAACGCCAGTTTGTGCACCTCCTCCGCCACTTGCACCGCCAACTCCCGCGTCGGACACAAAATCAACACCTGCACCGCCCGCCGCTGCGGATCCGTCCGCTCGATCGCCGGAATCGCAAACGCCGCCGTCTTCCCCGACCCCGTCTGCGACTGCCCCACCACATCCTTCCCCGCCATCAGCACCGGAATGGCCGCCGCTTGAATCGGCGAGGCCTGTTCGAAACCCAGACGGTCGATCGCCTTCAGCAACTCCGCAGAAAGCCCCAGCTCGGAAAACAACTTGGATGTCATGCACGGCCGCTCAAGCAGCCAATCCGACCCTACCCCGCCGCCCCCTGCCCGAACAGCAAAACCGCGCCCCACCAGCAATTCTCATTTTGAAACTCGGACCGCCCCTCACCCGGACTTTGGCCACGCTCTCCATGAACCGGAAAGGCTAAAGGCTGAATCCTCGCTCCAACTCCTAATCCTAATCCTA
>CAZVRY010000535.1:0-2796 GCA_964629545.1 uncultured Verrucomicrobiota bacterium | reverse complement strand
GGCCCGGTTCGCCCGGGCCTGGCACGTCCCGGGCCGGTGCGGGCCGGCGGCGGGCGGCCCGCGGCCGGCGGGGGGCGAGGGGCTCGAGGAGAGATGGTGCGTCCCGAGGTGGTCGGCGGCCGGGTCGGAGCGCCGCCATCCTGGCGGCCAGTCCCTCGAGCCGGCACGGATGCCGGCGGTCCGGCAGCACGGAGGTCGGCCGACCGGGTGCCATCGACGTGGTCCTGACCGCCAACTCGGGGATGCGCTGCGGGGGAGACGATAAGCAATTCCCGTGTAGATTTTGGCAAATGAAGCGTGGTTAATAGTGCTGGTTTGGCGCAAGTTGGGACCATGCGGTTACCAAGCCATGCCGTGGCTGCGCTGGTCTTCGGGTGGGCGGTCCTGATTTCGGGTCCGCTCTGTGCGCAGCCGATTCCTGATGCCGATTGTCTGGAGTGCCATTCAGACGATACGCTGACGAAGACGAACGCGGCCGGGAGGGAGATTTCTTTGTTTGTGGACGCGGCGGTGTTGAAGGCGTCGGTGCATCGGACGAATTCGTGTCAGAGTTGTCATACGGACTTGACGTCCAAGCACCCTGACGACGAGGTGCCGGCGAAGGTGGTGAACTGCGGGGCCTGTCACGAGCAGTATTCGGAGTCCTACGGGGCCAGTGTGCACGGGTTGGCGTTCAAGGCAGGCATCGTGGAGTCGGCGACGTGCAAGGATTGCCACGGCAGTCACGCGATTCTGGCGCCGACCTCGCCGGAGTCACCGCTACACTTTTCGAAGTTGGCGGCGACTTGCGGCGACTGCCATCCGGACGCGGTGGCGGATGTGGCGGAGAGCGTGCACGGCAAGTCGGCGGCGAAGGGGCGTCGGGAGGCCGCGACGTGTTTGGATTGTCACAGCGAGCATGGCATCGAGGGGTTGAAAGGGGCGTCACCGATGAAAGTGGCGGGGGACATTTGCAGCAAGTGCCATGCGTCGGAACGGATCAACACGAAGTTTCGCATGTCGCGGAACCGGGTGCGGACGTATTTCGAGAGTTACCACGGGTTGGCGGCGAAGCACGGGCTGCCGCACGCGGCCAACTGTGCGAGCTGCCATGGGGTGCACAGGATCTTGCCGTCGTCGGATGAGCGCTCGACGATCCATGCCAGCAACCTGCTGGAGACGTGCGGGAAATGTCATCCTGGGGCGACCGAGGGGTTTGCCCAGCAGAAGGTGCACTTCGACGACTTGGCGGACGACGAGATTGGGAGCGTGGTGAACCGCTGGGTGCGGCGGATTTACGTGGCCCTCATCATTGCCACGATTGGGGGGATGGTGTTTCACAATTTGCTGGTGTGGGGGCGCAAGGCCCTGGCGAGCTTGCGGGCGCGGAATCGGACGGTGACGAGGATGACCGCCTCGCAGCGTTGGCAGCATGGGGTGCTGGTGGTGAGTTTCATCGTGTTGGCGTGGTCTGGGTTCGCGTTGAAGTGGCCGGATTCCTGGATTGGGCACAGCATGGGTTCGGACGAGATGTTGCGTCGGATGATCCATCGAGTGGCCGCGGTGCTGATGCTGTTGGGGTCGTTCTACCACATTTACTATGTATTTCTGACGCAGGAGGGGCGCGGGCTGTTGCGGGATCTGTGGCCGCGGCCGAAGGATGCGACGGATGCGTTGGCGAATGTGGGTCATTTGCTGGGGAAGGGTCAGCGGCCTCAATTCGGGCGATTTGGCTATGTGGAGAAGATGGAATACTGGGCGGTGGTGTGGGGGACCGTGATCATGACGGTGACGGGGTTCCTATTATGGTTCAAGGTGGATGCGACGCGGTTCTTGCCGGGGTGGGCGATCGACGTGGCCACCACGGTTCACTATTACGAGGCCCTGCTGGCCTGCCTGGCGATTATCGTCTGGCACTTTTACCACGTCATTTTCGATCCGGATGTTTATCCTGTGAACTGGGCGTGGTGGGACGGGCGGGTGACGGAGCATTGGTACCGAGACGAGCACGGGCTGGATGTCGCGACCCTGGAGGCCTCGAAGGCGGGCGGGGAGAAGTCGGTCGCGGTGGAAGGTCGGGCCGGGGGGAGGGCGGGTCCGGGCAAGGGGGGAGGCGCGGGTTCAGCGTAGCGGCTGAGGCGCCGTGGTTGGCAGGGCGGGCAGCCATGCTTGGAGGGCGGCCGTTACGGCGGTGACGAGGGCGGTGGCGCGCGTGTCGAGTGGGAAATCGGAGGGGGCTTCGAGGGTGTAGCTTTGGCGTGTTTTGTGTTGGAGGAGGTAGAAGGCCTCCGGCCATTCCGGGCGCGAGGCGGGGTCGAGGTTGGGGCGGATGATGCCGCCGTGGGCCGGGCGTCCCTCGATTTCAGGGGAAAGGTCGATGGGACAGAGGGGCCGGACGGAGTCGATCATGGTGGTGGCCAGGGAGGGTCGGAGTTCGGGGTTGAGTTCGTAGAGGTAGAAACCGTGGGCTTCCCAGTCTTCGTGGAGGCAGAACGTGAGGTCGAACGGAGGCTGACGTTCGAGCCAGTGCACGTGGGCCTGGGTCTCGGGGTTTTTGGGTTGGCGGTAATCGCGGTTGAGGTCGCAGCCGGTGCGGTTTTCGCGGGTGCCGGCGCGACAACCGGTGGGGTTGAGGCAGGGGCAGATCGAGGTGTCGAGGTGGGGTGGGAGCAGATCGGCTTCGAGCAGGCGCAGGATGGCAAGCAGGCCGGCGGGTTCATCGCCGTGGATGCCGGCCGAGAGGTAGACGCGGGGGGAGGGGGTGCGGTGGGGAGGGTGGGGGGCGTGGAGATGAGGCAGCCTCGGGAGAGGCGGTTG
>CAZVRY010000534.1:1703-2797 GCA_964629545.1 uncultured Verrucomicrobiota bacterium | reverse complement strand
GGTGACTTTTGGTGGTGCGGCGGTTGTACAGCTGGCGGGGGGTGCCGGTGTCTCCTGTGGGGGTGGGGTTGCTCATGTAATGTTGATTTATTATTTACGAATTATGATTTGGGGGTGGGATTGGGGGTTGGGCTTTGGGGTTTGGAGTGGTCGGGGGTCCACATGGGTTGGGGGCGTTGGCGTTGTTGGCGTTTGAGGGAGCGATCGATGATGACATAGCCGAGGAGGACGGCGAGGAGGGTAAGGGTGAAGGCGAGGACGACTTGGCGGGTACTGAGGTGATGGGGGTTGGGTTGGGATGGGGGTGAGGGGGGTTGCATGGGCGAGGAGGGAGGGGTGGGGTTGCTTGGCGGCTGGGGTTCGGGGTGTGGCGTTCGACGGTCAGGTTTTGGCTGTCTGGGGTGGGGCGTCCGCGGGGAGTCGGCCCAGGAGGCGGAGGAGGCCGTCGAGGATGGTGAGCGGGTGGGGTGGGCAGCCGGGGATGAAGAGGTCTACGGGGACGACGGCGGAGGCGCCGTTGAGGACTTGGGGGTGATCGACGAAGGGGCCGCCGGCGATGGCGCAGGCGCCGACGGCGATGACCAGTTTGGGGGTGGGGACGGCGGCGTAGGTTTTCTCGAGGGCGAGCCGCATGTTTTGGGAGACGGGACCGGTGATGAGGAGGCCGTCGGCGTGGCGTGGGGAAGCGACGAATTGGATTCCGAAGCGGCCGAGGTCCCATCCGATGGTGCCCAGGACATTGGTATCGGCCTCGCAGGCGTTGCAGCCGCCGGCGCTGACTTGGCGGAGGCGGAGGGATCGTCCGAAGAGGCGGCGCAAGCGCGAATCGAGGGCTTGGGCGAGGCGGGCGGTGTGGTGGCCGGGGGCGCCGAGGAGGAGGTCGTGGCGTTGGCGGGTGGCGAGGCGGTGATCGTGGGTGTGGGTGAGGGCTTGGGTGGGGCAGGCCTCGAGGCAGGCGCCGCAGAAGAGGCAGCGGCCGAGGTCGAGGGTGGTGGGGCTGGAGGGGGTTTGGGTGATGGCGAGGGTGGGGCAGACGGGGAGGCAAGCGGAGCAGTGGGCGGGGCAGCGGGAGGCATCGAGGCGCAGGCCGCCGC
>CAZVRY010000534.1:0-1693 GCA_964629545.1 uncultured Verrucomicrobiota bacterium | reverse complement strand
GGGGGGGCGGGGGGGGGGGGGGGGGGGGGGGGGGGGGGGCGGGGGGCCCGCCG
This sequence comes from uncultured Verrucomicrobiota bacterium, assembly GCA_964629545.1. Taxonomy (GTDB): domain Bacteria; phylum Verrucomicrobiota; class Verrucomicrobiia; order Limisphaerales; family CAZVRY01; genus CAZVRY01. The sequence goes on along the minus strand of CAZVRY010000534.1, from coordinate 1,640 downwards.
CCGCGGGGGGGGGGGGGGGGGGGGGGGGCGGGGCCCCCCGTCCGGGTAGGCCATGGTTTGCTGGCCTGCCCGGAGTCGGTGGGTGAGGGTGTCGAGGGCGAACATCGGGGGCGGGGTTAGAGGTCGAATCCGCAGTAGGAGAGGTTGAAGCTTTTGTTGCAGAGTGGGAAGTCGGAGATGGCTTGGTTGCGGAGGGCCAGGGCGAGGCCGGGCCAGTTGTGGAAAGAGGGGTCGACGATCTTGTAGCGTTGGAGGCGTCCGGTGTGGTCGGTGAGGGCGGCGTGGCAGACTTCGCCGCGCCAGCCCTCGACGAGGGCGACGGCGAGGGTGTGAGGGGTTAAGGGAGGCAGCGGGGTATGGATGGGGCCATCGGGAGGGGCGGCGGCTTGTTCCTCGATGAAGCGGGTGGATCGATCGATTTCGAGCCAGCGGACGCGGGCGCGGGCGAAGACATCGCCGTCGGGCCAGACGGCGACGGGGATTTGGGCGAAGCGATGCCAGCCGGCGGGGTGATCGAAGCGGACATCGCGGACGAGGCCGGAGGCGCGGGCGGCGACGCCGACGAGGCCGAGTTCGGCGGCTTGGCTGGCGGGGACGGGGCCGGTGCCTTCGAAGCGGGCGCGGACGGCGTTGGCGTCCCAGAGCCATTGGGCGGCGGCGCCGACCTGGGCGCGCGCTTGTCGGAGTCGGTTGAGGAGGGTCTCGGAGCGTGGGGGATCGAGGTCGTGGCGGCAGCCGCCGGGTTGGACGAGCGTGCGTCCGAAGCGGTTGCCGCAGAGGAGGGCGGTGAGGTTGAGGAAGTCGCCGCGGACCTTGCCGCACAGGGAGGAGGTGGGGAGGAAGGCCACGTCATGGGCGAGGGCGCCGAGGTCGCCGGTGTGGTTGGCGAGGCGTTCGAGTTCGAGGGCGAGGGCGCGGAGCCACTGGGCGCGGAGGGGCGCTTCGGTTTGGGCGAGGGTTTCGAGGAGAGTGGCGTAGGCGGTGGCGTGGGCAATGGTGGTATCGCCGGCGGTGGTTTCGACTTGGGCGAGGGTGGCGCGGTGAGGGCCGCCGGGGAGGGCGTCTTCGATCCCGCGGTGCTGGTAGCCGAGGGCGATTTCGAGGTGGAGCACGTCTTCGCCCTGGCATTGGAAGCGGAAATGGCCTGGCTCGATGATGCCGGCGTGGACGGGGCCGACGGCGACCTCATGGATTTCGGGGCCTTGGACTTGGAAGAAGGGGTGGGTCGCGGGGTGGGGGCCGTGCGGGGTGCGGACGGGTTTGAGCCAGGGGTGGTCGATGGGGGTGAGGTCGTGTTGCTCCCAGACCTCGCGTTCGAAGAGGTGGGCTTGGGGGTGGAGGCGGGTGAGAGAGGGGTAGGCGCGGGTGAGGGGGTCGCTGCGGGCGGCGAGGAGGGTGTTATCGGTATCAAGGGCGAGGAGGGCGACGAGCCGGGTGCCGTGCGGTTCCGGGACACCGAACCAAGCGACGAGGCGGGCGCCGTCGTCGAGGGCGGCGGCGACATTGGAGACGAAGAGGGCGGCGGGAGAGGACGGGAGGTCGTTCCAGGGGAGGCTGGTGGTGTTGGCCAGGGGGTGGAACGAGGGGGACATGAGGATTTAGGATTTAGGATTTAGGATTTAGGATTTGGGATTTGGGAT
>CAZVRY010000533.1:0-2799 GCA_964629545.1 uncultured Verrucomicrobiota bacterium | reverse complement strand
GAAGCCAAAATCGCCTCCAGCAAAATCGGAAGTTATTTTTGCACAGACCCTTAGGATTGGGGGTTTGTGATTTGGTCCTTGGTCATTCCCAAGCCCCCTCTGCGCCTCTGCGCCTCTGTGGTAAACCGAACGCCCCGGTCACCCCGGACGGACACCCTCCCATTGGCGGAGCAGTTCTTTGGAACTCCCCGTTCGACTGCACTCGTTGGGGATTCACCACAGAGGCGCGGAGGCGCAGAGAAAAAAAAGACCGCGCCTTCCGGCGCGGTCTTTCGCTCAACCACTCACTCTGGCTTCGGCTGCCTAACTCCGACGATAAACCATGACCAGACAGCCAAGCGCGCCGACCACAAGGAACAAAGTCGAGCCCCGTTCGGGCGTCGCCGTGGGCTCCGTGTAATAGAACCCGCCCATGAAGTCCGAGTTCGCCCGCGGAGGCGGAGATCTCGGGAGGGGATGACCTCCTATTCGGTCTTCTCGAACACATCCACCAGCAGTTTCCGCGAGACACCCTTCTGGTCTTTGATCGTAAGAGGTGGAGTTACACTCCCGAGACGAATGAACCCGGCCGGGGCCGGCTGGCCACGCCGGACGAAGAGCAGCGCGCCCTGCACCAGACCGACTCCCGGCGAACCCGCCGGCCCCACCGGGCCCGCCACCCCGATGCTCCCTTGCGGCCCCTCCGGTCCCACGGGCCCCGCAGGACCTTGCGGCCCCACAGGACCTTGCGGTCCCTCGGGCCCCGGCGGCCCCATAGGCCCGGGTGAACCCGGTGGACCCATCGGCCCCGGAGGCCCCTCGGGCCCCACGGCCCCGATCGGCCCGGGCTCACCCTGGAGACCTTGAGGTCCCGCCGGCCCCGGAGGGCCTTCCGGACCTTGCGGACCGACGGGACCCGGCACTGGGGCGGGCAACTGGACCGTCACGGTCACGGTGTCCGACACCGCGTACCCCCGCGTATCCGTCACCCGAAGCGTAAACGGATACAGCCCCGGCCCCACCTCAACCACGACCCGCTCGCCCCACCCCAACCATTGATCGCCCAGATACCAAGCGCAGGTTAGCGGCGTATAATCCCCTGGACTAAACGCCGAGCCCTCCAGCGTCACGGTCCCGACGTTGATCGGGTTCACCGTCACCCATTGGTCCGGCCCGGCCTCCACTACCAGAGATCCCTCGACCGGCACCTCATAGAGGAACGCGCTCGCCAACGCCACCGTGTTAAACCCACCCACAATCAACAACCGGTCGTCCGCCAACCGGGTGGTCGTGTGCCCCTGACGCACCTCCGCTCCCATGCCCACTAACTGAAACGTCCCCCCTCCCGGATCGAACACCTCCACCGTGCCGCCCCCGAGCAGCAACACCCGTCCATCCGCCAAAAGCGTCGCCGTGTGCCCCTGACGCGAACCCGCCATCGCCCCGGTCGCCGTAAACGTCCCGCTCCCCGCATCGTAAAGCTCGGCCGTGCCCGAATACCCGCCCGCCACGAGCACTCTCCCGCTCGGCAGTAACGTCGCCGTGTGGGCATAACGCCCCACGGCCATGGAACCCGTGGCCGCGAATCCACCCGCCGCCGGATCGTAAACCTCCGCCGTCTCCAGCGGCCCCTCCCAATAATCCTTACCCCCAGGCGTGCCTCGCTGACTGAACCCACCCACGATCAAAACCCGACCATCCGCCAGGAGCGTCGCCGTGTGAAGGTACCTGGGCGCCGCCATCGAACCCGTCCCCGCGAATAACCCCGTCCCGGGGTCGTAAACCTCCGCGCTCGCATGCCGCACGGTCCCGTCGTGCGTCGTGTCCCCGCAGCCCCCCACGATCAGCACTCGACCGTCCGTCAGAAGCGTCGCCGTGTGCCCGTAACGAACCGTTCCCATCGACCCCGTCCCCACGAAGCTCCCGGTGCTGACCTCGTATACCTCCGCGGCGGCCACGGCCCCGCTCCCCTGGTGCCCTCCCGCGATCAACACCCCGCCTCCGGCCAGGAGCGTGGCGGTGTGCATTTGACGAGCAACACCCATGGGGCCGCTGACCCCAAAGCTCCGGGACCCCGGATCGAACACCTCGGACGTCGACCAGGGCGCGTCGGCGGACCCGCCGGCCACCAAAACCCTCCCGTCCTGCAGCAGGGTGGCCGTGTGATGATATCGCGCCCCGCCCACCATGTTGAGCGGGGCTGCGCCATTCGAAACACCCACGCCCAACGCCAGCAGGATCGCCCCAACCCAACCTCCGCCATGGCGACGCCCGGTCCGTAACCCTGTGTCCCCCTCGAGAACCGCCTCCGAAGAATATGCATTCATAGACGATCACCCGTCGTTGCAGGAGCAGTCGGCGGCCCCAACCCCCGCCACCGCGCCAGGTCTCCTCACCCCATGATCCCCCCTTACGCCTGACGCCCGCACATGTCAATGCCCGTCTGGATCCGTCGATAGTCACCGACTCCCGCGCAGCGTTGCCCATGGAACTGGCGGCGTCCCCCGGTGACCGGATCGGGTTGGGGATTCGGGACATCGTCATTGGTCATTCCCCCAAGCCCCCCTCTGCGCCTCTGCACCTCTGTGGGAGCCCACACAAACCGGTCACCCAAGACGGACCCCCCTCCCATCCGCGGAGCGCTTCTTGGGAACTCCCCGTCCGACTGCGTTGGTTTGGTTTCGCGCAGAGCCGCAGAGAGCCCAGAGTCACTACCCCAAATCTGCGAACCCGATCTCCGATCTCCCAACCCCGAACCTACCGCTAATAAACGCTCATTGACGCTAATCCAATTCGATCCGCCCCCACCGTCCATCGGTA
>CAZVRY010000532.1:0-2807 GCA_964629545.1 uncultured Verrucomicrobiota bacterium | reverse complement strand
CCCCCCCCCCCCCCCCCCCCCCCCCCCCCCCCCCCCCCCCCCCCCGCCCCCGCCCGCCGCCCCCCGGCCCCGGGGCCGGGCGAAGTGGAACGTGGATCCCTGGCCTTCCTGGGATTCGACCCAGATGCGGCCGCCGTGGCGCTCGACGATACGTTTACAGATGGCGAGGCCGATGCCGGTGCCGGGGTATTTGCGGCGCGAGTGGAGGCGTTGGAAGATGACGAAGATACGATCGAAGTAGTCGGGGTGGATGCCGAGGCCGTTGTCCTGGAGGGAGAAGTGCCAGAAGGTCGGGTCGGGGGCAGGGCGGACCTCGAGGTGGATGCGTGGGGGGTGGCCGGGGCGCTGGAACTTGAGGGCGTTGCCGATGAGGTTTTGGAGGAGTTGGGCGAGTTGGGTTTCGTCGGCCCAGAGGCTGGGGAGGGGGTCGTGGGTGAGGGTGGCGTTGTGTTCTTGGAGGGCGAGGGCGAGGCTTTCGCGGACATGTTGGAGGACGGATTCGGTGTCGACGAGGGTGAGGGGGTTTTGGCGGGAGCTGACGCGGGCGTAGGCGAGGAGGTCTTGGATGAGGCGTTGCATGCGGGTGACCCCTTCGACGATGAATTGGATGAGGGGTTCGGCTTCGGCGTCGAGTTGGTGGCGGTAGCGTTGGAGGAGGAGTTGGGTATAGGCGGCGACGAGGCGGAGGGGTTCCTGGAGGTCGTGGGAGGCGACGTAGGCGAACTGTTCGAGTTCTTTATTTGAGCGTTCGAGTTCGGCCAGGAGTTGTTGGCGTTGCAGCTCGGCGTCCTTGCGATCGGTGATATCCCGTTTGATCGCAAGGAAGTTGACGATGGCGCCCTGGGGGTTCTTGACGGGGGAAAGCGTCGCGGATTCCCAGTAGATGGTGCCGTCTTTGCGGCGGTTACTGAACTCGCCGTACCAGTTTTCTCCGGCCTGGATCGTGTTCCACATGTCGCGGTAGAACTGGTCGGGCATGAGGCCGCTTTTCAGGAGGCGCGGGTTTTGGCCGAGGGCTTCGTCGCGGGTGTAGCCGGTGACTTCGGTGAACTTGGGGTTGACGTATTCGATGCTTCCCTGGGTGTCGGTGACAACGATGCTGACGGGGCTTTGCTCGACGCTTTGCCAGAGCATGCGGAGGCGTTGGTCCGCCTCCTGCAGGCGGGCATCGGAACGTTGGCGGTCCTCCACCCACTGTTGTTGGAGGTCCTGGGCATGGCGGGCGGCTTCGGCGGCTTGGGCGAGGGCGAGGTATTTGGTGCGCTGTTGCCAGAGGATGACGATCAGGCTGGCGAGGGCGCCGGCGAGGGAGAGGAGGACGGCGAGGACGAGGTAGGAGCGGGTCCGCCAGGCGGCCAGGGCTTCGGCGGCATCGATCTTGGAGATGAGGAACCAGGGCGAGTCTGGGACGGGGTTGAGGGCGGCGAACACTGGGATTTGGCGGTGGTCAAGCGCCTGGATGACGCCCCGCTCTCCGAGGACGGCGCGGACGACGGCCAGGTTGGTCTGGGTGAGGGGGAAGGACTGGCGGAGGGCGGTGTCTCGGCGGTGGCGAGCGTCATTGAGAAAGAGGACGGTGTCATTCTGGCGGCGGACGAGGAGGATCTCGGCCGTGGTGGTGCGCGTGGGCCAGGTTTGGGTGACGGGGTAGAGGAAATCGCGGGCGTCCACCTGGAGGAGGACGGCGCCGGCGGGTTCGGAATCGTCGGCGGTCAAAGGGGCGATCACCTCGAGTTGGGGGGCGGCGGCGGCGAGGTTGGGGTGGAGGTCACCGAGGACGACCTGGCGCTGTTGGAGGGCGAGGGCAAGGGCCTGTTGGGTTGCTGGGGCCAGGGGCGGGCGAGGACCTGAGAGGCTGAGGCGGACGCGGCCTTGGGGGTCGGCCAGGAGGATATCCGCGTAGCGGGAGTGGGTGGCCAGGGAGCGGAACTTGGCCTGGAGGCGCTGTTCGTCTTCCGGGTTAGGTTGGGCGAGCCAGCGGGCGGCGAGGGTCCGAAAGGCGTCGCTTTCGCGGAGGACGGCAGCGTCGGCGTGCCGTTCGCGTCGCCATTGGACCAGTTGGCCGACCTTGAGTTGGGCGATGTTGGCGAGGTCGGCCGCGATGGCGAGGCGGGCCTGGGTTTGTTGGCCGCGATGAAGCAGCGCTCCACCGCCGAGGAGCAAGACGAGGAGGGCCAGGTAGATGGCCAGCAGTCGGCGTGGCGTGGCGTGTGCGAGGGCGGTGAAATCAGGCCGGGCCATGCGGGGACCGTGTCATCCTGTGAGGGTGGGGACGGTGCGGGCCTGGGAGGCAGGCGCGGGGGTAGGAGGCGGTTGAGGAGGCAGGCTGGGCACGGCGCAAGTGTTCACGCGGCGCGGGGGCAAGTCAAACCGATGATGATGACGGGGGGCAGGGCAGGCCGAGGTGGCGGAGGGTGCTGAGGGTGAGGTCAGGGTGCTGGTGGAGGAGCGTTTGCCATCCGCGGGCGCGGCCTTGTTCGATGTTTTCCAGGCGGTCATCGAGGTAGAGGAGTTCGGCCGCGCGGCAGCCGCTCAGGGTTTCGATGACGGAGTAGAGTTGGGGGTTGGGCTTCATGGCGGCGTGTTCGTAGGAGAAAACGTGGCCGGTGAAGCGGCGGAAGAAGGGGAAGGAGGCTTGGATATGGCGGACGGCGAGTTCGTTGGTATTGGAGAAGACGTAGGTGGGGAAGAGGGGATGGAGGGTGGCGTGGAGGGCGACCATGGGGGCGATGGGGGTGAAGATGTCGCCGAAGATGGCCTGGAAGTCCTCGGGGCTTCCGCGGTAGTCGGTGGCGGCGATGGCCTGG
>CAZVRY010000531.1:0-2811 GCA_964629545.1 uncultured Verrucomicrobiota bacterium | reverse complement strand
GGCGGGTGGCGATGGCGCTGGGGAAGAGGACGACCATGGAGCCGTTGCAGGTGAACTCGTCGCCGCTCCAGTTTTCGAGGAAGCGGCAGAGGTTATGGGCGCCGCCGCTGTAGATGCTGGAAGTTTGGCTGGTTTCGACGATGCCGGTGAGGATGGCGGCGTTGAGGGTCATGCTGGAGGCGTAGCGGGAGGAGTAGGAGCCGCTGCTGGCGGCGTCTGACCAGGTGGGGGAGAGGGCGGTGACGGCATCGGCGATGAGGGAGGCGGGGCGGGTGGTGGTGGTATTGGTGGTGCCGAGGTAGGAGCTGGTGGGTTGGTTGAAGTGGCCTTTGACGTAGAGGGGGTTGAGGGTGGAGACGGTGAGGCCCCGTTCGGGGAGGGTTTGGCCGTTGATGAGGCGGACGCCGTTCATTTTGGAGCTGGTGGTGGTGCGCAGGTCGGCGACGTAGAGGAGGTTGGCGGGGGCGCCGCTGAGGATGGAGCGCATGCCGGCGTTGGTGGCGGACCAGGTGGCGAGGCGGGAGAGGTCGATCTCGGTGACCTGGACGGTTTTGTCTTCGCGTTGGTCGGTGAAGGTCTTGTTGGTGCTGACGAGGTAGGCGAGGTTGTCCCAGGGGATGCCGATTTTGGTGGTGCTGAAGGGGGCTTTGGCGAAGGCGGTGACGTTGGTGTTGCCGACCAGGATGACGAGTTCCGCTTTATTGTAGTAGCGTTCGCGGCCCATGGCGGACGAGGGGGATTCGGTATCCGGGGGTACTTGGATGACGGCGCGGACGGCGTCCGGGGTATTGTTGGTGCCGATGGGGAGGCTGAGGGTAGCGACCCCGACGTCCTTTTGGGCGCGGTAGCTGATGGAACCGGAGTAGGGGCGGGTCGAGTAATCGGGGTCACCGGGTTTACGGCGGGTGATGATGTTGCCGACGGTGGTGACGTCATTGAGGAAGGTGAGGGAAGCGCTGGGGTAGGTGTAGAGGTCGCGGTTGCTATGGACGCGACCGGCGACGGACATGGTGGTCATGGAATGGAGTTCGAGGTCGAGGCCGTAGAAGATAGCGAATTGGAAGATGGGGACGGAGGCGACTTGGACGTCCTGGTTGACGGCGGCGGTGAGGGGTTCGGTGGGCTCGGGGAGTCGGACATTGGAGAGGATGCGGTAGGTGGAGGCCCAACCACGGAGGCCGGCGTATTGGGAATTGAGGTCGACGTAGGATTCGGCGAGGACGCGTTGGACGTAGGTACTGCCGGCGTTGCCCAGGGCGTTGTGGAATTCGAAGCCGGCCCAGGCCGGGTGTTCTTCCGGGGTGGGCACCATGGCCTGGTAGGCGGCGAGGTTGCCGTAAACGGTGGATTCGCCGCCATCCTGATAATCGCGGGTGATGTGGGTAAGGACCTTTTCGGTGGCGGCCTCGGCGGCGGCGGCGAGGCGGACGTAGAGGTTATTGCGGTCGCTGAGCCGGGCGTTGGTGGAGGTCCAGTTGAGGGCGCCGGCGAGGACCATGGTGCCGAGGCCGGTCAGGACGAGGACGAGGAGGAGGGCATAGCCTTGGGAGGGGGCGGGGTGGGGTTGGGGTGCGAGGTTCATAATCATTCGAGAGCGCGGCGGGTGATGCGGAGGCGCATTTGATATTGGTCGTAGTAGTAGCCGGGGCCGAGGTTGACGATGGGGTATTGGAGTTGTTGGAAGTGGAGGTTGACGGCGATGACGCGGTTGTTGTGGCTATTGGTGAGGACGTTGCCGGAGAAGTCTTCGGACGAGAAGATGGTGCTGTTGGTGACGGAGCTGGCCATGACGTTGACGCTGGTGGCGCCGTTGGTTGTGCGGCGCAGTTTGCCTTCGGAGGACCAGTAGTAGCGGACGAATTCGTTGAGGTTGGTGGTGGGGTAGACCTGGATGGCGGTTCCCCGCTGGAGCTGGCCGTCGGCGACCGGGGTGAAGGAACTGAGCGAGCCGTTGCCGACCTGGATGACTTTGGCGCCGCGGATTTCCGAGAGGAGACGGCTGAGGGTGCGGCGGGCGTCGTCGCTGGCCACCAGTTTTGCCTTGGTGATCTCGAAGAAGCGCATGCCGAAGAGGTGGGTGGTGAGGATCGCGGCGACGACCAGCATCAGCAGGCTGACAGTGATCATCATTTCGGGGAGGGTCAGTCCGCGGGTGTGGGGGTGTGGTTGCGAGCCGTGTGGGGTCGCGGCCGGGGGGAGGAGGTTGGGGGTGAGGAGGTTCATGCGGGTGATGGTGGCGGGTGGGCGAGCCGGCGTGCGGGGCGTTATTGGTCGGGGCTGCGGTAGGTGACGAGCGAGTTGGTGAAGGTGGCGCGTCCCATGAAGTTCCAGACGCACTCGACTTGGATGACTTTGAGGGGAGGAACGGCGGAGACGGTGCTGATGGTGGTGTGATTGGTGGCGAAGACGACGTTGGTGCCGGAGATGGGGATGTCGAGGATGTCGATGTTGACGGGGAAATTGGAGCTGACCAATTCGTCGACGGAGGGGGCGGAGGCGGGGTCCCATTTGCAGGCTCGGGCCTGTTCGATCCGTTGGAGGGCGAGGGATTGGGCGGCGAGGGAATAGGCGGACCACTCGGCCCGTTGGGCGGAGATGATGTAACCGTAGACCATGCCGCCGATGGCGACGGCGGCGATGGCCATGGAGAGGACGACTTCGACAAGGGTGAACGCGGGGCTCGATTTGGGCGTTGGCAGGGAGGTTTTCGAGAGCAGACGCATACCAATGGAATGGCTTAGCAGGAGGCAGACCACGGTTTCGCATGGTCGGTTGGCACCGTGGTTGGGGGTGGAGCACGGGGTGAGCGGG
>CAZVRY010000530.1:1035-2834 GCA_964629545.1 uncultured Verrucomicrobiota bacterium | reverse complement strand
CATACGAACCCCCGCGCCCTCCGCAAATGGGCGGCCGAACGCCTCCAACTCGAACCCCTCCGCGACGGATCTCTCCAAGCCCGCTTCCGCTACGAAGGCACCACCTGCTCCAACCTCGGCCGCCCCCTCATCTTCGACTACTTTGTCACCCTCCGCCCCGCCTCGGAACTCTACCGCATCGCCGCCGCCCACTGCACCCCAGCTCCCGACGACTCCGGACACACCGCCATGTGCGAATACCTCAAGAACCCAAACGACCTTATGGCCGGCATCTCCGCTCCGCCGCCCCTCGTCGGCCAACCCCTCGAGAGCATCCTAACCTGGGACCGCCCCTCCCATCCCGCCGGCTGCTACTGCCACGCGGACAGCCGCCCGCATAAATGGGGACTTGTCTTCGAAGTGATTCACTTCACTCTAGCGCAGCGGACCCGCGGAACGTAAACCCGGATCGCCCCCACCCGCGACCGCCCCGAGACCCATGATCAAACTGTGCAATGTCAACCCGGCCGCGCGCGAGAAACTCCCGCCCGGCTTCGCCGACAAATCCGGCATCGGCGTCCACTACACGGATGCCTTCCTCAAACCCCTTAACACCCAGTTGCCCGACGGCACCCGCGTCGCCTGCAAACGCAAAGGCCTGAAGATCCTCCTCACCGTCGGCCCCAAAAAAGGCGAAGGCCTCATGCGACGCCTCACCGTCAGCCCGGACCCCATCCTCATGCTCCAGGCCGCCCTCCAGGAAGCCGCCACCGCCGCAGGCGTTCAACTTCAACTCACTGACACCGAAATCTTCCTCCAACCGTGACCACCCCACCCCCACTCCACGACCTCGTCCGCCACCGCCGCCTCGTCTGCGACGGCGCCATGGGCACCCAACTCATGCTCGCCGGCCTCGAACAAGGCGGCTGTGGCGAATACTGGAACCTCACCCACCCGGAACGCGTCCTCCAGATCCAACGCCGCTACGCCGAAGCCGGCGCCGATTGCCTCATCACCAATACCTTCGGCGGCAGCCGCACTGTCCTCACCCGCCACCGCCACGCCGACGACGTCCGCGCCATCAACCAGGCCGCTGTCCGCATCGCCCGCGAGGCCTTCGGCGACCGCCCCGGCTGCGTGCTCGGCGACCTCGGCCCCCTCGGCGCCATCCTCGAACCTTACGGCGATATGCCCCAGGACCAGGCCCAGGCCGTCTACCACGAACAAGCCCTCGCCCTCGTCGAGGCCGGCGCCGATGCCATCATCATCGAAACCCAAACCTCCCTCGAGGAACTCGGCGTCGCTATCGCCGCCGCCCAGGCCGCCGGCGCCCCCACCATCATCGCCTCCCTCGCCTACGACCTCTCCACCGACGGCACCTTCTACGTCACCATGATGGGCGTCCACCCCGACCGCGCCGCCGCCTTCGCCGCGGAACGCGGCGCCCACCTCATCGCCCTCAACTGCGGCACCGGCATGGACATGAACGGCGCCGCCCAAGTCGCCCGCATCTACCGCGAACACTGCCCCCTCCCCATCATGGTCCAACCCAACGCCGGATTGCCCGTCCTCGAGAATATGAAGGCCGTCTACAAACAACCCCCGGCGGCCATGGCCCAATCCGTCCCCGCCGCCCTCGAGGCCGGCGCCGCCATCATCGGCTCCTGCTGCGGCAGCACCCCCGATCATACCCGCGCCATCCGCCAGGTCGTCGACCAATGGTCCAGCCCCCAACCCCCCCCCCCCCCAACCCCCGCCCCCCCCCCCCCCAAACAAAAACAACCCCAAAACAACATAACACAAACCCCCCGCCCGCCCCC
>CAZVRY010000530.1:0-1025 GCA_964629545.1 uncultured Verrucomicrobiota bacterium | reverse complement strand
TCCAGCCCCATCCCACCCCGCCCCTGACCCGTCCCCACAACGGAGTCCATCCATCAGCACCCGCTTCCGTCATTCCGAATCCCCCAGGCTCGCCCCCGCCCCCAACGCCCCCATCCCCGCCTTCACCTCCACATCCGACATATCCCCCTCAATCCCCTCCGCAATCACCCGATCCGTCATCTCCTGCAAGTACGCCGTCAACGTCTTGTTCAATTCCAAAAACTCCGGCCACAACGTCTCGTCCACAAACCGCCGCGGCACCCGCGCCATCACGGTCGTGTAACGCTGGCCCCGATACCGATACGGCCGCAACTGATACCGCCGCAACAACGCCACAAACAACTTGTGGGACCACCGATCCCGAAACTTGAAACTATACTCGACCGCCACCTCCGTCCGCTCCTGCTGACGCAACCGCGCCCGAATCCGATCCCGCGCCTGGGCCGCCGCCTCTTTCTCCCCCGGCGTCGCCGCCCCCGCGAAAAGGGCCTCCACCAGCCGGAGCCGTTCGATCAGTCGCTGCTCGTCTGTCATCCGGCCCCTTATTCCAAATCCCGCCACCCTCCCGCAACCCCAAACCAGTCATGCTCGTGTTGCGAGAAGGAGTTCCCCTCTCCCTTTCTCCCTCCCCCCAACCCCTCTCCATCGCTCCGCTTTCCAGGGTTGGGGAGAGGGCGAGCGGACTCGCCAGCCGCCCAGGGCGTACTACATCACGGCTCGTCAGGAGCCTCGCCCCACCGACAATATCCGGAACCAGGTTCATGGGTGCGGTAAGGAGCGAGGGGGAGGGGCGGATGGCAGAAAGGCTGACCCCACCCCCCCTCCCCTGATCCGCAGGCAGGGGAAACCGCCACCACCGCCGATGACGGGCAGGATGGCATCGACAGAATCGCGCGCATCGCCCTCCGCCGCTTCTCACCGTATCCGCGGGAACCCCCGACCCCCGCGCAATCCGCGCCTGAATCGAAGCCCCTAAGGGTCTGTGCAAAAATAACTTCCGATTTTGCTGGAGGCGATTTTGGCTT
>CAZVRY010000529.1:0-2884 GCA_964629545.1 uncultured Verrucomicrobiota bacterium | reverse complement strand
CTGCCAAAGCCCCAAGATGGTGCATAAGGAGTTGGAAATGTTCTTCATCGCCTACAATCTGATCCGCACCTTGGCGGTCGAGGCGGCCGCCCTCCATGACGTGCCGCTGGATCGGATCAGCTTCCAGGGCACCGTCGACGCCACCACCGAATACGCCGTCGCCATCGCCTAAGCCACTTCGCAGAAACGGCGCCGCCAGTTGCTGGCCGGTTTGTTACGCGTCATCGCGGCAGATCAAGTCCCAGATCGCCCCGGCCGCCGCGAACCCCGGGCTTTGAAACGACGGCTCAAATGCTTTCCCCTCCTCACCGAACCTCGTCACCAATACAAGGAAATCCCTCACCGCAACAAATACCGCAAAGGCCAGGCCCCTGATTTACGCGGCCTTAGCTAAGGGTCCGTCAAGGAATAAGCTAGGCATTCGCGGCCAGGGATTTTTTGCTCGGACGAGGCGCGAGCGACGAGCATACCCCTGGTGGGTCTGTAAGGAGCGAGCAACGACCTCCGAGCGAAAAAGCACGGCCGCCCGAAGGGTTGCGCTGAAATTGGCCTGGGGCTTCGTTGCTCGGTCGGTCGAGTATCCCGCGGATACACTCCTTCCCTCGTGCCTCGCCCCAGGCCAATTTGAGCGCAACGAATGCATAGCTTATTCCTTGACGGACCCTAAGTGCCATTCGTGACAGGTTCGGTGTCTTACGGCCCTCCACGACGCGGCGGCTGCCTCGTCCTCCGGCACCCGCAGCACGCGGCGAATCGCCTCCAACAACCGGGCCTCCGCCCCCGGCGCGACCCAACACCAGTCGCTCAAGTTCCCGTCCCCTTCCGCGATGTGCCGCTCGGTGGGAATGTAGCCCGGGGCCCCCTCGCCATACCCGGCCACCAGCACGAAGCTATCCGACCGCATGCGTTGGGCGGCCAACTGGAACTCGACATACGCCTCCCCCGGCAACACCAGCCATTGGGCCACCCCGAAATCCAAACAGGGGATGGCGATGCGCTGGCCGGCCTCCGCCCGCCTCCGCCAACTCAAACCCATCGCCGCAAGACACTGTGCAAACGGACGGGTGTTGGTGGCAATGGTCTGTTCGAAATCCGCCACCGTGTACCCGGGCCCGTCGCGAGGCTCCAACCGAACCCGTTCGACCCGGAACTCCGCCCGCGTGAGCGGCACGTGCCGCGTGGCGCTCCACGCCCGCGCCATCGCGTCCGCTAACCGCTCGGCCAACGCCAACCGATTCGTCCTCGCACCGGTGTTGTACTTCCCCGCCGTCACGTTGCCCGCACAACCGGTCACGTAAACCTGATGCACCCCAGGCAAATCCTGCTGGCGCCGACGACGAGCCAACCCGGGAAAGTCCGCCGACACCTCTCCCTGACCATAGTAACTCATCGGATGCACCGCGTAGACGCTGACCGCCGCCAAGGGGATGTCCCCGTCCCAGAAACTCAGCGTCCGCAGCCAGGGATCGATCAGGTTCTCCGGGGCCGCGGCCGCCACCGGGTCGCGTGTGCTGCTGGTTCGGTCGAACCGAACCGAACCGTCCGGAGCCAGATAGCGACGGTTGGACGCGATCCGGTCGACCACCGCGGCGCCCATGCCGAGCCGCGTCACCGGCCGAGCCGCGGCGAGCGACGCCCGCAGCGCCTGCGCCGTGCGTTGGACGGCAACTTCGTGAAACTCCAGATCGCACACCGTTCCCCTCGCCCCGCGCTCGCGCAGGATGCGCTCCGCCCCCAAATCGACCACCGGCGCGTCGTGTTGGTGCACCGCGCACACCATGACGCGCTCCCGGTCCGTCCCGGCGGCCTCTGCCAATACCTGCTGCCACCGCTCCAGCGCTTCGTTCCGGACTTCGCACCAATCCAGGGCCACCCACACCACCGGCCTGTCCACACCCAGAAGCACCAGCCCATGTGCCTCCAGCGGATCCGCCACCCGCGTCGATAACCACGCGCCACCCATCATCCCGTGGCCCACCGGGACCGTGATGTCTGCCGAAAACGTCGCCAAACGATACTCGGCCTCCGCCGCCCTCGGTTCCGCCGCCAACCCCACCAAAAGGCCAGCGACGAACCCCCACCGCATCCACGTGCGCATCGATCCATTCATACCATGTCGACTTCCTGGCGACGACGATACCGAGATCCGCCCCGTTGAGGAGTCTTAACTCCGATCACCGATCTCCGAACTCACCACCACTGGCTCAACGCCGGCCCAATCGACACCGCCCCTGGCGCCATCACCCCCAGCCCCCACCCCGCCACCCCCATTAGCAACGCCGTCAGCACCACCAATCCCCACGTCCGCCGAATCGCCGTCCCCAGCCAGTTGCCCTCCACCGCCCGCCCCAACCGCCGATACAGCACCCCCGTCAGGAAGGCATCCACCAACACCTCCGCCAGTAACGCCGGAGCCCCCACCACCGCCCATAGCAGCACGGCCAACACCCCCAACACCGCCGCTACCACCACCACCGGCAGGCAACCGTCCCCCAACCCCAACCCGTCCAAGTCGGGCACATCCAACCAGTCCAACCAAGAGCTCCCCTGCGATCTGACCTTCGTTCCCACTGCCCCCTCCCCCTCGTGTGCCTCGCTCAAGGCCTCCCTCAACACCGGATCCGATCCGTCAAACCGCCGTTGCTCCAAACCCACCCACCCCCGCACCATCACCAGAAATCCCCCATAGGCCACCCCCACGGCCAAAGGATAGCGCAACCACATCGCCTCCAACCCCAAACGCAAAAACCCAAACGAACAGGCCAGCCCAATGCCCCCCGTCGCCAGCAGAATGAACGTTAACATCAACCGCGGAAAGCTCCGCCTCCGCAAGTACGCCTCCACCGCCACCCGTGCCCGCGGCCGCCATGCCGCCACGCCCTTT
>CAZVRY010000528.1:0-2952 GCA_964629545.1 uncultured Verrucomicrobiota bacterium | reverse complement strand
GGGGGGGGGGGGGGGGGGGGGGGGGGGGGGGGGGGGGGGGCGGGGGGCGGGGGGGCGGGGGGCGGATGGTGGGGGGTGGGTCAGGGGGCGGGGCGGCCACCGAGGAGTTTGCGGTGGGGGCGGATCTATCCTTCCTGAAGCAGGCGGAGGATGGGGGGACGGTTTTTCGGGAGGGTGGGGAGCCGCGGTCGGGGTGGAAGTTGTTTCACGATCATGGGTACACCTGGGTTCGGCTGCGGTTATTTCACACGCCGCCGCGTCTGCCGAACGACCTCGGGTATACGATTGCGTCAGCGCAGGCGGCGCGTCGGTTGGGGTTCAAGTGGTTGTTGGACCTGCATTATTCGGACACCTGGGCGGATCCGGCCAAGCAGATCAAGCCGCGTGCGTGGGAGGGGAAATCGGGGGTGGAGTTGGTGGAGGCGGTCCGGGGCTACACGCGGGAGACGCTGGTGAAGTTGGGCGAGGCGGGGGTGTTTCCGGAGATGGTTCAGATTGGGAACGAGGTCACACCGGGGATGTTGTGGCCGGAGGGAAAGTTGCCGGAGGGATGGCCGTTGTTTGCGGAGATGCTGAAGGCAGGGGTGCGTGGGGTGGAGGAGGCGACGGGGACCAACGCTCGGCCGCGGATCATGGTGCACATTGACAAGGGGGGCGACCGGGAGGCGACGCGGTGGTTTTTCGATGGGTTGCGTGAGCGTGGGGTGGCGTTTGACGTGATTGGGCAGTCGTATTATCCGTGGTGGCACGGGAGTCTGGAGGATCTGCGGGAGAACCTGGCGTTCATGGCGACGACCTACGACAAGGACATCATTCTGGTGGAAGTGGCGTATTGCTGGCGTCCGACGGAGTTTCGGCAGCGGCCGGGGCCGTTTCCGGAGACACCGGAGGGGCAGCGGCAGTTTCTCGAAGCGGTGGCGTCGTTGGTCCGGGCCACGCCGAACGGGCGTGGGCGGGGGGTGTTCTGGTGGGAACCGGCGGTGACCGGCCGGCTGCGGAGCCGTGGATTTTTCGACGACGATGGCAATGCCTTGCCGGTATTGGGGGTGTTTGACGGTTGGGGAGGTCGTTGAGGGGCCGGGTGCAGCGATTCCGCCAGGGGGGTAGCGGTGTCCAGGTCATGGTCCGTCACGGCAAGGGATTAGGAGAGATACCATCCTTCCGGAAAGCATCGCTGCCGCGCCCGCGGACGCCACGGAGACCCTACCATTGCCGCACCCGATAGAATCCAGCGTGACTGGTCCAAGTGGCCTCCAGGTCGTTCCAGCCCACGTCCGGGGTCAGCGGCGAGAGCAAATCGAAGGGCCCCGCCGGATTGCTGGCCCGCTCCAACTGGAACACCCGCCCACGTCCTGTCCACGGCACCCGCAGGCCGGGCAATCCGGACAGCGGCAGCGGCGGCGACACCGCCGGCGGTTCCGTCGCCGCGCCCAAATCCGTGACGATGAACAGCGCGTCCAATCCGAAGTCCGCCAGGTCCTCCAAGGGTTGATACGCGGCCACCAACCGCAGATTCCGTCGCACCACGTAGCCCGTTTCGCTGAGCAGATCGCCGTGGCCGATGGGGCCGACCGATTCGCTCTGGAAGCTGTCCCGGGTGGAGAACCAGATCTCGCCGCTGGGCCACACATGGATCGCATCCAGGCCGTAGTCGAGCTTCGCATCGGTTGGGACAAAACGGGCCAGGAGATCCGCGTTGCTTCGGTAGATCGCACCCTGGGCGGTCAGCACATCGCCATGGCCGACCATCCGTCCCAGGCGCTCCGAGAAGGCGTCCTGCCGGGTCGAGAAGAGCTTCAAGCCATCCGGCAGATCGAACCACGCATCCAGGCCGAGATCGGGCACGGGCGGTTGCATCCCCAGCGGAACCGTGAGCGCTTGGTTCACCGCCACGACCCGGCCCTCGGCCGAAACCAGATCGCCCTCCTGTAATTCACCCAACACCCTGCTCTTGACGTTCTCGGTGAGGGAGAACATGACCTCCCCGCCGGCCCCGATGGCCAGGGCATCCACGTTCGCGGCGGTGGGCCAAGGGTCGATTTCGAGGGCCGCCAACAGCCGGGCTTCCGAACGGACCACGCGACCCGGTTCCGCCAGCAGTTCTGCCGGGCTGAGACGGGGAAAGCCAGGGAAGGGAAGCCCCGGGGTCATGCCGTGGACCGTGGAGAACCATATTTCCCGCAACGGCGCCGCCGCGATATTGAGCCGGAGGTAGAACACTTCGGCCGGGGTTTCCAACGCCGTGAAGGCCACCATGGGCCACCAGCGTTCCAGGGTGGGGGACTCGTTCGTGAGGACGATAGCCCGGTCGTTGTATTCCAAGTGCAGGACCGCGGTTTGGCGGAGGGCGACCTCTCCGCCCACCTCGAGCGTCCCGCTGCCCGTTACGGTTCGCGGTTCTGTCTCCGAGCCGGCCTCGAGGTGGATCTCCCGCAACTCGTATCGCGCCGAAAGGGGCGTTTCCTCCACCAGGACCAGGTCGAAGGAACCGCGCATGGGACGCAGGACGGTTGGCGGGCCGCAGGGATAGCAATCCTCGACCAGGGTGCTCTCGTCGACCAATTCGTAATGAACCGCCTGGCCGGGTGGGAGGACTTGAGCGGCGGCGGATGAGGCAAGGCCCAGCGAGCTCAGCAGCAGCGCCAGGATGAATCGAGGGTGATGGATCTTCATGGGTATCGGCGTTTCGGCGTGATGGTGCATCCTAATCCCCGGGCCGGGCCCGTCAACCGGTGGGCGGCAAAGAATAATTGTCGTTGCGCAGGCGGGCGGACTGTTCAATTCATGATCCGCCCTGAACGCATGTGGGGTCAGCCGTGGGGTGAGCCTCATGAATTCAGGGCTAACATGAAGGGGACGGGGCGGGCGGACTGTTCAATTCATGATCCGCCCTGAACGCATGTGGGGTCAGCCGGGGGTGAGCCTCATGAATTCGGGGCGAACATGAAGGGG
>CAZVRY010000527.1:0-2955 GCA_964629545.1 uncultured Verrucomicrobiota bacterium | reverse complement strand
CCGCCCCCGCTGCAACGTCCCCACGATATGAGTGCGCCGCCGATCCAATATCCGTACCACCACCCCCGTTAGCTCCTGCGGCTCCTTCGCCCGCAACCCGCGCGGCTCCACATCCCTCCGCACCAACACCCGATCCTCATGCAACGCCGTTCCCGTCGCGCTCTCCGGAATCGCAATCTCCGCTAACCCCGGATCGTCCGGCTGCAAAAACCCCTTGCCCTGCCGATTCATCCGAATCCGCCCCGGCACCAAATCCGCCTCCCGCGGCGGCACCAGCCAGTTGCCTTTCACCCGCGCCACTCGCCCCGCCTTCTCCAAGGCCTCCAACACCCGCTCCAACTCGGCCTGCCGACCTGCCGGCAGCCGCAAGCGCTGCCGTAACTCCAACGCCGTGGCCGGAACATAACCCTTCCCCTCAAGCAAACCGAGGATCTCATCTCTCATGGCGGATCTTTACGAGGCCAGGACGCGGAAAGCAACACAACTTCAATGAAACCATAGCAAAACCGCCATCCCCGCCACCGTGCTCAACACCGTCACCGGCAACCCAAACCTGAAGTAATCCCAAAACCCAACCTCCGCCTGCCCACGCGCCGACTCCACCACAATGATGTTCGCCACCGAACCGAGGATGGTCAGATTCCCGGCAAACGTCGTGGCCAACGCCATCACCTGCCACATCAACTCCGGCTCCGCCATCCGGCCCATCCACTTGCCCGCCACCAGCACGAACGGCACGTTCGAAAAGACGTTCGAACCCAACACCGAGAACCAAGCCAGGTTCCAGGCCTGCGACACCGCGCTCCCCCCAAATAACCCCCGCACCCGCTCATAGGCCTCATCCGGCAACCCCGTGCGATTCACCCCCTCCACCACCACAAATAACGCCGCGAAAAACACCAGCAAATGCCAATCCACCAATTTCAATACCTCATGCGTGTCCCGCCGCGCCAACACCATCACCAACGCCCCCCCAGCCAACGCCGTCCACGCCAAGTTCAAACCGATCATAAACCCCACGAACACCAACCCCAACGCCACCAAACTCAACACGGTTAGCCGCCCATCCAACCCGCGCGGCGCCCCCTCCAGCCCCCGCATCGTCACCCCCCGCAACTCCCGCCGAAACCCCCACCTCAATACCCCATACGCGATCCCCATCCCCACCAGCGCCACCGGCAACAACGCCGCCGAAAACCGCAGAAACGGTAGGCCCGACATGCTCCCAATCATCATGTTCTGCGGATTCCCAACCAGCGTCGCCACACTCCCCACATTCGCGCTCATCGCCAACGCCAGCAAATACGGCGGCAACGGCAGCCCCCCCCGCACCATCACCGCCACCACCAGCGGCGTCAGCATCAGGCACACCGTGTCGTTCACCAGCAGGGCCGACAACACCCCCGACACCACCATCACCAAGAGCAATAACCGCTCCGGCGAACCCGCCCGCCGCAGAATCGCATCCGCCGCCCAATCGAAAAATCCCGCCATCCCCAAATACGCCGCTATCAACATCATCCCCAGCAGCAGCACCAACGTGTCGTAATCCACCGCCCGATAGGCCTCCTCCGGAGTCATCACCCCCGCCCCCACCATCAGCACCGTCCCCAACAACGCCGCCGCCGGCCGGTTCAACGGCAACACCTTCAGCCGACGCCCGCTAATCAGCAGATACGTAAAGGCGAAAATCGCAATCGCCACTATCTCTTGACGCTCTGACATCCCGCAAATCCCGAAAACCCGCCCCGAACCACGCCCGACGCAACGCCAGCCCCCGCCCCCCCGCAAGGACGAACCCGCGTGAGGGACAACGCCAGGCCCGCGGTTCTACCCGCTCCGCGGTTCATGACTTCCCAGCCGGTGGCGCCGCCCCCGTCGCTCGCCCTCCCCCTCCCGACCCGCCGGACTTGCCATCCCCACCCCCCCTCCGACCCCCGTCGGGCCCCCGACGCTCGCGGCGACGCCACGTCGCTTCCTGACGCTTGCACTCCTCCCGCAACAGGTCCTCCGCGGACCAGCCCCGCCCATGACAATAGGCCGCCAGCTCGAACAACCACGCCGCCACCTGCCGCCGCCCCGGCCTCCCCCTCCCCGATGGCGCTTCCCCCGATCCCCCCGCCGCCAACCCAGCCTTCCGCGCCTTCTTCACCAGCTTCTGCGCCCGCAGCAGCGCCGGCAAATGCCGCGGAATCCCGTCCAGCGCCGAGGGCCGCTCCCGCTCCGTGCCACGTTTCTCCTCCCGCTTGATCCGCTCCCAGTTCGCCCATACCTGGTCCACATCCCTCACCTTCAGCTCCCCAAAGACGTGCGGATGACGCCGGATCAGCTTCTCCACAATCCGCCGCGCCACCTGGTCGAAATCGAACGCCCCGCGCTCCTTCCCCAACTGACAGTGAAACACCACCTGCAACAACACATCCCCCAACTCCTCCACCATCTCCTGCTCATCCCCGGCCTCGATCGCGTCCACCAACTCATAGACCTCCTCCACCGCGTGAAACCGCAAACTCGCATGATCCTGCTCCCGATCCCAGGGACACCCCGTCGGCGACCGCAACCGCGCCATCACCTCCAGCAACTCGTCGATCCCCGGCCGCCGTTGACCCTTCTTCGCCATACCCTCAGAGAATCACCAAGTCGTCCCGATGCACCACCTCCGTCCGACGAAGTTCACCCCCCCGGACCGCCGCCGCATCGTGCCGCGCTATCCCCCGGGCAAACTCCACCCCGTCCTCGTCGCAAATCCGCACCACCTCGCCCGCCTCGAATTCCCCCTCGCACCGAAGCACCCCGGGCGGCAACAAACTCCGCCCCTTCTCCCGCAACGCCTGCCGCGCCCCCCCATCCACCAACAACCGCCCCTTGGGATGATGAAAAAAACCAATCCACCGCTTCCGCCCCCGCAACTTCCCCGCCTTGGGCACAAACAACGTCCCCTCCACCGCCCCGTCC
>CAZVRY010000526.1:0-2956 GCA_964629545.1 uncultured Verrucomicrobiota bacterium | reverse complement strand
GCTCTGGCGCTGTGGATTTCGCGCGACTGACTCGGCCGGTCCGGTTGGCGTGGTGTCGCGCCCGAATCGAAAGCGGCGGAGCACCGCCGCACTCCACGACGCTGGCGCGACCGCGTCCACCGCCGGGTTGAGGCAAAGCTCTTGGAGTGCCCCAGGGAGTGAACCTGTCACCTTATTCATTGAACCTGCTTATTCACGGCGGCGCGTCAGGGGCTCTCGCCCCACCGGCGGGGCTCGGACAGAGGTTTATGGGCAGAACTCCCGGGGTGGGCGAGATCGCAGTTGAGGATTGATTGGGGGCGGGTTACTGGTCTGCCGATAGACAACGATGATGAAGACCGAGCATATGAGTGGTGCCGCCGGGGGTGGGAAGTCGGCGGAGGGGCTTGGGGTATTGGAGGCGGCGGCCCAGGTGCGGCGGTTGGTGGAGTCGGTCTCGCGGGTGTTTGTGGGGAAGGAGCAGGTGGTGGCGGACGCGGTGCTGACGCTCGTCTCTGGGGGGCACGTGTTGATCGAGGATGTGCCGGGTCTGGGTAAGACGTTGCTGGCCAAGGCGATCGCGCGTTCGGTGTCGGCGCAGTTCAAGCGGGTGCAGTTTACGGCGGACTTGTTGCCGTCGGATGTGACGGGGGTGACGATCTTCTCACAGGAGCGGCACGAGTTCTTTTTTCGGCGAGGGCCGGTGTTTGCGAACATTTTGCTGGCGGACGAGATTAATCGGGCGACGCCGCGGACGCAGTCGAGCTTGTTAGAGGCGATGGAGGAGCAGAGCGTGACGGTGGATGGGGAGGTGCACGGGTTGGCGCCGCCGTTTTTCGTGATGGCGACGCAGAATCCGGTGGAGTTGGAGGGGACGTATCCGCTGCCGTTCGCCCAGATGGATCGGTTCATGATTCGGCTGAGCATTGGGTATTTGGACCGGGAGGCGGAGATGCGGATGTTGCGGGCGCAGCGGGCGAGGGATCCGCTGGGGGAGTTGGAGCCGGTGATGGATTCCGAGACGCTGTTGCGGGTGCAGGAGGCGGTGCGGCGGGTGCGGGTGGAGGAGGCGTTGTTGGGGTACTTGGTGGACGTGGTGCAGGCGACGCGGCGGGCGGAGGCGTTCGAGTATGGGGCGAGTCCACGCGGGAGTCTGGATTTGCAGGTGTTTGGGCAGGCGGTGGCGCTGCTGCAGGGGCGGGACTACGTGTGGCCGGACGACTTGAAGCATGCGGCGCGGCTGGTGTTGCCGCATCGGCTGATTACGAGGAAAGGGACGCGGGCGGTGACGGCGAATGCACGGACGGTGATCGATCACATTTTGGATGCGATTCCGGTTCCGGTGTGAGGGGTGTATGGCGGCACGGTATTCGTGGCGGGTGACGCGGATGGGGTGGGGGCTGGCGGGGGTAGCGGGGTTGTTGTATTTGGCGTCGGTGACGTCGCAGTCGGGGTTGCTGTTGTTGCTGGTGGGGGTGGTGGTGGGGAGCGGGTTGGCGAATGCGGGGATTGCGTTTCGGGGGGTGAGGCGGTTGATGGTGGAACCGCCGCCGGTGGCGCGCGTGGCGGAAGGGCAGCGGTTGAAGCATCCCTGGCGGCTGGTGAATGGGGGGCGTCGGGGGGTGGGGATGGTTCGGGTGGAATCGCCGTGGGGTGAGTTGGGGCGGGTGGCGTGGCTGGGACCGGGGGCAGGGGTGAGTGTGTTGCCGGATTTCACCTATTGGAAGCGCGGGGTATTCCCCAACGCGGCGGTGCGGGTGGTGTCGTCGGGGCCGTTTGGCCTGGTCGAGGTCGGGTGCGGGCAGGAGTTGGCGGGCGAGGTCATCGTGCATCCGGCAGTGTTTGTGACGAGGTCGCCGCGGGCGGCGGGGTATGATGCGATGGTCGGGGGGCGGTATCGGGGGCGGGGGTTGACGGCGTCGGGGGCGCATTTTCATGGGGTGCGTCCGATGCAACCAGGGGATTCGCTGCGGCAGATTCACTGGAAGGCGAGTGCGAAGGGGCAGGGGATGATGGTGAAGACGTTCGAGGAGGAGTTATCGGGGCGGGTCGCGGTGATGTTGGTGGCGGAGGCGGGGGCAGGGGCGTCGGTCTTGGACGACGGGGTGCGGGCGGCGGGTTCGCTGTTATTTGCGGTGTTGGAGGAGGGGCATCATGGGGAGTGGTTGGAAGTGGCGACGGGGGCGCACTTGCTGGTGCCGCCGTTTGCGGATGGGGGCGAGTTATTGGATGTGCTGGCGCGGGTGGAGGCGCCGAAGGGGCGGGTGACGGCGGAGCGTTTGGAGGCGGCCTTGGGGCGGGTTTCGGGTCGGAGTGCGGTGGTGCTGGTGGTGACTGGGTGGAGCGAGGTGGTGATGGGGGTGGTGGAGGGATGGCGCGGGGGTGGGCGTGGGGTGACGGTGTATGCGCCGGAGGGGGTGACGGGGCCTGGGGGTGCGCGTTGGCCGGAGGGGACGGTGCGGTATGGGGCGCAGGAGGTTGGATGAGGTCGGCGCGTCATCAACTGATTTTGTTGGGTTTTATCTGCCAGGGGCTGTCGTGGGACGACTGGGTGTTGCCGGTGGTGTATGGGGGGTTGTGGGTGGCGTGCTTGGCGGTGCCGAGGCGGCCGGTGCGGGTCGGGAACATCGGCGAGGGTTTGGCGTTGGCGTTGGGGTGTGCGGGGGGGTATGGGGTGGCGGCGATGTTGGGGCGGAACACGCACTTTTTCATTGGGCATGGGTTGGTGTTGGTGCAGGCGGTGCGGATGTTGCGACCGTTGAGTCGGCGGGAGCGGGTGACGTCGTTCCTGATCGCGTGTTTTCATTTGGGAGTGGCGTGTACGTTCGTGTTCGATCTGCGGTTCCTGGGGATTCTGGTGGGGGTGGTGGTGTTGTTGCCGCGGGCGTTGCGGGAGTTGGCTTTGGAAGGGTATGGGGAGGCCGCGGGGGGGGCGGGAGCGACGGAGACATCGGGTGGGTTGGGTTGGGTGGTGGCG
>CAZVRY010000525.1:0-2974 GCA_964629545.1 uncultured Verrucomicrobiota bacterium | reverse complement strand
TGTCCCGCCCCCCTCCCCCCACCCAGCCGCCCCCCAACCCCCCACCACCAGCAGTCCCAGCCAGCACCTCCACCAGCCTGCCCACGCCCATCCATTGCCCAACGTCCGCATCGCGCCCCTACGTTCAACGGACAACCGCCCCTTGTGCAAGAAGTTCATCTCCACCCCACCTCCCTCTGCCCCCGGCCCCGCCGACTCCACGCTCGACATGAGCGGTCATCAGACCTAGCCTAATTCCTGCTTTAACCCGGTTCGGTTGCATGAATGTGAGCACCAAACGCCCCCTCGGGCTCCAACCCCCACCGCGGGCCTTCACCCTCATGGAAGTCGTCCTCTCCATGGCCATCGCCGCCCTCGCCATCGGCGGCATGATTTACGGCTACGTCCTCTCCGCCAACCGCGCCGAGTGGTCCGCCTACTCGCTCGCCGCCCAGTCCCTCGCCCTCCAACGCCTCGAACAGGCCCGCGCCTGCAAATGGGACCCCTTGGCCAACCCGCCCGTCGACCAACTCGTGAGCACCAGCTTCCCCGTCATGGTCGAGATCCTCGATGTCCCCATCTCCGGCACCAACGTCGTCCTCGCCACCAACCGCACCACCATCCTCGACCTGTCGGCCTCACCCCCCCTCAAAATGATCCAGGTCGACTGTGTCTGGAACTTCATGGGCCGTTCCACCTTCACCAATACCATCGTCACCTACCGCGGCCCCGACCAGTAAGCCCACTCCCCATGCAACTCTGCCGCCCATCGAGCCGCCGACCAGGACCATCCAGCCGGCCCCCAGACCGCCTCCGCATCGGCGTCTCCCCTCGCCGAAACCAACGCGGTCTGTCCCTCACCGAGATGATGATCACCGTCAGCCTGCTCATGATGGTCATCGCCGGCATCCTCGTCGTCCACCTGTTCGGCATGCGCTTCTTCGAGATCACCAAAGCGAAACTCGTCGCCAGCGACGACGCCCGCCGAACCCTCAGCCGCCTCCTTTCAGAAGTGCGAGGAGCCAAGATCATCCAGGTCGGCAACGGCACCCTCTACTCCTTCACGCCCATCGCCGAAGGTCTTCCCCAACAGGGAAGCGCCATCCAAGTCTACAGCACTACCAACCTCAGCAATTACATTCGCTATTATTGGTCCTCCGAAGGCAAGCTCCGCCGCACGACCAACGGAGCCTCCAGCATGGATGTCATGGCCAGCTCCGTCACCAATACCCTCATCTTCAGCTCCGAAGACCACCTCGGCAATATCCTCACCAATAGCCAGAATAACCGCGTCATCGGCATCACCCTCCGCTTCCATCAACTCTCCTACCCCGTCGTCCAAATCGGCCCCGATTACTACTACGACTACTACCAACTACGCCTCCGCATCACCCGTCGCGCCCTGGAATGACCATGAACGTCCAGCATCCTCACGCCCCCGCACCCCCCCGCGGTTACGCCCTCCTCCTCGTCCTCGTCCTCACCGGCCTCGGCGCCATGGTCCTCGCCGGCGCCCTCAACTGGACCTCCACCAACGCCCGCCTCACCGACCGCAACAACCAATACGTTACCCTCGTCTCCGCCGCCGAAGCCGCCACCGAAAAGGTCCTCGCCCACCTCACCCGCGATTTCCAAGACGGCGGCGAATCCGAAGTCTATGGCCGCCTCACCGCCTACCGCGCCATGGTCCCTCACCGCGGCGAAAACGGCTACTGGAGTGATTTCGAGTTCCATAACGCCCTCGGGACCGTCGACGCCACCTTCGTCGAACGGCTCCACGCCAACTCCTACGTCGACCTCAATTCCCAATACACCGGGCTCCGCGGATGGGCCTCCACCTACCGCATCCTCTCCAATGCCCGCCGAACCGGCCGCGGCGAACGCGTCACCGCGGCCGTCAACCAGGACATTCAGGTCGCCTCCATCCCCATCTTCCAATTCGCCATCTTCTACGGGATCGACCTCGAACTCCATTCCATGACCACCATGTCCGTCGCCGGACGCGTCCACAGCAATCGCGACCTCTTCACCTACCCCAGCGCCTCCCTCACCTTCCTCAGCGACGTCACCGTCGTCGGCCGCATCGTCACCCGCCGCAAACCCGGCGACCCGGACTACTCCTCCCGCCCCTACTCCGGCTCCATCTCCTATCGCGCCCAAAGCGACACCGGGGTCTCCACCCTCAACCTCCCGGTCGGGACCAACAATAGCCCGGAAGCCGTCCACGCCGTCATCGAAATGCCCCCGGACTCCGAATCGCCAGGCTCCCCCATGGGACGCGAACGCTACTTCAACAAGGCTGAACTCGTCATCATCGTTGGCAACACCAACGTCACCGCCTTCGCCAAAGCCCCCTTCAGCCAAAGCCGCACCCCCATCCCCTGGCCCGACATCTCCTACCTCGTCACCACCAACAAAACCTTCACCGACCAGCGCGAAGATAAACTCGTCCGCGTCACCGAATTGGATGTCTCCCGCCTCGCCGTCTGGTCGGCCACCAACGCCGGCATGCGCACCGTCCTCGGCGGCGCCCCCGTCAACCTCGTCTACGTGGCCGACACTCGCACCCCCACCAGCACCAAAATGAGCGGCGTCCGCCTCATCAACGGCCAAACCCTCCCCTCCCGCGGCCTCACCGTCTCCACCATGAACCCCCTCTACGTCCTAGGCCACTTCAACCAACCCAATAACTCCTACCTCGGCACCACCAACACCACCACCACCCGCCCCGCCTCCCTCATCGCCGACGCTGTCACCGCCCTCTCCCCCGCTTGGTCCGACGCCGCCAGCAGTGGCTCCTACTCAGACCGCCGCGCCTCCAGCATGACCCTCAACGCCGCTATTCTCACCGGCATCGTCGAAACCAGCCGAACCCTCAGCATCTACAGCGGCGGCGCCCATAACCTCTGCCGCTTCCTCGAGAACTGGAGCGGCGACACCTTCACCTGCAACGGCTCCATGGTCGTCCTCTTCCCCAGCGCCATCGCCACCCGCC
>CAZVRY010000524.1:0-2977 GCA_964629545.1 uncultured Verrucomicrobiota bacterium | reverse complement strand
CCGGTTCATGGTCCCCCTGCGCGTCGGTTCGTTCGACTTGGAAGCTACCCATGAAACCCCTCACCCCATCCCTCCCCAACCGTTTCCAGCGAAGCGATGGCTCAGGTCGGGGAGGTGTCAGCTTTTCCCCCGCCAACGGATTGCCTTCCCCGAGCATGAGTCATGAGGCGGGGGCGTCGGGTTGATTCTGCGCTTGCCGTGGGTTCGGGGGGCTGGTTGCCTTGGGTCGCGATCAGGCCATGCACGAGTTGAGATCATCGTCGGCGGATTGGGTGACCTTGGAGTTGCATCCCTTGGGGCGGCATTTGAGGTTACCGCGGGGGACGGGGTTGCAGGACGTGTTATTTGAGCAGGGGGTGGAGTTTCCTTGTGGGGGTCGGGGGCGGTGCAAGGGGTGTCGGGTGCGGGTCTTGGTGGGGGAGTTGGCGGTCACGCCGGAGGATCGGGAGCGGTTGACGGAGCGCGAGTTGGCGGAGGGATGGCGGTTAGCGTGTCGGGCGCGGGCGGAGGGGGATTTGCGGATTGAGTTGGCGCAATGGGAGGCGGCGATTTTGGCGGATGAGCGAGGGTTTGAGTTTGTGCCTGGTGCAGGGTTTGGGGTGGCGGTGGATGTGGGGACGACGACGGTGGCAGCGCAGTTATTGGATCGGGGGACGGCGCAGGTTTTGGGGGTGCGGACGGGGTTGAACGTGCAGGCGCGGCATGGGGCGGACATTATGAGCCGGGTGGAGAGTGCGGTGGGTGGTGGTGGGGAGGTGTTGACGGGGGCGATTCGGCGGCAGGTGGGGAAAATGATTGAGGGGTTGTTAGAGGAGAGCGGGGTGGCGGCTGGGGAGGTGGGGGAGGTGGTGTTGGTAGGGAACACGGTGATGCATCATTTGTTTGGGGGAGTGGATTTGGCGCCGTTGGCGCAGCACCCTTTCGAACCGGACCAGGACGGGTTGCTGGAGTTCGAGGGGGAGGCGTTGGGGTGGGGGAGGGTGTCGCGGGCGTGGGTGCGATTCCTGCCGTGTTTGGGCGGGTTTGTGGGGAGCGACGTGCTGGCGGGGTTGTTGGCGACGCGGCTGCATGAAGCGGAGGAACCGGCGGCCTTGATTGATTTAGGGACGAACGGGGAGATTGTGGTGGGGGATCGGCGGCGGATGCTGTGCGCCTCGACGGCGGCGGGCCCGGCGTTTGAGGGGGCGCGGATTTCGTCGGGGATGCGGGCGGCGACCGGGGCGATTGTCGGGGTGGAGTGCCGGGGGGGCGTGTTGGAGTGTCACGTGATGGGCCACGGGGTGGCGCGGGGGATTTGCGGGAGCGGTTTAGTGGACGCGGTGGCTTGCGGCTTGGCGGTGGGGCACATTGGGTCGACGGGGCGGTTTTTGCGGTCTGGGGATTTGTCGTTGGCGGGATCGGTGGTTTTGACGCAGGCGGATGTGCGGGAGGTGCAATTGGCGAAGGGGGCGATTGCGGCGGGGATCAAGTTGCTGGCGGGGCAGTTGGGGATTGAGGTGGAGGATATCCGCACAGTGTATCTGGCAGGCGCGTTTGGGAATTACATCAGTCGTCGCAGTGCGCAACGGATCGGGTTATTGCCTTTTCCGGTGGAGCGGGTGGTGCCGGCGGGGAACACGGCGTTATTGGGGGCGAAGTTGGCGTTATTCGGGGTGGGGGGCGGGGACTGGGAGTTCAGGGGGGTGCGGGAACAGGTTCGGCACGTGGGACTGAACGACGATCCGCGCTTCCAGGACACGTATGTGGACGAAATGTTGTTTCCGGAGGGATGAGGGGGGTGGGGTGTGGATGACGGTTGACGGGGGGGCGGGGGTGGGGGCATCGTTGGCGTGTTGAAGTAAGGTTATGAAAGCTGCGACACGATGGTTGGCTGGGTGGTATGCGGTGTTGGGGATTGGCCTGGGTGCGGGTGGGGGCATGGCATGGGCGGCGGGAGGGGCGATGGAGGGGCTGTCGGTGGAGGTGAACCGGCAGGATGGGCGGCTGGAGGTCAGCCGGGGGGGGAGCCGGTTGCTGGCGTATGTTTTTGGGAAGGGGCAATTCAAGCCGTATGTGCAGGAGTTGTGCACGTTGCAGGGGGAGAACGTATTGCGGGACGCGCCGGCGGATCATTTGCATCATCATGGTTTGATGTATGCGATTCGGGTGAACGGGCACAATTTCTGGGAGGAGCGGGATCATCCGGGTTACGAGCGTCCGGTGGAGCTGGTGTTTACGCGGACGGGTCGGAATGCGGCGGGGTTGCCGCAGGCGGGTTTTGCGCAGAGGATTCACTGGGTGGCGGAGGCGGACAAGGATGTGGTGGATTCGAGTGGGGTGGCGTTACTGGTGGAGGTGAGGACCTTGACCGTTTCGGTGGACGATCGGAATCAGGAGGTGGCGTTGCGGTGGGAGTCGGAGTTTGAGGTGGGGGCGCGGGCGGGCCGGGTGAAGTTGGAGGGGGCGGATTATCATGGTTTGGGGATGCGCTTACCGGAGTCGTTTGACCGGGTGGCGCGGCACCAGAACGGGGAGCGGAAGGCCTACAAGACGTCGGATCAGCGGGACGTGATTGAGGCGCGGTGGAGTGCGGTGACGGGGCGCATGGGGGCGCGGGACGTGACCGTGGCGTGTTTGGGGCGGCCGTCCGAGCAGCGGGGGCCGTTGAAATTCTTCACGATGCTGGAGCCGTTCGCCTATCTTTCGGCCACGCAGGGATTGGACTTGGCGCCGCAGGAGTTCGAGTCGGGGGAGTCCTGGCGGGTAGCGTATTTGGTGCTGGTTTGCTCGACGCCGCGTTCGCACGAGGCGTTGGAGGAGCGCTACGAGGTTTGGGAGAAGGAGCGGAGGTAGGGGGAGTGGGGGTGGGAGGGAAGGGGTTGGTCGGGGCGCCGCGGAAGGGGGTGCGAGCGTGGGCGGCGCTTGGGGGCGGGGGTTTGTGGAGGGGGCGGAGGTTGATCAGGCGTGGGAATCGTGGACGAGTTCCTTTTTGAGTTGG
>CAZVRY010000523.1:0-2977 GCA_964629545.1 uncultured Verrucomicrobiota bacterium | reverse complement strand
AATGCTAACGCCTGCCTTCACCTCGAACCCACCCACCCTTGCGAAACCGATGAACCTCGGCTATTGAGCTTGACCCCGCCTCCCCCCCCACTTACCCTCCGCGCGTGCTAGGCGCGTTTCATGTTAGCGCAACTTAAAAGCCTGTTCTCCAACGACATTGGCATCGATCTGGGAACGGCAAACTCCTTGGTTTACGTCCGGGATCAGGGGATCGTCCTCCGGGAACCTTCCGTCGTCGCTATCCAAGCCGGCACCACCAACGTGCTCGCCGTCGGCGAGGAAGCCAAACGCATGCTCGGCCGCACCCCGGGCAACATCGTCGCCATCCGCCCCATGAAAGACGGCGTCATCGCCGACTTCGAGATTACCGAGGCGATGCTTCGACATTTCATCCAGCGGGTGCACCACCGCAAGCTCATCGCCCCGCGCGTGGTCGTGGCCGTCCCCTCCGGAATCACCGAGGTCGAGCGCCGTGCCGTCAAAGACTCGGCCACCCATGCCGGAGCCCGCGAGGTCTACCTCATCGAACAGCCCATGGCCTCCGCCATCGGCGTCGGCCTCCCCGTCCACGAACCCGCCGGTAATATGATCGTTGATATCGGCGGCGGCACTTGCGAGATCGCCATTATCTCCCTCGCCGGCATCGTCTTCAGCCGCAGCCTGCGCGTGGGCGGTGACGAATTCGACGAGACCATCGTGGCCTACATGAAACGCGCCTATAACTTGATGATAGGCGAACGCACCGCGGAAGAAATCAAGATCCGAACCGGATCCGCCTTCCCTCTCGAACAGGAACTTACCCTGGAGGTGAAAGGCCGCGACCTCAGCGCCGGCTTGCCCAAAACAGTCACCGTCCGCTCCGAGGAAGTCCGCGACGCCCTAAAAGAACCGCTCAGCAGCATCCTGGAATCCATCCGCATCACCCTGGAACGATGCCCCCCGGAACTCGCCGCCGACCTCGTCGACCGCGGGATCATGATGGCCGGCGGCGGCGCCCTCCTCCGTGGCATCGACCGCCTCGTCGCCCAGGAAACCGGCCTCCCCGTCCATATCGCGGATGACCCCCTCACGGCCGTCGCCGAAGGCACCGGCCGCGTGCTGCAGGAATTGCATTTCCTCAAGCGAGTCGCTTCCAGCCGATGACCCCCCTCTCTCCGCTGAAGCCCCGTGCGTTCGCCCCGTCCCCCGACGGGGTGAATGATGACTAACCGGTCCCACCTCATCGCCCTCGGCATCGTGGCGCTGCTGGCCATGGTTCTCCTGAACCTCCCCAGCCGCACCGCCGCCCGCCTCCAATCCGTCTTCAGCAGCCTCTTCCTCCCCCTCTTCGGCTTCGCCAGCGCCACCCACCAGGCCGTCGATGGCTCGCTCAACCTCCTCGTCCCCCGACGCGCCCTGGTCGAACTCTGCGACCGCCTCCGCCTCGAAAATGACCAGCTCCGCCTCCAATTGCAACAAGCCCGCCAAACCGAACTCGAAAACGCCCGCCTCCGCCAAGCCCTCAACTGGCAACCCCTCGCCCCCTACCGCTTCCGCCTCGCCCGCGTCGTCGCCAACGACCCCGCCAACTGGTGGCGCTCCGCCCAAATCGACCTCGGCAGCCGCGACGGCCTCCGCGCGGACCTCCCCGTCCTTACCCCGGAAGGCCTCGTCGGCCGCGTCGCGAGCGTCGGCTTCGACCGCTCCCATGTCCTCCTCCTCGGGGACCCCAACTGCCGCTTCTCCGCCCTCGTCCAGGAAACCGGCGACCGCACCGGCATCGTCTCCCCAGGCCCCGGCGCCCCCGCCCAGCAAACCGTCATCCTCACCCTCCCCAATAGCGACCAACTCCGCCTCGGCCAACACGTCGTCACCAGCGGCCTCGGCGGCGTCTTCCCCCGCGGTGTCCTCGTCGGACGAATCATCGATATCCGCCCCGCCGATTACGGCCTCTATACCGAAGCCCAAGTCCAAATCGCCGTCAACCTCAACCGCCTCGACGAAGTCTGGGTCGCCTTCCCATGAGCCGACTCACCATCACCGCCCTCCTCGTCGCCGCCTTCACCGCCGCCTTCCTTCAGGCCCACGCCTCCGGCCTCCGCCACCTCCTTGGCGCACAACTCGACCTCCTGACCCCGCTGGTCGTCTATGCCGCCCTCCTCGGTCACCCCGCCACCCTCGCCACCCTCGCCACCCTCGGCGGCCTCTGGCTCGATGCTCTCTCCGTCAATCCCTTCGGCATCAGCATCCTCCCCCTCTACCTCACCGGCTTCCTCATCCAACGGAACCGCGAACTCATCCAGTCCGACCACCCCCAAACCCAGTGGATCGTCGGCCTGATCGCCTGCACCCTCAAACTCGTCCTCACCCTCGTCCTCCTCCTCAGCCTCGATCATCCACCCCACCTCGGCTGGGATACCCTCTGGACCCTCCTCGTCGTCGCCACCGGCGGCGCCGCCCTCACCCCCGCCGTCTTTTGGGCCTTCGACCGGTTTAACCAAGCCGTCCACCACCCCGCCCTCGGCGACCCCCCCTTCCGCGCCGACCGCGAAATCAAACGGGGACGCCTCTGATCCCTCCACATGCTCATCCTCGACCAAATTAAGCGCGGTGACCACGCCCTGCGCGCCATCGCCCTGGTCGTCCTGTCCGGCATGCTCCTCCTCCTTGGCGGCCTCTGGCACCTCCAAATCGCCTCCGCCTCCCAATACCGCGCCAGCCTCGAAACCCAGGCCTTCCGCACCGTCCGCGTCCCCGCCATGCGCGGCAAAATCCTCGATCGCTCCGGGATCGTCCTCGCCGAAAACCAACCCAGCTATAACGTCGCCGTCTACCTCGAAGAACTCAGCCCCAGCTTCCGCTCCCAATACCGCGCCCTCCGCCGCGAGTTCCTTCGCCAAAATCCCGGCCGCTCCCGACTCTCCACCGCCGAAGATGCCGCCCTCTCCCGCCACGCCCGCTTCCAGGTCGTCCAAGACATCACCCGCCAGGTCGGCAA
>CAZVRY010000522.1:0-2982 GCA_964629545.1 uncultured Verrucomicrobiota bacterium | reverse complement strand
TCCCCGGTCCCGGCGCCGGCGCCGGCGCGCCCCCAGCCGGGGCCGCCCCCTCCGGCGTGAAATACTTCGAGAGAATCGGACGGAAATTCGGATCCCGGCGCGCGAACTCGTCCAGTTTCTTCCGGAACTCCTCCAGCACGGGCACCTCGTTCTTCTCGTAATTCATCACCACCGTCCGCATCTCCCGCACTTGCCGCCGCATCCCAATCACTTGACGCAACAGCACCACACTGAGACTGCCCGTCACCACAATCAACGCCACCAGCGTCACGTGCAGGAGCGTCCGCAGGGTCTGAATCTCCCGCTGCCAACCAGGCTCCATCGAGTCCGGCGCTTCAGGATGTGAATCGGGAAGGGGATCGTTCATGGGCTTACTTGCCAGAGGGTGGAACCGAAGGCGCCGGCACCGGAACCTGCCCGCCCGCAGGCGCCGCCGCCGCGCCACGCGGCTTCGTCACCAACTGCAGCACCTCGTTAATCGCCGGATTCCGCTTGCTGTACTCCGCGGCGTCGTTGGCCAGGGATTGGGCGATCGCATGGTAGCGGTTCACCATGTTGACCTGGAATTGCAGCCGGCTCAGTTCGCGCGCCGAGAGCACGTGGGTCAGGGCCAGCACGGCCGCCACCAACGCACCCACGCACGCCACCGCCACCAGCGCCAACGT
Source organism: uncultured Verrucomicrobiota bacterium (assembly GCA_964629545.1). Lineage (GTDB taxonomy): Bacteria > Verrucomicrobiota > Verrucomicrobiia > Limisphaerales > CAZVRY01 > CAZVRY01. Next base: position 2,317 of record CAZVRY010000522.1, on the reverse strand, counting down.
CAGAGGATGACTTTTCATGCGGACAAGAACAACACCCCAACTCTAGGAGGCCCGCCGCCCGCGGCCAAGGCATTTCTGAACGCGCAGAGATTCGATCAGTTTGCGGGCCGGAGTGTGGAACGGGCTGTCGCTGCGATGGGCATAGACAAGGAGATTGGTGCCCACCGCAATCATGCGCCTCGCCCCTTGTCGATTTCATCGCGAAGGTGGTCCCAATTCCAATCCATCCTGGTCAGCCGCCTCCACGGACGCTTGCAGTCCTCGGCCAGAAGCGCCAACGCGAGGAGGGAGAATCGGCCTTTCACCGTGTGTGGCGTGTGATTCACCTGCCCAGCCAGCGCCCCAGGGCCATCGAAGCCGCGCCGTGGCCGGTGCGGATGACGAAGGAATGGCGTCGCGGGCGTTCTGATGCCGTTGAAGGTCCATCGGCTGCCAGTCGATCCTCGGCCGATTTCCCGATGCTCCGGGTCCCCTCCCCGCGCCTCCAGGCCCGCCCCCGCCCCTAACCCGCCCCGCTCGAAACCTGAGGTATCAGCGAACCGAAACCGCCCGCGCTGTTCCGACGCAAGCCCGCCAGCGCCAACACCCCATACCACAGCGACCGAAACCGGGAAGGCTTCCCCACTACCAACGGCTGCGCCGCCCCCCCGGCGGAAGGCTCCGCCATGAATAACGCCAGGCCCCCCTGCTGCCACCGCAATAACACATGAGCCAAATCCACCGCCGGCGACCGCCCCGCCTGGCCCTGTAACAACAACACCTGCCGAATCCCCTGCCCCCGCAGAAAGTTCGCCGACGGGAAATCCTGAGGGAATACCATCCACCGATTGTCGAATCGCCCGGGCGCCGGACTCGCCTGCGGGCTCTGACGCCGCTCGTCCAGCAGAAACGCCGGCGGCGCAGATTCCGGCAGCCGCACCCGCTCGAGATACTCCGCCCCTTGCCAAAGCCACTCCACGACCGGCTCCACCGGCACCAAGACCAACCCGCTCGCCAACCCCAGCGGGCCGCGCGCCCCGTTGAACAGCGGCACCGGCCGATACCCGTCCTGCGCCAACGCCAAACCCACCATCACCGCCTCCTCCCCCGGTAAATCCACCACCACCGCCGTGGGCGCATCCTGCCGCAAACCCAACCGCGCAAGCTCCGGTGCCCCCTCCACCGCGCGCCTCTCCCCACCCATCTCCGCGAATAAAACCGGCTTCGCCCACCGCGACCACGGCGAGCCCGCCGGCGCCCAAGTCTCAAACAACTCCACGCGATTCATAGACATCCTCCCGCCCATCCCCAATTCCCCTTCTCTCCTCAACCCGCAAGACCGCCACGTCCTGCGCCGCATGATCGATCAACGCCCGCCGTGCCACCCGCCCATCACCCCCCCGGCCCCGCCCACCCACCGTATCCCCCCCCAAACATGGAAAAACCGCCCCCCCCTCCCAGTCCGCCGGCACCGCCCAAAAACGCCGCTGCGCCACCCAATGTCGCGGATGCCAAAACGCCCACCGCCGAATTGCTCCCCAATCCTCCGCCCGCGTCGCCCCAGCTACCCCCACCATATCCCCCACCCGCCCCAACGCCGGTTTCATCACCCATTCCTCCGACCCCCGCCAATCCACGCTCCGGGGATCCACTGTCTCCGGCAATAACTCCCTCCAGGTCTCCATCTGGCAACCCAACTGATCCCAAACCAACGGCAGCCGCTTGCTCTGCGTCAGAAGCGCCGAGCCAGGGTTGCACAGCGGCACCTCCCCCCCGCCCAGCAACCCCTCCCACCCACAACGCCGTGGCAGGTTCGGCAGCCACTCCGCCGGGAAAAACCGGAACACCCCGTCTAACCGCCCCCCACCCCATGCCTCCGGCAGACCTGGCCTCCCGCCGACCCAGCGGACGTGATCCGGAGCCATCAAGTACACCCCCAACCCCGCCCGCTCCAGCGCCCCCGCCAAATGCACCATCACCTGTCGGTCATCCGTAAACGCCGTCGCATGCACCAAACCCACCTGCCCACCCTCCCCTAACCTCCTCCTGAATACCTCCACCAAACCCTCCACCGGATCCCCCAAACCCCGCGTCCCCGAATAATACCCCGCCACCAACGCGCTGATCGCCCCCGCCTCAATGAACCCACCCGGAACGTCACTGTTCACCTCCGAAATCCTCCACCCCTCCGTCGTCCAGTGAAAATCGAATCGCATCACCCGCAAATCCGCCGCCCCCGCCTCGGTCAGCCCCCACCTGCGCTACGTTCGACGCGGGGGGGGCGGGGGGGGGGGGGGGGGGGGGGGGGGCGGGGGGGGGGGGGGGGGGGGGGGGGGGG
>CAZVRY010000521.1:0-3001 GCA_964629545.1 uncultured Verrucomicrobiota bacterium | reverse complement strand
CAAAACCGTCCCCGCCCAAAACTGCCCCCACACCTGCAAAACCTAAACCAGACCCGGATGCCCTCCCCCAAAAGGTCGTCAGCCAAACCCCTAAACCTGCCAAACCCCCGGAAAAAAAGCCCGTCAAGGTCAACCTCCAGCTCGCCCAACGCTCCAACCCCGACGCCAGACAGGCCGACCGCCAAGCCCAAGCCCGCACCCAAGCCGCCCAGCGCGCCCGCACCGCCCGCGACATCGAAAACACCCTCGGCTCCCTCCGCAGCGGACTCTCCACCACCACCATGTCCGTCGAAATGCCCGGCCCCGGCGGCGAATCCTACGCCAATTACCGCCAATTCGTGAAAAGTATCTACCAGGCCGCCTGGACACCCCCAGAAACGGTCGCCGACGAAAACGCCACCGTCACCGTCCGCATCACCATCGCCCGCGACGGCGCGGTCAAACGCACCGAGATCCTCGCCCGCTCCGGCCTCCCCGCCCTCGATAAATCCGTCCGCACCACCCTCGACCGCGTCCGCTCCATCGGCCACCCCTTCCCTGAGGGCGCCAAAGAGGACGAACGCGAATTCCGCCTCAACTTTAACCTCAAATCGAAACGTTCCACCGGATGAAACGCCTCCCCCGCCTCCTCCTCGCCGCCTCCTGCCTCCTGGCCGTCACCCTGCCCGCCCAGGAAAAACCCATCGACATCACCTCCTACGCCGCCGGCACCCGCCGCATCCCCATCGCCCTCGTCGGCTATGACGGCGAAGCCCTCGGCGTCCTCAAATTCGACCTCGAAGTCGTCGGGTTTAAGATCGCCGACGAATCCGAAGCCCAATACATCCTCAAAGGCGCCAACTCCGGCCGCGTCGAAGGCCGCCTCAGCGACCGCATCAGCAAGGCCCAACTCCTCGGCCTGGCCTACTCCAACGGCTCCCAACGCGCCCAAGCCCATGCCCTCGCCGACGCCGTGATCGAAAAAATCACCGGCCAAAAGGGGCTCGGCCAAACCAAAATCGCCTACCGCCTCTGGACCGGCGGCGGCAACAGCGAAATCTGCATCGCCGACTTCGACGGCCACGGCGCCAAACAGATCACCAGCGACCGCACCATCAACCGCGACCCCGCCTGGCTGCCCGGCGGCCGCATGCTCTATTACACCTCCTACATGCTCAATAACCCCGATATCTTCTCCCACGACCTCCAATCCGGCGCCCGCCAAAAAGTGGCCCGCTACTCCGGGTCCAATATCGGCGCCGCCCTCTCCCCAGACGGCCGCCGCGTCGCCATGATCCTCAGCAAAGGCGGCAGCATGGACCTCTATGTCGCCGACGCCGACGGCAACAACCTCCGCCAACTCACCCGCACCCGGGAAGACGAATCCTCCCCTTGCTGGTCCCCGGACGGACGCACCCTCTGCTTCACCTCGAACATGGGCGGCCGCACCGCCCTCTACCTCCTGCCCGCCGACGGCGGCACCCCCAGCCGCCTCGCCACCCAGGGCGTCGCCGGCAAATGCACCGAGCCCGATTGGTCCCCCGACGGCAAAACCATCGCCTTCACCCTCCAACGCGGTAACTTCGAAATCGCGACCGTCCCCGCCCGGGGCGGCGAAACCACCGTCCTCGTCGCTGGCGAAGACCCCTCCTGGGCTCCCAACTCCCGCACCCTGATCTTCACCTCGCGCCGCGGCAACCGCCGCACCCTGTCTTTGCTTGACGTGCCCACCAAACAGGTCAAGGATGTCCGTCAACTTTCGGGCAGCTCTTCCCAACCCAGTTGGTCGAGATGAGCCGCCCACCGGATCCTTTCACGTATTCTCTCCAGCTAATGAAACGCTCCCTCTCCCTCCTCGCCCTGTCCACCGCCCTCGCCGTCGGCCTCGGCAGCGCCGGCTGCAGTAACAAACCCAAGAACCTCACCCCCATCCCCGGCCGCACCATCGTCGAACCCGGCCCCGCTACCTCCAACCCCCCCATCACCAACGTCCAGCCTGCCCCCACCCCGCCCCCCCCTGGCCCCACGCCGGTCACCAACATCCGACCCGGCGGCACCGGCCAAGGCAACGTGCCCGAAGCCACCACCCTCACTGACCCCAACGCCACCGGCACCGGCGGCCTCCCCACCGCCGACCTCGAACGGTTCGGCGATATGATCGTGAACCGTGACGCCTTCCGCGCCAATACCGTCCACTTCGACTTCGACAAGGCCATCGTCAAGGCCGAAGACCGCCCCCACGTCGAAGCCGTCGCCTCCCAACTCAAACTCAACTCCGACCACGCAGTCCTCATCGAGGGTCATTGCGACGAACGCGGCACCGAAGGCTACAATCTCGCCCTCGGCGAACGCCGTGCCCTCGCCGTCCGCGAATACCTCGCCAACCTCGGCATCGACCCCACCCGCGTCCGCACCATCTCCTACGGCGAAGCCCGCCCCGCCATCGAAGGCCAAACCGAGTCCGCCTACGCCGCCAACCGCCGAGCCGAATTCATCCTCCTCTTGCCCAAGCTCTAACGCCCGAAATGCGATTGCCCCTTTACTTGGCTTCCCCCGTGGCTTAGCTTCGACTCGGTATCGATTCTATGAACGTGCATTTGCTGGGTTTCTTGAGCGTGGGCGGCTGGCAGGTCTTTCTGGTCATCGTCGTAATCCTCATCCTCTTCGGCGGCCGAAAAATGCCGGAACTGGCCCGCGGACTCGGCCAGTCCATCAAGGAATTCAGAAAAGCCACCAAGGAAGCCTCCGACGAAATCAACCGCGCCATCGAGGAAGAACCCCCGCCCCCGCCCAAACCTTCCAAACCCGTCGAGGCAGTGGCCCAAACCTCCCACGCTCCCAAGGCCTAATCCCCCTTCTCGCCGGTCTTCAACATGGGAAACGGACCCGATGAGGCGGTCGACCGCCCTCGCGGGGAGTCTTCAGACCCCATCCTGAGCAGCAACGCCAAACCTGGCGCGGCGTCCTCCTGGGGGGGGGGGGGGGGGGGGGGGGGGGGGGGGGGGGGGGGGGGGGGGGGGGG
>CAZVRY010000520.1:0-3002 GCA_964629545.1 uncultured Verrucomicrobiota bacterium | reverse complement strand
TGAAAGTTGAAGTGCCCATTCATGCTCACCGTGCTCGTAATGCTGGCCCCCACAAAATCGTAGGTGTTGTTCCCTCCTCCCCCCAAACTGAAATCGGCGTTGGGCGCATACACCGTCCCCACAAACGCCGCATTGCCGCTATACGAAAGACCGGTCAACGTCGGCAACCCATAGAACGAAAAATCCAACGCGTTCCCCGTGGCGTTGATCACGCCATTCCCACCTAAACTCGCACTCGGCCCCCCCACATACAGCTTCAGACTCGCGTTGTTGGTCTGGATGAAAATAAACGCACTGCCGCTGATGCTCAGCGACCCCATCACGTAGACCACCGCGTGACCGTTCACCAACGCCTGACCCTGACCCGACATGCTCAGGCTGCTCATCAAGTAATTCCCTGTCCCAAACACATACGTGTAGTTCGTCCCCCCTACCGTTCCCCCACTCGGACTCATCCCCGCCGTAAACGGCGCCTTCACATCCGGAAACGACACATTCATATCGTCCGATGACCACCCAGGCTGAATCCCCCGATTCCCCGCATTTTGCCAAGCCCGACTCCCCACCCCCCCGTTCGACCCCACCGATACGCTCCCCCCAGGACCCGTCGCCACCCGCCCGTAAATGTTCGCATTCCCCACGCTCAGCGAGTTGACCAACCCCGAATTCGTCGCCACATCCCCCTGGTCCCTGGCCTTCGCACTGTCATACCGCCCGCCCGTGCTGTAATTCGGATCCGCCGAATCGAAGCTGTCCGTCTGGACATTGTTGCCCTTCAGGTCAATCTGCCCCTTCGCCACCATCCCCCGCGCAAAGAGCGCGTCCACCCGCGTCCGCACCATCACCGTCCGCGGCGCAATAAATTCGTAGCTCCCTGGATTCCGCGCGTAACCGCTCGAATAGATGACCGGAGGAGTGACGTTCGAAATCCCCACAATGTAGAAGCCCGGATCCAACAACCGCCATCGATAGTGCGCATTGTTGTAAGAGTAAAACCAGCCGTCCGAACTCAAATTCGTCATCCCGTGCACATTCAAATGCGTCAACGCCTCCTCAATCCCAGCCTCCACTAACGGCATCGCCGAATTCCACGCCTGCGACCGCATCACCATCCGATTCTGATGGCTGATCAACGCCAGGTAACTCGCCAACGCCACCCCTATCACCCCCGACCCAACCAGCACCCCCAGCATCGCACCCCCCCACTCAGCGCGGCGACCCTCGGCCAACACACCCTGCTGCCTCTCTCCCTCCCCCCGGCCCCTCTGCCTGGCCGCCTCGTCAGGGCGCAAGGGGTGAGTGGAGGGCGAAGCAGACGATCGCGACGTTAACCCGAGCACCGCCGCCTTCACCCGATCGTGAACCTTGCAGACCAGACTGGTTTGAATGCGTCGAGGCACGGGTCCTGGGTGTAGCAACCCATTTGCCAACCCCACATCCAATCCCGCCCCTCCTTCACTGGACGTGCCATTCGCCCCTAAATAGATCCATCCGGCTCTATCTACCGCTCCCCCTGATCACTCCCCTCTCCTCAACCCCCTGTCACGGTGATCCCGAACGCCGGCGAACATAGTAGGCCGCCGCCTGCGAACGACGCCTCATCCCCAACTTCTGTAACACACTGCTCAAATAGTTCTTTACGGTCTTGTCGCTCAGGCCAAGCCGCACCGCAATCTCCTTGTTCGTCTCCCCCTCCGCCACCCCCTCCAGCACCCGGCGCGCCTGAAACGAAAGCCGATCCCAAACCTCCCCCACCCCCCCCGCGCCCCCCCCCCACACGCAGCCCCCAACACACCGCGTAATCGCAGGATCCAGCACCGATTGCCCCGCCGCCACCCGCTCCACCGCCTCCACCAAACCGGCCCCGTTCACCTCCTTCAATAAATACCCCTGCGCCCCGGCACGCAATGCCTCGATCACCACCTCCTCATCCGCGTATGAGGTCAGCACCAATACCCTCGCCCCCGGTTGCACACCCCGAATCGCCCGGCATCCCTCCGCCCCACGCGCGTCCGGCAACCGCAAATCCAATAGCACGACGTCCGGCTGCAACCGCCCACACAACCCTACCGCCTCCCTGACCGACGCCGCCTCCCCCACCACCTCCACCCCGCCCGCCCGCGCAAACAACGCCCGCAAACCCACCCGCACCACCTCGTGGTCCTCTACCACCATCAGCCGAATCGGCGGACGCGGCCTCTCCAGCGGCAAAATCATCACAGCTCGTGCCCACATACGGTATATCCATGACCAACCGAGTGCCAACCCCTTGCTCCGACTCGATCCTCAACGCCGCCCCCATCCCTTCCGCCCGGGCCGCCAAATTCCGCAGCCCGCGCCCCTCCCCACCCACGGATCCAGGATCAAACCCACAACCATCGTCCTTAATCTCCAACCGAAAACGCCCCGCCTCCCGCCGCAGATGAATGCTCGCCGTCCGCGCCCGGGCATGCCTGACAATGTTGCTCAAGCCTTCCCGCGCAATCAGCAGCACCTGCGCCGCCTGCGCCGAACTCAGTCGCTCGCACCCCGCGTCTACCCACACCCCAATCTGACACGTCCGCGCCTCGTTCAGAGTCAATACCAGAGACTTCAACGCCGCCCGCAGTTCCTGCCCCCGCAATCCCTCCGGCTCCAAACCCAGCAGGATATTCCGGGCATCGCGCAGAACCTCATTCACCTGGTTCAACGTCCGATCCAACAACACCCCCGCCCCCGCAGGATCCTGCTCGGTCAACCGGCGGCCCTCCTCCACGCTCAGCCCAATCGCATATATCGCCTGAATCAACCCATCATGCAGATCCCGCGCCATCTGCTGACGCCCCTCCAACAACCGCCCTACCTCCACCTGCTGCGCCCGCAAGCGACGACGTTCCCGCCACGCCCACCACCCCGCCCAACCCGCCGCTCCCAACCCCAGCCACCAACCCGCTCCCTCGACCCACCCTCCCCACCCCCCCCGCCCGCCCATCACCACCACATCCGATCTCCCCCCTAACCAC
>CAZVRY010000519.1:0-3033 GCA_964629545.1 uncultured Verrucomicrobiota bacterium | reverse complement strand
CCCCCACTCCCCTCCCACCTCGCCCTCCTCCAAACCTCCGTCAACCTCGGTGCCCTCCTCGCCGATGGCATCGGCGACGCCATCCTCGTCCGCTGCGAACCCAACCCCCTGCTCGCCCTCCGACTGGCCTTCAATGTCCTCCAAGCGTCCGGCTGCCGATCCTTCAAAACCGACTATGTAGCCTGCCCCTCCTGCGGCCGCACCCTCTTCAACCTCCAAACCGTCACCGCCCGCATCAAAGCCCGCACCGACCACCTCAAAGGCGTCAAACTCGCCATCATGGGCTGTATCGTCAATGGCCCCGGCGAGATGGCCGACGCCGACTTCGGCTACGTCGGTGGCGCCCCCGGGAAAATCAACCTCTACGTCGGCAAACAGCCCGTCAAATTCAATATTCCCGAGTCTGAAGCCGTCGATCGACTCGTCGACCTCATCCGCGAACACGGTAAATGGACCGACCCCGAAACCCCGCCCTCACTTGACGCTCTCCCCTCCCCCCTCCCCTCCGCCCCCGCATGATCCCCGCGCCCCCGTGCGGCCCGGGGGCCAGTCGGGGTGAGGAGGGAACGTTCGGCCAGCGGCTCTCTGCCCCGCTCCCCCTCCTCTCGAACGTAATCGGTCGCAGCCTCCCCACGAACCCGTCACCCTGTCCGCACCCACGAACCATCGCAGCGCCCGCCGAGAATCCACTCGCCGAGAATCCACTTGCGCACCCCACGCCGACCGATAGAGTCGCCCCCGCTATCCGGTCCGTGGCCCACCTGCCCGTGCCCGCTCGGACGCCCGTGTGTCAATTCGGTTACGCCTCCACTACGTGAAGATCTTCAGCGGTAACTCCAATAAACCCCTGGCTGACTCCATCTGCGCCGCCGTCGGCATCGAACTCGGCCGCAGCCAGGTCACCTCCTTCCCCGACGGCGAGACGTTCGTCAAAATCGAGGACAACGTCCGCGGCGCCGACGTCTTCGTCGTCCAATCCTCCAGCCCACCCGCCAACCATCATCTGATGGAGCTGTTCATCATGATCGACGCGCTCCGTCGCGCGAGCGCCTCCCGCATCACCGCCGTCATCCCCTTCTACGGCTACGCGCGCCAGGACCGCAAAGACCAACCCCGCGTCCCCATCACCGCCAAACTCGTCGCCAACCTCCTCGTCGCTGCCGGCGCCCACCGCGTCCTCACCATGGATCTCCATGCCCAGCAGATCCAAGGCTTCTTCGATATCCCGGTCGACCACCTCTACGCGGCCCCCGTGATGTACGAATACCTCAAGTCGTTGCAGCTCAAAAACCTCGTCGTCGTCAGCCCGGACGTCGGCGGCATCAAAATGGCCCACGCCTACTCCCAAGTCCTCGGAGGCGGCCTCGCCATCGTCGCCAAACGACGCACCAGCGCCAGCGACGTCGAATCGATGGCCGTCATCGGCGAGATCCGGGGCAAGAATATCCTCATGGTCGACGACCTCACCGAAACCGCCGGCACCCTCACCGCCGCCGCCAAACTTCTCAAACACAAGGGTGCCCGCCGCGTCCTCGCCTGCGTCTCCCACGCCATCCTCAACGACCTCGGGATCCAACGCCTCCGAAAATCGGATATTGACGAACTAATCACGACTGATACGGTTCTGCGCCCCGCCATTGGCGGGATCAACGTCACCACCCTGTCGGTGGCCGGATTGTTGGGCGAAGCCATCAAACGGATTCATAGCAACTCATCCGTCACTTCGCTGTTCGAGTTTAAGGGCGGGCGGACCGCATGATGCGTCGCCGCCCAGGCCCGTTTTGCTTTTAAGCCATGAAATCCGTTCCTTTGACCGCCTACCCGCGCACGCAGGTCCGGCGCAACCGCGTCAAATCGGTCCGTAAGGCCACACGCATCCCCGCCGTCATCTACGGGCGCCAAGCCCAACCCCAAAACCTCGAGGTCGCCGCCAAGGCCCTCGAGGACCTCCTCGAACATTCCGCCTCCGAAATCGTCCTCGTCGACCTCGCCGTCGACACCGACCCCCGCCCAAAACGCCTGGCCCTCCTCCAGGAAGTCCAACATCACCCCCTCAGCGGCCACCCCCTCCACGTCGACTTCCATGAAGTCGCCGAGGACGAAAAAGTCACCATCCTCGTCCCCGTCCAAGCCACCGGCGAAGCCGTCGGCGTCCGCACCGGAGGCGGCACCCTCGAACACGTGCGCTTCAGCCTCAAAGTCCGCGCCCTGCCCAAAGACCTCCCCGAAATCCTCGCCGTCGACGTCTCCCACCTCGAAGTCGGCCAGTCCGTTCATATCGGCGAAATCCCCGTCCCCCCAGGCGTCGAACTGCTCGGCGATAAAGGCATCCCCGTCCTCACCGTCGCCGCCCCCATCACCGAAGCCCAGGAGCAGGCCGCCGAAGAAGCCGCCGCCGCCGCCCCAACCCAACCGGAAATGATCCGCGAGAAGAAGGAAGGCGCCGAGGGCGCCGCCGAAGGCAAACCGGACAAGGCCGCCGAAAAGGCCCCCGAGAAAGCCTCCGACAAGGGCGCAGAAAAGAAGAAGTAACGCGGCACCCGTTCCCTAACCCACTCGCCCCCCGCCCCAGGCTCCCCCATGGAGGATGCGTATCTGATCGTGGGCCTTGGCAACCCAGGACCCGAATACGCCCAAACCCGGCACAACGCCGGGTTCCGTGCGGTCGATTGCCTGGCTCAGCGATGGGCCCTCCGATGGCGCACCGAAACCCGCCTGGACTCCCGGTTGGCCATCGGACACTACGCCGGAAAGCGCGTGTGCCTGTGCCAGCCCCAGACCTTCATGAACGCAAGCGGCGAAGCCGTCGCCCGCGTCGTCGGCTATTATCGCATCGCGCTCGAACACACCCTCGTCATCAGTGACGACGCCGACCTCCCAGTCGGCGAACTCCGCATGCGACCCGGCGGGGGCACCGGCGGGCACCACGGGCTCGAATCCGTTCAGGCCCACCTCGGCACCCAAAACTACGCCCGCCTGCGCGTCGGCATCGGACGACGCGCCGACGGCCTCCGGCAAATCGCCGGCCATGTG
>CAZVRY010000518.1:0-3051 GCA_964629545.1 uncultured Verrucomicrobiota bacterium | reverse complement strand
GGAAGGCAGCAACGGCAGTCTGCTCCGCATCTGCCGTGGTCACCCTGGCGCTTTGTTTTCGACGCCCGAAACGGGGATGGAGGATCGCGGCGGCCACTCCAGCCAGCCGCCCCCCCCTACCCCGCTTCCACCCAAAGATGAGCTACCAGGTCATCGCCCGCAAATACCGCCCCCAACGGTTCGCCGATGTCGTCGGCCAGGATCACGTCACCCAAACCCTCGCCAACGCCATCGCCCAAAACCGCATCGCCCACGCCTACCTCTTCTGCGGGCCCCGCGGCACCGGCAAGACCACCATCGCTCGCATCTTCGCCAAATGCCTCAACTGCACCAACGGGCCCAGCGTCCACTTCCAAGAAGACGACCCCCGCTGCCGCGAAATCACCGATGGACGATCCCTCGATGTCCTGGAAATTGACGGCGCGTCCAACAATGGCGTCGAACAAGTCCGCGAACTCCGCGAAACCTGCCGCTACGCCCCCGCCACCTCGAGGTTCAAGATCTATATCATCGACGAGGTGCACATGCTCAGCACCGCCGCCTTCAACGCCCTCCTCAAAACCCTCGAGGAACCCCCGGCCCATGTGAAGTTCATGTTCGCTACGACCGACCCCGAGAAAGTCCTCCCCACCATCCTCTCCCGCTGCCAACGCTTCGACCTCCGCCGCATCCCCAACGCCCTCATCGTCCAGCACCTCACCCATATCGCCCGCCAAGAACGCGTCTCCATCGAAGAACCTGCCCTCCAAGCCATCGCCCGCGGCGCCGACGGCGGCATGCGCGACGCCGAATCCACCCTCGACCAGCTGATTAGCTTCTGCGGCGACCGCATCGTCGAAACCGACGTGCTCTCCATGTTCGGCCTGACCGCCCAAAGCCAGATCTTCCAACTCGCCCAGGCCCTCCTCACCGGCAATGCCGCCACCACCCTCGCCCTCGTCGATACCCTCGCCCACCACGGCAAGGACCTCAGCCGTCTCCTCGCCGACCTCCTCGAACACCTCCGCAACCTCCTCGTCTTCCTCGTCTCCAACGGCGACCTCCAACTCCTCGCCGTCTCCGAATCCGATGTCGCCGCCCTCAAATCCGCCGCCCCCCTCGCCCCCGCCGATGCCGTGACCCGGATCCTCGAAGTCCTCTCCGACAGCGAATGGCGCCTCCGCGAAGTGACCTCCCGCCGCATCGCCCTCGAAGTCGCCCTCCTCAAAGCCATCGAAGCCCGTGACGCGGTCCCGCTCAACACCGTCCTCCGACAACTGAACGACCTCCGACTCTCCACGCCCACCCCAACCCCCCTCTCCCCCGCCCACCGCCCCAAATCCACCCGCGCCGAACGCGCCGTCGAGCCCTCCCCCTCCCCCCTTCCCCCACCCGCCCCACCCACCACTGCCCCACCCGCCACTACCCCACCCTCCGAACCCACCCCCCCCACGGGCCCCGCTCCCACACCCCCTAACCTGGATACGCTCTGGGGCGAACTCGTCGAGGCCGTCGGCCGGGTCAGCCTTTTTACCCGCGGCTACCTCCTCGAAGCCCATCCCGTCTCGTTCCAAAAGCGCGTCCTCACCATCGGCTTTGCCCCTGAATTCGCCGACCACCTCGCCCTCATCGACACCCCCAAGAACCATACCCTGCTCCAAACCAAGCTGGCCGAACTCGGTCACCCCGCCAGCCAGGTCAAATTCGTCAAAGCCGAACCCTCCCCCTCCCCATCCACTCCACCCCCCGCCACCGCTGCCCCCACGCCTACCCCGCCTCCCCAACCGGGCCCCACCCCGAAACCACCCGCTGGAACCACTGCCACAACCCGACCCGCTCCCGTGTCGAAACAAGATTTCAAAAACGATCCCCTCATCCAAAAGGCCCTCGAGATCTTCAAAGGCCAAATCACCGACATCCACGCCTGATCCACGCCTGATCCACCCTTAACCCAACTCACCTCATGTCCAGCATCGGCAAACTCATGAAACAGGCCGCCCGAATCCAGAAACAAATGGAACAGGTCCAGGCCGACCTCGCCCAACGCACCGTCGAGGCCACCAGCGGCGGCGGCGCCGTCAAGGCCATCGCCCGCTGCGACGGCACCCTCGCCGCCCTCAAGATCAACCCCGACGCCATCAATCCCGCCGACCCCCAACTGCTCGAAGACCTCATTATCACCGCCGCCAACAACGCCCTCTCCCAGGCCAAGGAAATCTCCAATAACGAACTGGGCCGCGTCACCTCCGGCATGCAAATCCCCGGCCTCATGTGACTCAGCTTCCCCCACCCATCGCCGCCCTCGCCGCCGCACTCCACCAATTGCCCGGCATCGGCCCGCGGACCGCCGAGCGCCTGGCCCTCCACCTGGCCCAATCCACCCCCGCCGCGGTCCAGACCCTCGCCGACGCCATCCTCCAAGCCCGACAACGCGTCGCCCTCTGCCTCACTTGCGGATCTCTCACCGAACTCCAACCCTGCCCCCTTTGCAGCGACCCCCGCCGTGACCCTGCCCTCCTCTGCGTGGTCGAACGCCCCCTGGATGTCCTCGCCCTCGAGAAGTCCGGCGCCTTCCGCGGCCGCTATCACGTCCTCGGCGGACGCATCGCCCCCCTCGACGGCGTCGGCCCCGAAGACCTCCGATTCCAGGAACTCGAACGCCGCCTCGACTCCGAACCGATCCGCGAAGTCATCGTCGCCCTCGGGGCCGACGTCGAAGGCGAAGCCACCAGCTTCTACCTCGCCCGCCGCCTCGCCGGCCGCCCCCTCGCCATCACCCGCATCGCCCAAGGCCTTCCCGCCGGCGGCGGACTCGAATTCGCCGACGACCTCACCCTCAGCCGCGCCCTCGAAGGCCGCCGCGCCATCGGCTGACCCCTGCCCCCTCGCCCCCCCCCATGCCCGCTGCGCCTCGCGCCATCGTCTTTGACCTCGGCAAAGTCCTCCTCGACTTCGATTACGGGATCGCCGCCCGCCGACTCGCTCCCCACTCCCCCCGCCCCGCCGAGGAGATTCGCGCCCTCCTCGACCAGTCGCCGCTCCTGCTCCGCTACGAAGCCGGCCAGCTCACCA
>CAZVRY010000517.1:0-3064 GCA_964629545.1 uncultured Verrucomicrobiota bacterium | reverse complement strand
AGTAAGAGCAAGGGTAAGAGTAAGAACGACAGGAGATGGGATTGGGGGAGGATCGTGAGGGGAGGTTCATGGGGAGCCCTCAGCGGGCAGCGCGGACGATGTGCTGGATGGCGTCGGCGTGGTGTTCGAAGGACTCGACCATTCTGAGTTGGACTCGGGCGCGGTCGAGGTTTTGGCCTTCGCGATGGGTTTTGAAGTAGCGGTCGCCGTGCAAGTAATCGCTGAGGAAGCGGAGGCCGACTTCGAAGGTGATGAGTCGGGCGGAGAAGCCGAGGTGGTCCACTTCGGCGGGGGTGAGGAAGCCGTTCGCGGAGTGGAGGTAACCGCGCACGAGGGCCTCGAAGAGATCGAGGCGCAGGGTGACGCGGTCGAGGTTGGTTTCGTCCTCCGGGGTGGGCCGGGTGGCGGTGCGGCAGAGATCGCCGAAGTCGTAGAGGACCAAGCCGGGCATGACGGTGTCCAAGTCGATCACACAGATACCCTCGCCGGTGGCATCGTCCATCAGGACATTGTCGAGTTTGGTGTCGTTATGGGTGACGCGCTCGGGCAGGGCGCCGCGGGCCTGGAGATCGAGCAGCGTATCCACCATGGCTTCCCGCCGCAGGCAGAAGTCGATCTCCGCCCGCACGCCGGCCGCGCGATGGCAAGGGTCGGCGGCGACGGCTTGGCGGAAGGCCTCGAAGCGGCTGCGGGTGTGGTGAAAATTGGGGATGGTATCGCGGAGGCGTGGGGCGGGCAGATCGGCCAGCAAGCGTTGGAAGGCGCCGAAGGCCCGGGCGGCCTGGAAGGCGTGCGCGACCGTCTCGACCTGCTCGTAGGCGGTGGCCCGTTCGATGAAGAGGTAGCAGCGCCAGTGGTTGCCGGCCGGGTCGATGTCCCAGTTCCGGCCATCGCGCGTGGGCACGAGCGTGAGCGTCCGCCGGCTCTGTTGGTCGACCTGCTGTTCCTGGAGCTTTTCCCGGAGGTGATCGGTGACGCGGCCGATGTTTTCCATGACCGCGGAGGGGTTTCTGAAGACCTGGTGGTTGAGGCGTTGGAAGATATAGCGGACTGGGCTGCCGCTCTGGTCGAAGAGGGCGGCGTAGGTGTCGTTGATATGCCCGGTGCCGTAGGGGGCGGCGCTCACGAAGTCGCCATAGATCTGGAAGTGTTCGACCAGCGAGCGGAGGTCAGGCGGAGGGGCTTGGGGCTCCATGGGACGCGGCGGGTGAGGGTGGTGGCGCGGGGTGGTCCTGGTGGCGCTAGGAGAGGGCCCGGGCCAGCGCGGCGCTGTGCGATTGCACTTTGCGGATGGCCTCGGCGATGTCGTCCAGGTCTCGCCGGGTCCCCAGGAGGAGGTTCTGGGTCATGGCGACGGTGGTGGCGCAGACCTCGCGGTTGCCCTTGAGTTCGTGGAAGCTCTCCCGGTAGGCCTTCAGCCGGGCTTCGCTCCAGAGCCGTCGGAAGCCGCGCGAGGCGATCGCCTCGTCCAGGAGTCCATCGAAGTACTGTTCCCGGTAGATGGCCCCGCACGGCACGCCCTCGGCGGAGAGCGCTTTGATGAACTGATCGCGGGTCAGTCCGTGGAACTGCTCGGCGGCGTAGCGGAACGGGTAGAGATGCCAGACGGGACGGCTGTCGGGCGGATAGCGGACCGGGGTGATGCCGGGGATGTGGCGGAGCAACCCGGTGAGGTAGTCGGCGTTGGTCCGGCGGGTTTCGGTTTCCTGGACCAGCTTTTCGAGTTGCAGCAACAGCAACACGGCCTGGGCCTGGGTCATGCGGTAGTTATTGCCCCGGGTGAAGTAGCCCTGACCCTGGAAGGTCCCGACCGCGCGGCCGCAGTTGTGAAAGGCGTTGCAGCGGTCGATCAGTTCCTCGCTCATGCCGGTGATGGCGCCGCCCTCGCCCGCCGGCATGTGCTTGGATTCTTGGAAGCTGAAACAGCCAAGGTCGGCCAGCGTGCCGCACTTGCGTCCCCGATATTCCGCCAGCCAGGCCTGGCAGGCGTCCTCGATGACCGCGAGACCCTTTGAGCGGGCGAAGGCGTTGATGGGGTCCATGTCGCACGGCAGGCCGAAGATATGGACCGGCATGATGGCACGGGTGCGGTCGGTGTGGCGGCTGGGCAGGGTGGCCGGGTCGAGGGTCAGGGTGGCCGGATCCGTGTCCGCGAACACCGGGAGGGCGCGGCAATCGAGGATGGCGTTGTAGGTGGCGATGAACGTATAGGGCGAGACGATCACTTCGTCGCCGGCATCGACGTTCATCACGTGCAGCGCGACTTGGAGGGCGGTGGTGCCGCTGGCGGTGGCCAGGCATTTCCGGGCGCCGAGGAGTTGGGCGTAGCGGGTTTCGAATTCGGGGACCCGCTCCCCCGATCCGCGGAACCAGCGGCAGCTTCGGAACACCTGGAGGATCTCGGGTTCCCAGGATTCGCGCCACTGGGGCCAGCGGGTCCAACCGCCCGCATGGACCGGGCGGCCTCCCAACAGGGCCGGTTGGGCGGTCTCACCACCCAGAACCTGGGGCAGGAGATGGGGGCCCAGCCAACTCAGGCCCAGGGAGCCGGCGGCTGTGGTTTGGAGGAATCGACGTCGCGCCAGAGGAGGTTGCATGGTCTGGTTCGGGAAAGGACGGGGGACAGCAAAGCAGGGCTTCCCTGGCCCGCGTCCGTTGGTGTTGCACTACGCACGATAGGCTACGTCCGGTTGGCCTGGACGGCAAGCCTTCCGGTCGAATGACCAGCAGTCCTCAGGTTGAAATTCGGACGGCCCCTCACCCAGCTTCCGGCCACCCTCTCCCATGACCCGTCCCCCTCACCCCATCCCTCCCCCCAACCCTTGAAAGCGAAGCGATGACGCAGGTTGGGGGGAGGGAGAATGGGAGAGGGGAAACGCAATCGATTCAGGGGTTCATTGCGCCATGGAGGTGGACCTGTCACCCTGATTGACCGCGCTCGGCGTGGCGCCGCGCCCGAATTGAAAGCGGCGGGGCACCGCCGCACTCCACGACGCTGGCGCGACCGCCCCCACCGCCAAGCTGAGGCGAAGCTCTTGGAGTGCGCCAGTGCTCTGGCGCTGTG
>CAZVRY010000516.1:0-3070 GCA_964629545.1 uncultured Verrucomicrobiota bacterium | reverse complement strand
ATAACGTCTGGCCTTATCTTTCTATTTCGCCTTCCTCCACCACCTCCGCCGGATTCTCCAACGGCACCACCAACGCCAAACCCCCAGGCACCGGACTCCGAAAACCAATCAGTAATCGCCCCTCGCCCGTCCCCGCCAACCCCTCAATGTTCAACCCCCCGGCCGACTTCGGCGCCCGACGTGACGCCTCCCCCAACCGATAGCCCGCCAACTCCGGCACCCGCTGCAAATCCTCCAACAACCGCTCATACGGCAGCCCCACCGGCCGCAACGGATCCGCCCTGTCCCCTGTCACCACCGTCGCAAAAAACCGACGCCGACTCGAACGCTCCTTGCCCCGGCGGTTCGCCCCGTGCGAGGTGATCCAGTAGATCCGATCCCCCATCCGCGCTGCCGCCTCCAAATCCGACTCCGGCTCCTGCCCATCCACCCGCAGAAACGCCGTCAAATCCACCTCCCACACCGCCGGCCCCCCCAACGAACGACGGTAGATCCGCAACACGTTGTCCTCGTCACTCGCCACCACCATGTGCTCCCCATCCAATGCCTCCACCGCCGACGCATCACACGCCCCCTGAAATAACAACACCTCCCCCCCTGCCGTCCCTGGCCCCAACATCAACCGCCCCGCCACCAGCAAACCGCCACACGTCACCCCCGCCGGCAACCATCCCCGCCCCAGCCCGCCAGCCCGCCAACTAGGGCGCTTCCTCATACCCATACAGCCCTTCCTCCCCTCCCTGCCAACCCATCACCCGATACTCCGCCGACCGAGTCTTGATCACTAAATCCACCACCTCCCCAGGCCGTATCCCCGACCGTGGCGGCACCCCTACCACCACCGGCAACCCAACATCCACCAACGCCCCCATCCGTACCTGCGCCAACGCATTCGTGATCACCTCCAACTGCGCCCCCACCTGGATGATCTCTGACCGGAACCGCCGCCGCACCGGTCCACGCGTCGTCAACTCCACCTCCATCCCCACCCGCGGATCCACCGGATAGGGCTGCCGGAGATACCCCACCACCCGGTCCGCCTCCAACCCCTGTACCTGAATGAACGGCTCGCCCTCCACGACATGCTCCCCCGCCTGACGCCCAACGTAACCCACCTGGCCGCTGATCGGCGCGTAAAGCCGCACCAACGTCGTGTTGCTCGCCACCCCCACCCTCGCCGCCCCCAGCCGCTCCAAAATCGCTAACCGATGCTCCTCCTCCGGCGTCGTCAGCCCAGGATCCCCCAACCGCCCCAACTCCACCAACCGCTTCTCCATCTCCCCCAAGGCCCGCTCCCGCTCCCTCACCTCCACCTGAAACGCATCCCGCGTCTTTAAACTCAAATCGAAAACGGCCGTCGACACCAACCGCGCCTCATGCAGCGGACCCTGCCGATCCACATCGTTCTGCGCCCGAAGCAGGTTCACCCGCGCCACCGCCAACTCCGCCCGCGTCCGCATGACCTCCACCCGCACCCGCTCCAGATCTAACGCGTTCTCCTCCCCCAACCTCGGAGCAAACCGCATCTGCACCCACTGCAACTCCGACTGCAACAGCCCCAGCAACACCCGTGGATCCGTCGCCGCCACCGTCGCGAGTAAATCGCCCTCCCGCACTTGCTGAAACGGCCGCACATGCACCTCCTGCACCACCCCGCCCTGCCCACTCGCCACCCCCGCCCGCAACCCCTCCCCCACCCCGCTGAACATCGGTGTGACCGCGTCCTGCCATAACAACCCCGCCAACCCCGTCGCCCCCAGGAATACCAGCACCGGCAACACCCGCTGCCGAAACTCCACCCACTGCTGCACCCAAGGCATCGGAATCGGAGCTAACCCCCTGTCTCGCCCCCCATACCCCGGGTCGCCCCGATCCTCGCCTCGCTGCGCCGATTCAAACGTCGTCGACCACATACTTGCCTGCCGCGCTTTGCGCACAATTCCAGCTCTGTTATCCTCTGCCCCTATGAGCCGATCGTGTGCCAGTCCCGCAACCCAAGGCCATCCCCTCCCCGAAGCCCACCAAACCGTATCCGCCCCCCACCCCCTCCCCCCAACCCCTGATCCATTTTGTGCCACCCAAGGACCAATCTCGACCACCCCCACCCCATCCCTCCCCTCCCGCTCGGCCCTCCCCCCACTCGCCTTCCTCCTCGCCGCGAGCCTCCTCCTCGCTTGGCTCGCCGCCCAAATGCGCTCCGGCCTAACCCACCTCGAGGCCGAATGGCAAGCCGTCCAAGCCGAAGCCTTCACCCTCGCCACCCACTCCCAAGCCGACCTCGCCGACCTCGACCGCTCCCTGCTCCTCGCCCTCCTCTCCAAACCGTCCCCAGAGACCCGCGCCGCCCTCGACTCCCAATCCCGCGCCCTCGAAACACGGCTCGCCCGCACCCTCCCGTTCCTCGTCACCCCCGCCGAACAAACAGCCGCCCGCACCATCCAGTCCGCCCTGCTCCACTACCGCGAAACCGCCTCCAACCTCCTCCTCCAAACCCGCACCCCCGTCCGCCGCGACTCCGCCAGCCTCGCCGCCGAACAAATCAACTCCTTCTCCCAACCCCTCCGCACCCTCCTCGCCCAACTCGCTCGCCTCCAAAAACAGTCCTGGCTCGGCTTCCTCGACCAATCCGAACTCACCCTCCAAACCCTCCGCCAAACCTCCCTCCTCCTCCTCACCACCCTCGCCGCCAGCGTCCTCCTCGCCGCCTGGTCCAGTTACCGCGCTGGAACCGCCTCCCTCCGCCTCCAACTCGACCACGCCCAATCCTCCCTCCTCCGCCACGAAAAGCTCGCCTCCCTCGGCAGCCTCGCCGCCGGCGTCGCCCACGAAATCCGCAACCCCCTCGCCGCCCTCAAATTCCGCCTCTTCAGCCTCCGATCATCCCTGCCCCCCGACTTCCATAACCTCGAAGACGTCACCGTCATCGACCTCGAACTCAACCGACTCAACCGCATCGTCAACGAGTTCCTCCAGTTCGCCCGCCCCCCCCCACCCCCCCACCCCCCCCCCCCCCGCGCCCCACCCCCCCCCCCCCGCCCCCCCCAACCCCCAACCCCCCCCCCCCCCCCCC
>CAZVRY010000515.1:0-3090 GCA_964629545.1 uncultured Verrucomicrobiota bacterium | reverse complement strand
GTACGAATTCTGCCTCTTGCACTCTGCCTTCTCCCTTTCCGGTTCATGGAGAGGGCGGCCAGAGGCTGGGTGAGGGGCCGTTCGAGGTTCACTATGAGAATGGCTGCAACCGCCCGCCCCGGACTTGACGCGCCCCGCACTTGTGCCTACTTCATTCCCCGTTATGAGCGCATCGGAACAACACCACTTTCAGGCCGAAATCCAGCAACTGCTCGATATCGTCATCCACTCCCTCTACACCGACCGCGAGATCTTCATCCGCGAACTGGTCTCCAATGCCGCCGACGCCTGCGAAAAGCTCCGCTTCCGCCAAAACGCCGGCCAAGCCGTGTTCGAACCGGATAAGCCCCCGTCCATCACGGTGCGCACCGACGACAAGGAAAACACCCTGACCATCACCGATACCGGGATTGGCATGACCCACGCCGAGTTGGTCGAGAACCTAGGCACCATCGCCCACTCCGGCACCAAGGCCTTCCTCCAACAACTCGCCGACCACCAGAAGCCCGATGCCAAACTGATTGGCCAGTTCGGGGTCGGCTTTTACTCCGCCTTCATGGCCGGCAACAAAGTCACGGTCCTCTCCCGCTCCCACCTCCCCGATGAACCCGGCTGGCGCTGGACCAGCCAAGGCGCCGGCGGCTACACCATCGAATCCGCCCCCGACCTCCCCCGCGGCACCCAGGTCGTCGTCCACCTCAAGGACGACGCCAAAGACTTCGCCGCCGAAGCCACCGTCCAACGCGTCATCCAACGCTACTCCAATTTCGTCCCCTTCCCCATCGAACTCAACGGCACCCGCCTCAACACCATCCAGGCCCTCTGGACCCGATCCAAAAGCGAAATCACCGAGCAGGAATACAAGGAGTTCTATCACTACGTCGGCCACGACCACCAAGACCCCCTCCTCCGCCTCCACTTCACCGCCGACGCCCCCCTCGCCATCCAAGCCCTCGTCTTCGTCCCCAGCCGGAACTGGGAGAAGATCGGCCTGGGCCGCACCGAACCCGGCGTCAACCTCCACTGCCGCAAAGTCCTCATCCAACCCCACGCCAAAAACCTCCTCCCCGAATGGCTCCGCTTCCTCAAAGGCGTCGTCGATAGCGAGGACCTTCCCCTCAATATCTCCCGCGAATCCATGCAGGACAGCGCCCTCCTCCAAAAACTCAACAAGGTCCTCACCGGCCGGATCCTGAAATTCCTGGACGAAACCGCCGACAAAGACCCCGCCGCCTACGACACCTTCTACGGCGAATACCAACGCTTCCTCAAAGAAGGCGTCGCCACCGACTACGCCCACCGCGAAGCCCTCGGCAAACTCCTCCGCTTCGAATCCTCCGCCACCGACAAAGGCAAGCTCACCTCCCTGACCGACTACGTCAAACGCATGACCGCCGACCAGAAGGAAATCTACTACCTCCTCGCGCCCCACCGCGACGCCGCCGAGAGCAGCCCCTACTTCGAAGTCTTCAAGAACCGCCACCTCGAGGTCCTCTTCCTCTTCGATCCCTGGGACGAGTTCGTCATGGAACACCTCCACGCCTTCGACGGCAAGAGCCTCCGCGCCGCCGAGAAAGCCGACCTCAGCCTGCTCGACCCCGCTCCCACCCCGGGCGCCCTCTCCGAGGACGACGCCCAAGCCCTGGCCGCCTGGCTCAAGGAAAAACTCGGCGAGCAGGTCGGCCAAGTCCGCTCCTCCAAACGCCTCGTCGATAGCCCGGCCGTCGTCCTCGAATCCGACCACACCCTCACCTCCAGCATGCGCCGAATTCTCCAGTCCGTCCAAAAGGAGGAAGGCGGCGCGCCGTCAGGGAAACAGGACCTCGAAATCAACCCCCGCCACCCGATCATCACCCGACTCGCCACCCTGCGCACGGCCGACGAGCCCCTCGCCACCACCGTCGCCCTCCAGATCTACGACAACGCCCGCCTCGCCGCCGGCCTGCTCGAAGACCCCCGCGCCATGCTCCAACGCCTCAACCACCTCCTCGAACAAGTCCTGGGCGGCAAGGATTCTAGCGCAGCACCGACGGATCCACCGCCTCCCCCCAGGCCAGCAACCCGCCCTGCACGCTCTTGACCGACCGGAACCCCTTCGCCTTCAACCACTGCACCGCCTTCAGCGAACGCATCCCCGCCTTGCAGTGCACATAATACTCGCCCTCCGGATCCAGCTCCCCCGCTCGCTCGGCCAGCGTGCTTAACGGAAACAGCTCCGTCCCCGCCACCCTCGCGCGGGCGTGCTCATCCGGCTCCCGCACGTCCAAGACCCGAATCCGACGTTCCGGATCCTCTAAGGCGCGCTTCATGTCGTGGACCGTCACTTCATCAGGATGCATCATAGTCGTGGTCGCTCGCGGTGACCCACCGCAAAGCTCGTCGTCATCCGCCAGGCGCGTGATCGTCGGCCGCTCCCCGCACACCGGACAAGCCGGGTCGCGCCGCAGCCGAATCTCGCGAAATTTCATCTCCAACGCCTGCAGGACCAACAGGCGGCCCACCAACGGCGCCCCCTGGCCCAGCACCAGTTTCAGGGCCTCGGTGGCCTGAATGCAGCCGATGATCCCCGGCAACACCCCCAACACCCCTCCCTCCGCACAGTTCGGCACCGCCCCCGCGGGCGGCGGTTCCGGAAACAAACACCGGTAACACGGGCCCCCCAACGCCGGCGCGAACACGCTCGCCTGACCCTCGAAACGAAAAATCGAGCCGTAAACATTTGGCTTCCCCACCAGCACGCACGCGTCATTCACCAAATACCGCGCAGGGAAATTATCGGTCCCATCCACCACCACATCATACCCTCCCAGGATCTCCAACGCGTTCGCCGCGCACAACCGCGTCTGGTGCATCACCACCTCCACATGCGGATTCAACCGGGCTAACGCCGCCTGCGCCGAAACCGTCTTCGCCTGCCCCACCCCTGGAGTCCCATGCAGCACCTGTCTCTGCAGATTCGAAAGGTCCACCACGTCAGGGTCCACAATCCCCAACCGGCCCACCCCGGCGGCCGCCAGGTAGAGCGCCACCGGCGAGGGGGGGGGGGGGGGGGGGCCGCCCCCCCCCCCCCCCCCCCCCCCCCCCCCCCCC
>CAZVRY010000514.1:0-3101 GCA_964629545.1 uncultured Verrucomicrobiota bacterium | reverse complement strand
TGCCAGCGCGCGGGCGATGGCAACTCGCTGCCCTACCTCACCATCGAACTCAAAGGACCCATCCCCACCGAACTGCGCCCCCTCGTCGGCCGGCGCATCTTCGGCTGCGACGATTGCCTCGAAGTCTGCCCCTGGAACCGCTTCGCCCGAACCGGCCGCCTCCTGCAAACAACCTCCCCCGCCGAGCTCGCCGAACCCGACCTGCTGGCACTCCTCGCCCTCGACGAAACCCAGTTCCGCGCCCGCTTCCGCACCACCCCCCTGATCCGCGCCAAACGCCACGGCCTCCTTCGCAACGTCTGCGTCGCCCTCGGCAATACCGCGACCCCCGCCGCCCTCCCGGCCCTCCAACGCGCCGCCCACGACCCCGAACCCCTGGTCGCCGAACACGCCTCCTGGGCCATCCGCGAAATCCAACAACGCGCCCCCCCACCCCCCACCGCCCCCCCAACCTGAATTTTCAGTTTTCTCCCCAGCCCTCCCCCCTGTATCCTCCGCCCCCACAAACACACCGCTCTATGCCAAGTCAACACTCCTACAAATTCTGCTTCGGCCCCTGGAACCTCAGCGAAGGCCAAGACCCCTACGGCCCCCCAACCCGCCCCGTCCAAACCTTCGATTGGAAACTCGACCAACTCAAAAAACTCGGCTTCGACGCCATGATGTTCCATGACGACGACATCGTCCCCGACATCGACGGCAAGTCCGGCGCCCAGCTCAAAAAGGAAGCCAAGGAACTTAAAAAGAAACTCGACGACGCCGGCGTCGTCGCCGAAATCGTTGCCCCCCGCCTCTGGTTCAGCCCCATGACCATCGACGGCGCCTACACCAGCAACGATCCCAAGTGCCGCCAATACGCCATCGACCGGTCCCTCCGTTGCCTCGATATCGCCAAAACCGTCGACTGCGACCTCATCGTCCTCTGGCTTGCCCGCGAAGGCAGCTACATCCGCGAATCCAAAAACGCCCGCCGCGCCACCGAGCAAATCGTCGCCGCCATCGACACAATGCTCGCCCACGACAAAAAGGTCCGCATCGCCATCGAGCCCAAACCCAACGAACCGATGGACCTCGCCTACATCCCCACCATCGGCCACGCCCTCGCCGTCGCCCAACTCACCCGCGACCCCAAACGCGTCGGCGCCCTCATCGAAACCGCTCATGCCCTCCTCGCCGGCCTCGACCCCGCCGACGAAATCGACTTCGCCTGCACCTTCGGCAAACTCTGGTCCATCCATCTCAACGACCAAAACGGCCTCAAATTCGACCAGGATAAGCCCTTCGGCAGCGCGAACCTCCGCGTCGCCTTCAACCAGGTCCGCGCCCTCGAACGTAACGGCTATGGCAAAAAGGGCGAATTCGTCGCCTTCGACGTCCACCCCTTCCGCCCCACCAAAGTCGAACACTGGACCGCCCACCTCGAAAACAGCCGGCGCACCTTCCTCCGTCTCGTCGACAAGGCCCGCTCCTTCGACGAGAAAGCCGCCCAGGCCCTCATCGCCGACCGCAACTACGCCGCCCTCGACCAGATGGTCCTCGAACACCTCATGGGCTGATTCCCCCAACCCGAAAGTCCGCACCGCGATCTCATGAACCGTCTGCCTCTCCCCAGTCCAACGTCCTCACGCACCCGGGAACCATGAACCTGGGCAGTCGGGTGGGGCGAGCGTCCCTCTAAGAAACCGAATGAGGGTTCTTCCTGCTTCAGGGCCCTCCAACCGAGGGCAGGCACGGCTCGCGGACCGCCCAGAGCCTACGCCATCACGACTCGTCAGAGACCTCGCCCCACTGACTCACTGACCCCACTGACCTACTGCCTCCCTGACCTACTGCCTCCCTCCCTCACCCCGTCTCTGCCTTCGCATGCCCTCCCCCCAACCCCTCATCGCCATCGTCATGGGTAGCCAGTCCGACTGGGAAACCATGCAACACGCGGCCAAGCAACTCCACGCCCTCCAAGTCCCCTTCGAGGTCCAGGTCATCTCCGCCCATCGCACCCCTGAACTCTGCCTCGAATACGCCTCCACCGCTGCCTCCCGCGGCCTCCAGACCATCATCGCCGCTGCCGGCGGCGCCGCCCACCTCGCCGGCGTCATCGCGGCCAAAACCAACCTCCCCGTCCTGGGCGTCCCCATGAAAGCATGGTCCCTCGACGGCCTCGATTCCCTGCTGTCCATGGTCCAGATGCCCGCCGGCGTCCCCGTGGCCACCTTCGCCATCGGCAAGGCCGGCGCCACCAACGCCGCCCTCTTCGCCACCTGCCTCCTCGGGCTCCACTACCCCGAGTTCCGCGAGGCCTACACCGCCTTCCGCCGACAACAAACCGAAAAAGGCGTTGCCAACCGCGATGCGATCCGGTTCGAAGGCTGATCCCACCCCGCCCCGGCCCTCGTTCCTCCCGCTTCGCACCCCGTCCGTCCCAAGCCCCTTGCCCCGGGCCCGGGCCAGGGGTTTACTTCCGGTGGCTTGACCACCACCCCGGCACACGACTCCGTCCCCGCCCCGCCCGCTCCCGCCACTCCGCGCCGGATCGCTGCGCTCCTCCTCCTCTGGAACCTCCTCGCCAGCCTCGCCCTCGCCGCCCTCCTCTCCACCCAGCCCGAACCCGGCCGCGAAGTCATCCGCATCGACCCCAGCCAGCCCAAGCCTTGGACCGCACGCCTCAGCGACCAAGCCGCTCTCCTCCGACTCAACTTCCACTGGGCTATCCCTTGGATCGCCTTGGCTCCGTCCGTCCTCTGGATCGGATCACGGTTCCCTTTCGAGCCAGCCCGCTGGCCTTCCCGCACCGCCATCCTCTTGGCCACCGGTGCCGCCTTCGTCGGGCTCTCGCATACCCTCAACTCCCACCTCGCCCCACGCCAATCGGTCGTCATCATGGTCAATTACGAAACCGCCACCACCGCTGGCGTCCCCCCCAGCGCCACCAACCCGCTCCCGCCCACCCAAATCCGCCACGCCATCTCCAATCGGATCACCGCCCTCGCCCTCACCGACACCCCAACTCCCCCGTCCTCCAACCGACCCCCCGACGTCCTCGCCTTCCCCCCCCTCCCTGATTCCCGCGAACCCTGGCCCCCATTCCCCCAGCATTGGACAAA
>CAZVRY010000513.1:0-3127 GCA_964629545.1 uncultured Verrucomicrobiota bacterium | reverse complement strand
GCACATTGACCCCCTGAACCGAAGCGATTTCCCCTCTCCCTATCTCCCTCTCCCCTACCTGAGCCATCGCTTCGCTGAAAACGGTTGGGGAGAGGGATGGGCCTGTTCCAAGATGCGTCGTCCCCGTGCGCCGAAAGCAACGGTTGCCCGGGGGAGTGTTGTTGGCTGGAAGCGCGGGTTGACGTGGGAAGGTTTTGGCGCACTTTAGGCGTAGTTTTATGACGAAGCAGACTATGATGGACGTTGGCGTAACCGGGAGCGGGCGGGCGGGACGACGGGGGTGGTGGGCGGGATTAGCCTGGGCGTGCGCCGTGGGAGGGATGGCGTGGGCGGACTGGCCGCAGTATCGCGGTCCGAACCACGATGGGCGCAGCGGGGAGGCGTTGGGGTCCTGGCCAACCGGGGGGCCGAAGGTGGTGTGGGAGGCGCCGATGGGGCCTGGTTTCAGTTCGTTCGCGGTGATGGGAGGGAGGGCCTTCACGGTGGTGAGTCGCGAGGTGGAGGGGGCGCGGCGAGTGGGGTGGGGGGCGGTGGAGGGGGGGACGGGCCGGGAGTTGTGGGCGGCTCCCTTGGGGATGGCCAAGTATGACGGTGGGGGGGATTCGGGGACGCCGGACAACAAGGGCGGGGACGGGCCTCGTTCGACGCCTACGGTGGAGGGCGGGCGGGTCTATTGTCTGGATGCGCGGTTGGGGTTGCATGCGTTGGACGCGATGACGGGCAAGCCGTGGTGGACCAGGGACCTGGTGAAAGAACACGGGGCGCAGGTGATCTCATGGCAGAGTGCGGCGTCGCCGGTGGTGGATGGCGAGAAGATCTTCGTGTTGGGCGGGGGCCCGGGGCAGTCGTTGTTGGCGTTTCGGAAGGCGGATGGAGGGGTGGCGTGGAAGGGGGAGACGGAGAAACCGACGCACGCGACGCCCGTGGTGGCGACGATTCACGGTCAGCGGCAGGTGATTTTTTTCGCGCAATCGGGGTTGGTGGCGTGCGACGCGGCGACGGGCCGGGTGTTGTGGCGGCATCCGCACAGGTACAGCACCTCGACGGCGGCCTCGCCGGTGGTGGCTGGGGACATTGTGTTTTGCTCGGCGGGGTATGGGGTGGGGGCGAGTGCGGCCCGGATCACACGGGAGGGTGACGTGTGGAAGGCGACGCAGCTTTACCGGGTGCCCGGGAATGGGATTGCCAACCATTGGAGCACGCCGGTGGAGAAGGATGGCTATTTGTATGGGATGTTCAGTTTCAAGGAGTATGGGAAGGGGGCGTTGAAGTGCGTGGAGCTGGCGACGGGGAAGGAGATGTGGTCGGAGGCAGGGTTTGGGGCGGGGAACGTGATTTTGGCGGGGCGGCATTTGTTGGCGCTGGGGGATGCGGGGCAGTTGGTGTTGATTGATCCGCAGCCCGGGGGGTATCGGGAGTTGGGTCGGGGGGATGTGATTGAGGGGAAGTGTTGGAGCACGCCGGCGCTGAGCGGGGGACGGGTGTATGTGCGGAGCACGCGGGCGGGGGTGTGTTTGGATTTTGGGACGGTGGTGGCAGGGCGTTGAGCAAGAGGAAGGGAGCCTGTGGCACGGACGATTACAGAGATGGAAGTGGAGTCGGTGACGCTGGAGGCGGCCGACACGAAGACGATTCGGTTTCGCTGGCCGGAGGGGCATGATCCGGAGTTCAAGACGGGGCAGTTCATCACGATTTACTGGCTGGACACGCCGTCCTATAAGCGGGCGTATTCGTTATCGTCGTGCGCGCTGGATCGGGGCTATTACGACATTACGGTGAAGCGGGATGGGCGGATGGGGACGCGGCTGGTGGACTGGATCAAGGCGGGGGATCGGTTGGCGGTGTTGCCGCCGGCGGGGCGTTTCCTGCCCGTGTATGAGCCGGACGCGCATTTGGTGTGCATTGCCGGGGGCTCGGGGGTGACGCCGTTTCGGGGGTTCCTGCGGGAGGCGAATCTGCGTCGGTTGGAAACGAGGATTACGGTTCTCTACAGTGTGCGGACGGCGAAGGACATTATTTTTCGGGAGGCGTTCGAGGAGTTGGCGCGGGAGAATCCGCGGGTGGCGTTCCGGGTGACGTGCACGCGGATGCCGGCGGAGGACGGGTCGTGGACGGGGCGGCGTGGGCGCATTGATGGGGCGTGGATACGGGAGCAGGTGGAGGATTCGGCGCGGGCGGTTTTTTACGCGTGTGGACCGAACGAGATGGTGGATGCGGCGGAGCGGTTGGTGGTGGAGGGGTTGGGGATTCCGAAGGAGCGGATGAAGACGGAGAAGTGGGGGTAGCGGCGGTCTGTTTTTTCCTTTTCGCGCGGGTGGTATTTCCGTTTGATGCGGGCCATGTTGCGCGAGCGATTGCGGGAAGCGACGCGGGTGGTGGTGAAGTTGGGCACGGGGGTGCTGACGGACAGTCGTCGGCAGCCCGACCGGGCGCAGATGGAGCAGTTGGTGAGGCAGGTGGCGGGTTTGCGGGCGGGGGGTCGGGAGGTGGTGTTGGTGAGTTCTGGGGCCGTGGGAGCGGGGATGGGGGTCTTAGGGTTGGATCGGCGGCCGACGGATTTGGCGGAGTTGCAGGCCTGTGCGGCGGTGGGGCAGTCGCGGTTGATGGCGACGTATGAGGGGTTGTTTGGGGTGCATGGGGTGCGGGTGGCGCAGGTGCTGTTGACGCATGAAGATTTGGCGCATCACGAGCGGCATTTGAACGCGCGCAACACGCTGGTGACGCTGTTGGGTCGAGGGGTGGTGCCGATCATCAACGAGAACGACGCGGTGTCGGTGACGGAGTTAAAGTTTGGGGACAACGATCGGTTGTCGGCGTTGGTGGCGGCGTTGTTGCCGGCGGATTTGCTGGTGATTCTGACGACGGTGGACGGGGTGATGGAGCATTTTGGGACGGCGTCGGCGCGGACGTTACCGGTCATCGAGTCGGTGGATCGGGGCATCGAGGCGATGGCGAAAGGGACGACGAGTGTGACGGCGGTGGGGGGGATGAGTTCGAAGGTGGAGGCGGCCAAGATCGTGATGCGGTCGGGGATTCCGCTGGTGATTGCGTCGGGGCGGAAGCCTGGGGTCTTGGCGGCGGTGGTGGACGGGGCCAGGAGGTCCTGCAGCTGCCGCACGTGAACCAG
>CAZVRY010000512.1:0-3140 GCA_964629545.1 uncultured Verrucomicrobiota bacterium | reverse complement strand
AGATCCAGGAGATGGGGAGGATGCTGGCGCTGCCCCAGGGGGCGGCGCTGACGGCGTGGGTGGAGGCGTTGGGTCGTGGGGGGACGACGGGGTGGCCGGGGAGGAAGGGGGCGAGGTGTGGGGCGACGCCGATAGGGCCGACGCCTGGGCCGCCGCCGCCGTGGGGGATGCAGAATGTCTTGTGGAGGTTGAGATGGCAGACATCGGCGCCGAGGTTGGCGGGGCGGGTGAGGCCGACCTGGGCGTTCATGTTCGCGCCGTCCATGTAGACCTGGCCGCCGTGGGCGTGGATGATGGCGCTGATTTCGCGGATAGTTTCCTCGAACACGCCGTGGGTGGAGGGGTAAGTGACCATGAGGCAGGCGAGGTCGTGGGCGTGGGTGGCGGCTTTGGCGGCGAGGTCGGCGACGTCGATGTTCCCGGCGGGGTCGCAGGCGACGGGGACCACGTGGAATCCGGCCATGACGGCGCTGGCGGGGTTGGTGCCGTGGGCGCTGGTGGGGATGAGGCAGACGCGGCGGTGGGGTTGGGACCTGTGATGGTGCCAGGCGCGGATGACGAGGAGGCCGGCGTATTCGCCTTGGGAGCCGGCGTTGGGTTGGAGGGAGATGGCGGAGAAGCCGGTGATTTCGGCGAGCCAGGCTTCGAGGTCGCGGAAGAGGGCTTGGTAGCCTTGGGTTTGGTCGAGCGGGGCGAAGGGGTGGAGGCGGGCGAATTCGGGCCAGGAGACAGGCAACATCTCGGTGGAGGCGTTGAGTTTCATGGTGCAGGAGCCCAGGGGGATCATGGAATGGCAGAGGGAGAGATCCTTGGCTTCGAGGCGGCGGAGGTAGCGAAGCATCTCGGTTTCCGAGTGATGGCGGTGGAAGACCGGGTGGGCGAGGAAGGGGGTCGTGCGTTGGGGCAGGGTGGGAAGGGGGACTTGGGAGGGGGGGTGGGGGGTGGGCGAGGCTGAGGGGGTGGGGCCGGCGAAGATGCGGAGGAGGAGGGCGATTTCGGCCTCGTCGGT
The DNA here is from genome assembly GCA_964629545.1 of uncultured Verrucomicrobiota bacterium. GTDB lineage: Bacteria > Verrucomicrobiota > Verrucomicrobiia > Limisphaerales > CAZVRY01 > CAZVRY01. The sequence goes on along the minus strand of CAZVRY010000512.1, from coordinate 2,131 downwards.
GCATTCGTCGAGGGCGACGCCGACGTGGGTGGGGTCGATGGGGCGGAGGTTGATGCGGTGGGCGGCGGCGCGGCAGTGGACTTCGCCGGCGTTGGGGACTGGGACGGTGAGGGTGTCGAAGAAGGAGGGATTGCGGGGGTGGAGGCCGAGTTGGCGGAGGCCGTGGGCGAGGGAGGCGGCGAGGTGGTGGAGGCGGGAGGCGATGGCGCGGAGGCCGTCCGGGCCGTGGTAGATGGCGTAGAAGGCGGCCATATTGGCGAGGAGGGCTTGGGCGGTGCAGATGTTGCTGGTGGCCTTCTCACGCCGGATGTGCTGTTCGCGGGTGCCGAGGGAGAGGCGGAGGGCGGGGCGACCGCGGGCGTCTTTGGAGACGCCGACGAGTCGGCCGGGCATTTGGCGTTTGAACTCGTCGCGGGTGGCGAAGAAGGCGGCATGGGGACCGCCGTAGCCGAGGGGCACGCCGAGGCGTTGGGCGTTGCCGAGGGCGACGTCGGCGCCGAACTCGCCTGGGGGGCGGAGGAGGGTGAGGGCGAGGAGGTCGGTGGCGACGACGAGGAGGGCGCCGGCGCTGTGGGTGAGTTGGGCGAGGGGGGCGTAGTCGGGGACCCCGCCGAAGGTATCGGGGTATTGGACGAGGACGCCGAAGGTGGTGGGGTCGGGGGTGAGGGTGGCGGGGTCGCCGACGACAACGCGGAGGTCGAGGGCCTGGGCGCGGGTGCGCACGACGTCGATGGTTTGGGGGTGGCAGTGATGGGAAACGAGGAAGGTATGGCGGGAGTCGGAGCCGCGGGCGCGGTGGCAGAGCATCATGGCTTCGGCGGCGGCGGTCGCTTCATCGAGGAGGGAGGCGTTGGCGATGGGGAGGGCGGTGAGGTCGGTGACGAGGGTTTGGAAGTTGAGGAGGCCTTCGAGGCGGCCTTGGGAGATTTCGGACTGGTAGGGGGTGTATTGGGTGTACCAGCCGGGGTTTTCGAGGACGTTGCGTTGGATGACGGCCGGGGTGAAGCAATCGTGGTAGCCGAGGCCGATGAGGGAGCGCCAGACTTGGTTTTGCTGGGCGAGGGAGCGGAGGTCGCGGAGGGCTTGGGCTTCGCTGCGGGCGGGGGGGAGGGCGAGGGGGTTGGGGTGGCGGATGGCGGTGGGGACGGCGGCGTTGACGAGGTCGTCGAGGGTGGGGTAACCGCAGGTGCGGGCCATGGTTTGGAGTTCGGCGGGGCGGGGCCCGATATGGCGGCGGGCGAACGAGTCAGGGTTAGGATATGGGACCATGTGGATAGGACCGTTCAATGGAAAGCCGGCGCGCGGGGTGAGCCGCGGGCCGGCCGGGTTAGGTCACGGACACGGGAGGAAATTAGGGGGAGGTAGGGGCAAAGCAAGCGGGATTTGGGGGCGAGTGGGTGATTGAAAAACGGGCTGGCGGCGGTGGGGGATTCTGGTAGGGTGCGATCGGCACTATTCGGGCCGGATCGACTTCACGTTAACCCACAATCCACTTGTTTATGGAAATCGGCAAACAGCTTGCGCTCTTCCTCGACAATCGTCCCGGGACGTTGGCCCGGGTGTGCGATGCGTTGCACGAGGCGAAGGTGAACATTCACGCGATCGCGATTAGCGACACGGTGGATCACGCGGTGATTCGCATGGTGGTGGACGAACCGCGGCGGGCCTTGCTGTTATTTGAGGAGCACGGGACGCTGGTGGTGGAGAGTGAGGTGGTGTTGGTGGAGGGGGACAACAAGCCGGGCAGTCTGGCCCGGATCGCGCATCGTCTCGCCGAGGCGAAGGTGAACATCGAGTATTGCTATTCGGCGACCAGTCCGTCGTCGCGGCGCGGTTTGATGGTGTTGCGGGTGTCGAATGCGAAGAAGGCGTTGAAGGCATTGAGCCAGTGAAGGGTGGCGGTTACGCCTACAGTTCTTGGCGGGCGTTCCGATATGAGAAGGGCCGGACTGCGTTGAATGGGGTTGGGGTTTGCGATTATGAGTGACTGCCCAAGACCGATGGGAGGGGTGAGCTCGGGGATTTCTGGGCTGGCCGGTCGGCCTGGGGGCGGCGCGGTTGGCGGGGGTTGGGGTGGGGAAGCGCGGGGGGGGATGGCGCGGGGGGATGGGCAGTCCTTGGGGGCTGCGTT
>CAZVRY010000511.1:0-3180 GCA_964629545.1 uncultured Verrucomicrobiota bacterium | reverse complement strand
TAACTCTCTTTCCAACCGCCCCGCCAACCCCGACGCCGACCCGACCACCAACGCCACCCGCTCCCCCATCGACTCCCGCCGCTGCCACGTATAGGCTAGGTTCTTCATAAACTGCGCGTCCTGCACCCCCGTCCACGCCGGATGCCCCATATACTCCCGCAATCCCTCCAACACCCCTACCAAACTCCCAGGCGTCCGCGCCGAAATCGGAACCAACCACTCACCCCCACCGCCCTTCCCTACCTCCGCCCCCACATACGGAAACTCCTCCACCACCAACAGCACCGACGTCCCCCCCGCTCCATGCCCACTCACGGCCGCGCGCCGCGGTTGCTCCTCCTCCCCGCACCACGCAGCCTCCTCCCGGGCGATAAAAAACGGCGACCCTTCCAAGCCCAACTCCGAGTTGACCGGGCCCGGCACCAACGTCGGACACCACCGCCCCCACCGCATCTGCAGTAATACCTTCGTCAGTTGCGCCATTCCCGAGGCCGCCTCGGCATGGCCTACGTTCGGCTTCAACGTCCCCAACGCGCAAAAGCCCCTGTCCTCCGTGAATTGCCGAAACCCCCGCGTCAACGCCGTCACCTCCACCGCATCCACCAACTCCGACCCCAATCCCTGCGCCTCCACGTAACTCAAACTCCTCGGCGACACCCCGGCCCGCTCCAACGCCGCCGCCACCAACGCCGCCTGCGCCCCGGGATGCGGCGCCAAATAACTGCTCGACCTCCCCGCATGCCGCATCGCCCCACCCAAGATCGTCCCGTAAACCCGATCCCCATCCCGCAACGCCTTCACCAACGGCTTCAACACCACCACCCCAACCCCTTCCCCAGGCACAAAACCCCGACCCCCAACCCCAAAACTCCGCGTCCACCCGTCCGCCGACACCACCCCCATCTGACTCAAACAAACATACTTCGACGGATGCGAATACACATTCACCCCCCCCACCAACGCCACCTCGCATCCCCCTCCCCACAACGCCTCACAAGCCAGCATCACCGCCGCCAACGACGACGAACACATCGTGTCCACCGAAACACTTGGCCCCTCCAACCCGAAGACGTGCGAAAGACGATTCGCCAGCGACGCAAACGACGCGTTCGGACACAACCCACCCGCCGCCTTCCCGCTCTCCGCCAGGACCCACGGATACCCTGCCGTCGTTGCCCCCACATACACCCCTACCAACTTCGACCGCATCCGCTCCGCCCCATAACCCGCATCCTCCAACGCGTGCCACGCCACCTCCAACAACAATCGCTCCTGCGGATCCATCCACGCCGCCTCCCGCGGGCTCACATGGAAGAATCCCGCGTCGAATCCCCGGATGTTCGGCAGAAACCCGCCCCACTTGCAGTACGCCTTCCCCTCAAATGCCCGCGCCGGATCCGCATCGTAATACTCCCGGTAATCCCACCGCTCCCGCGGAATCTCCCCCGTGCACACCCGCCCCTCCCGCAATACGTCCCAAAAACGAAACACATCCCCTGCCCCGGCATAACGCCCCGCAAGCCCCACAATCGCGATCTCCCGCTCCAGACTCCCCTGCTCGCGCTTCCGCAGCAGCGCCCGCAGCAACGCCCGCTTGTCCGCTCTCGGACCTGTCCCGCACCCACTCAGGTTCTCCTCAGCCATGCAACAACTCCTTCAAGCGAGCCTCAACCTCCGCCTCCGACAGCCCATCCACCGCCTCCCCACACCCCGCCTGCCCTAATCCCCCATCCCCTTGCCCCGCCCCCACAGACCCCGATCCGCCAGCCAAACGCCCCTCCCCCTCCCTCGCCCCAGCCTCGCCCTCCTGCCCTCCACCGTCCCCCCCTAACCCCATCCGACGCCCCACCGCCTCGCCCCGCTCCTGCACTAAGTAATCCGCCACCTGGCCAATCGTCGTCCGATCCATCAGCAGAATCGCCGGCAATGCCCCAAAGTCCCGCTCCAAAACCGCCAGTATCTCCGCCGCCAACAGCGAATCCATCCCCATCTGGTCAAACGGCGTCCCCTCCCCAATCCGCGCCGGATCCAACTTGAGCAACTCCGAAAAAACGCCCCGCAGATGCTCCACCGTCCTCGCTCGCACCTCCCTCGCATTCCCTGCTCCCTCCTCGACCACGGTCGAACGCTTGGATCCCTCCAGTCCCACCGTCGCTTCCCCGCCACGCCGCTCCAACCCCGTCCCACCGCCATCCCCGGCCCCCGATTCGCCGGCCCCCGATTCGCCGGCCCCCATCGTCTCCAAGGTCCAGCCATCGCTCTCCGCCAGCAGGACAATGTGCTGCATCGGATCCCATTCCACCCCTAACTCCAAGCGCACCTCCAACCCCCGCACCCACCCGACTTCCCGCAGCACCCGGAACCACCCCTCCCGACCCAGCAACGGCCCAAACGGCAAGCGCCGCCCGACATCCTCATACCGCCACCACCCGCCCGTCAGCCCAAACGTCATCGTCGCCAACTCGCAATGCGCCGTCATCTCGCTCACCACCAGCAAACCCCCAGCCCTTACCCACCCCTTGATCCGCGCCAACGATCCCCGCACCGACCGCGTCGCGTGCAAGACGTTCGCCGCCACCACCACGTCCACTCCACCCTCCAGCCACCCCGGCCGCTCCCCGCGCTCCACATCCAATGCCTCAAACCGCACCCACGGATACTCCCGGCCCCACTCCCGCTCCGCCTGCCTCAATAACGCCGCCCCAACGTCCGTAAAGTAATAAGTCACCCGCCCCGCCCAACCGCGAATTCGCTCCAACACAAACCGCGTCGTGCTTCCAGTGCCCGCCCCCACCTCCAATATCCTCACGCTCGCCCCCGACTCTACCCCCAACCTTCCCTCCACATACGCCGCCACCGCATCGCCCACCTTCCGATGATACGCATCCTCCACCGCATTCCCCGCATACACTGCCCGCACCAACTCCGTCGAACCCTGCGGGAAAAGCAGCGCCGCCGGGTCCATTGCACCCCTCAAGACCTGCGGATACGCCGCCAACACTCCATCCAGTATCTCCGCATACCGCCCCAACGCCTCGCTCGCCCACGGCCCCTCCGGGCGCCCTGGATCCAGCCCCGTCTCCTCCACCCATACCCACCGCGTCTCCCCCCTCCCGCCATCCCCCGCCCGCTTGAGCAACCCGCCCTCCTCCAAATGATGCATCAACGCCTCCACCATCC
>CAZVRY010000510.1:0-3190 GCA_964629545.1 uncultured Verrucomicrobiota bacterium | reverse complement strand
ACCCACCGCAACTCCCCCCCAACCACCCACGTCACCGGTAACCGCACTCCCGCCGACGGAACCGCGTACTCGATCGTCAGACGTGGACCGCGAACCGCATCCTCCCGCGACGCAAACCGCCTCGAGGTCCGAACTGTCGCTTCCGCTTCGCTGACCAAGATCCACCCGTGGTTCGAACCCGCGTCCGCCCACCACCGCCGCACGTCCGCCACCAACTCCCCAGACCATGACCAACCGCCCACCCCACGCACCGTCTGCGTCGCACTGGCCTCGCTGACATAATCCTCCCCCGCCGCGGCCCCCGGCATCGCCCACGCCAGGTCCGGATGCGCGCGCCGGTTCCACGTCACCGCCCCCCCCCCGGCCGCCCGTCCCAGGTTGGCCGGTCCCCGTCCCGCCCCCCCCGGCGCCCGCAGGCGATGCACCCCACTCCCCACCTCCCCAGCCCCACCGCTCGCGTCCGCCGTCATCTCCAACTCCAACCGCGCCCCCTCAATCACCGCCCCCGCCGGCAACGCACCCCTCAGATCGAACCGCACCACCCCGCGATGACGCTGCGCCTGCGCCGTCGTCCCCACCGCGAAGTTCGCGTTCCCGCCCAGGTTGTGATCGGGGTTCGACTCCTGCAGCGTCGCATCGGCCGCCGGCGCCAACACCACCGACGCCGCCTGCCCAGCCATCCCCGCCAAACCCAGCCCCAACACCCAGACCGCCACCCACGGGGTCCGCCAAACGCCTGGAACCCGCTCCATAGCTCAATCCACCGGCGTCGCCTCGATCCGGTAGAACCGGCGCCCGCTCCCCGCCGCCTCCGGCACGATCGCCTCCACCGCCGCGAACTTGGCGGTGATATTCGTAAACGTCGTCCAACTCCCCAGCCCCATGGTCCCGCTCCCCTGCACCGCGTAATTGAACCCCGCCGGGACCGTGAAGCGCAGGTTCACCACGCCCGACTCCAACGTGATCTCATCAAACTGCACCCCCCCCAAGCTATACTCCACCACCAGACTCGGCGCCTGCGCCAGCGCACCCTCCCGATGGCCAAACCGCCGCGCCGTCTTGGCTACCCCCTCCGATTCGCTGATCAGTATCCAACCGAAATTCTGCGCGGGATGGGCAACCCAATGCTGCACATCCGCCAGCAACCCCGCCGTCGCGCCGAACCCATACGGCCCATTCCCCCCAACGCTCACGCTCCCACTGCTCGTCGCCGCATAATCCGTCCCCGCCAGACCGCCCGGCGCCGCCCACGGCCCCGGCCCGCGACTGTTCCAAGTCGATTCCCCAGCCAACGCCACTCCCCCACGAGTCCCCGAACGCGTCCCCTCCTCCCAATCGCTCGCCACCCGATGCAGCCCAAACACCGAACCCACCGCACCCGACGGCGACTTCGTCACCCACAACACCACCCGAACGTTCGTCACCACCGCGTTGGCCGGAATCTCGCTCAGGTCAAACCGCAGCAAGGCCCGCGCCCGGTGGGCTTGCGCTTGCCCCGCCAAGGACCCCGCGGCCAGCGTCGCCCGCCCCAGGTTATTGCCAGGATCGTTCTCGAACAGCGTGCAATCCGCGGCGGGCACGTTGGTCACCGAGAATCCCTGCGCCGGCCCCGCCGCCACCAACCCACACGCCAGCCCGAGCCAAAATCGACTGATAATGTGCATAAGAATGCCTCGAATCTGTCCACCGCCCCCCGCGAAGTCAATCCCCTTCCCTCACCCCACCCGCGAACAGGGCTTGTGCCCAGTCCCCCCGCCGTGTTGACTGACGCCATGATCACGTTCATCCGCGACCCCAGGAGCGGGGTGCTGTGCACCCAGTCTCCCAATTTCTAAACCAGCGCGTCGCCCCCACCCTCGCCGCGCTCAGCGAGAACACCTACCTCGCGGCCATCCGCGCCGGTATGGTCGCCGTCGTCCCCCTCACCATCATCGGCGGACTCTTCATGGTCGCCTCCTACCTCCCCCTCCCCGGCTGGGAAGAAACCGTCGCCCCATACCTCCCCCTCCTCCAAGTCCCCGTCGGCGCCACCTTCGGACTCCTCTCCGTCTTCGTCTGCTTCGCCCTCGCCTACGAACTCGGCAAACAACTCAAACAGGAAGCCGTCGTCAGCGCCGGCATGGCCACCCTCGTCTTCCTCATGATCCAACTTCACCTCGGCGATCAGGGCGACGAGGTCTCCCTTCCCATGGACGGTCTCGGCTCCAAAGGCCTCTTCACCGCCATCGTGATCGCCCTCCTCACCGTGCGCGTCCAAAAGTATTTCACCGACCGCAACCTCGTCATCAGACTGCCCGAAAATGTCCCCCCCGTCGTCTACGAGTCGTTCCTCTCCCTTGTCCCCCTGACCTACCTCGTCCTGGTCTTCTGGCTCATCCGCTTCGGCCTCGGCCTCGACATCAATGACCTCGTCCAACGCGCCTTCGCCCCCCTCGTCTTCGCCCTCAATACCCTCCCCGGCATCCTCGTCTATGCCTTCCTCGTCACCCTCCTCTGGTCGGTCGGCATCAACGGCGATAATGCCATGGATGCCCTCGTCGCCCCCGTCTTCCTCCAATACCTCGCCGCCAACGTCGAGGCCGTCACCCAAGGCCAACCCCTCCCCTACGTCACCGCCTACGGCTTCTTCACCGTCTTCGTCAACGTCGGCGGCACCGGCGCCACCATCGCCCTCGCCCTCATCATGCTCAACTCCAAAGAACCCGGCTTCCGCAAGGTCAGCCGCCTCTCCCTCCCCACCCAGGTCTTCCAAATCAATGAACCCATCTTCTTCGGCTTCCCCATCGTCATGAACCCCGTGTTCATGATCCCCTACATCCTCAACGCCCTCCTCCTCACCGCCACCACCTTCCTCCTCATGGAAGCCGACCTCATCCGTAAACCCTTCGTGAACGTCCCCTGGACCACCCCACCCATCATCGGCCACTACCTCGTCACCGCCGGCGATTGGCGCGCCGCCGCCTGGGGGGCCCTCTCGATCCCCTTGGCCATGATGATCTACTACCCGTTCGCCAAAATCGCCGAACGCCAACGACTCCAGGCCGAAGCCTCCGGAGCCGCCCACGAATGAAGACCCCCCGCCCCCCCCCCCCCCCCCCCCCCCCAAACCACCCCCCCCCCCCCCCCCCCCCCCCCCCCCCCGCCCCGGGCCCCGCCCCCCCCCCCCCCGGGGGGTGGGGGGCGGGCCCCC
>CAZVRY010000509.1:0-3191 GCA_964629545.1 uncultured Verrucomicrobiota bacterium | reverse complement strand
GCTGGTTGATGGGGAGGGGAGATTACGATTACGAGCAGGATTACGATTAGGAGAATGAGGGGACATAGGAGAATGAGGTGACAGGCTCACTGTTCAACACAACGCCTCCTCACCACCTAGGCGCGAGGGAGGGCGAGAGGGAGAGACTCCTCCCAACCAAGCATTCGTACCATGAACCCCGAAACCGACGACCTCAAACGCTCGTCACCGCTTCCCCGCCTCGGCCCGCCAACCCCCCCCTGCCCGAACCGTCCCTTGAACAGCCGCCACCACCACCGGAGCCAGGTCGGCCCCCGACAACATCCCCTCCAGACGGCGTATCGCCTCCCCGTGACCCTGCAGCAGGTGATCCACAAACGCTGGCTTCAGGGACTGATATAAAACCTCCACGGACACCCGAACCCGACGCGCCTCCTCCCCGACCGTCGTCCGGTAAAGGGTGGTGTCGCTGCCCGCCCCCCTCCCGGCGTCGTCCCGGTTGAAATCCACATCCTCCTCCGACACCCCGTGGGTCGCTACCGCCGGTTCCGTCCGGCCGTCCCGACCAAAGCCTCGCGGGGGGATCCGATTGTCCTTGAGATACCGCGTCGCGCTCAGAAGGACGGTGGTGGCCCGACCGTCGGCATCGCCCATCACCGACTCGTACACCTGCGCCTGCTCAGGTCGCCGAATCGTGACGTAATGGGGCTGGAAGGGCCCGCCCTCGGAGACCAACCGGCCACTGCCATCATACGCCCCGGACTCGAACAACACCCTCCCGCCAGGCGCGCGGACGGTCACATGAAGCCATGCCCGCCGACTCGGGAATCCGGTCGGGAATTTATGCCCCGTTCGGTTCCCCACCGTCACCTCGAGGCGCAGTTCCCCACCTTCCAAACGACCCCGGACCGCCAACGAGATGGCCTGGGCACAGAGCTGGTCCTTCGCCCGTTCCACCACCGCGCTGAGTTGTTCGTCCTCGGCCGCCGTCCCCAGATCGGCCCGATGATCGCGGAGCAGCGCCGGCACCAACGTGTTGCCTCCCACGAAAGTGTGGCGCCAAAAGGGCGATCGCCCGTCAAGCCACGGCGGCATGCGCGACATCTTCACCACCTCGTCCACGCGGGGCATGTGACAATCCTGGCAGTGCCGGTTCTCGCCCGCGTGCACGGACGACTTCCATTCCAAGTAGGTCGTTTGCTCCGGGAATGCCCCCGTGACCGTCCCATCCCTGGCCAGGATCGGCGTGAACAGAGTGTGGCACGTTCCACAGAGACCGCTGTCCTGCACCTGACGGCCAAACTTCGGGGTGTAATCCACATGACGTCGCATCGGCATCGTCAAGACGTCGTCGTAGGGGCCAAAAATCTCCCGCCCCAACCCCACGGTGAAGCCGCCCGTGTAACTCGCCTCCGTGCCCAACCCTTCAGCCCGGATCTGATGGCAGAGGGTGCAACTCACCCCGTCGGAGGCGACGGGCGCGTCCGTCAACGCAGCCAGCGACCACCCGTCCCATCCGGTCAGCCTCGCTTCGGTGTGGCCCATGGGAGCGTGGCAGCGAGTACACTTGTCCTCCAGCAGACCCCTTAGCGCGGGTCGTTCCTCGATCTCTCGGTCCACCTTGGCCCGCCAGTAAGGATCGCGCGCACTGTTGGCCATCATCGTCCCCGACCAGGCCCGCACAATCGAAAGGTCCTCGCCCTGGCGACTCCGCAGAACCGAGCCGCCGCCGTCATGGCAGAGGGCGCATCGCCCGGAACCCATGAAATGGTCCGTCTCCTCCTGCGGAAGATCCCCACGCGCCTCCATCATGTTGCCTGCTCCTCCCCCACAGACCATCACCACCACCAGGAATGACCACGCCGATGCCACCCCGGCAGCTTGGCGGCGATCATTCGCCGCGTCAATCCATCCCTCGCCATGGATGAGGCCTTCGACTGCACCCTCCCTTTGCCCTTTATCAATCCATCCACGCCTCCTACACTCACTTGCCGTCAACCAACACTCCGCCCCTTATGCCCTCGCCAGGCCCCACCTCCTCCCGACGCACCTTCCTCCGCCTCGCCACCACCGCCGCCTCCGCGCTCTCGTTCACTCCCCTCGGGCCCACCCTCGCTACCCCCGCCCCCCTCCGCGCCGCCGTCATCGGCCACACCGGCCGCGGCGACTACGGTCATGACCTCGACCAGATCTTTGCCCAACGCCAGGGAATCGAGGTCGTGGCCGTCGCCGACCCTGACCCAACCGGCCGCTCCCAGGCCGCCCGGCGCACTGGCGCCCCGCGGGCCTACGCCGATTACCGCGACCTGCTCCAGCGCGAACAACCCCATCTGGTCAGTCTCGCCATGCGCCACGCCGACCAGCACCACGCCATCGCCCTCGACTGCCTGCGCGCCGGCGCCCATCTCTATTGCGAAAAGCCGTTCACAACCTGCCCCGCCGAAAGCGACGAACTGCTCTCGCTGGCCCGCCCACGACAACTCAAGATCGCCGTCGCCCACAACATGCGCGCCATGCCCGCCGCCACCTGCCTCCGTCAATACCTCGCCAGCGGCCAACTCGGCACCCTCGTGGAAATGCGCGCCTACGGCAAACAAGACACCAGGGCCGGTGGCGAAGATATGATGGTCCTCGGCTCCCATCTCTTCGATCTCATGCGCCTCTTCGCCGGCTCACCAATGCTCTGCGCCGCCCGCGTCCTCCAGCACGACCGCGAGATCACCCGCGCCGATGCTCGCCTCCCCAAAGACAACGTCGGCCCCGTCGCCGGAAACCAGATCTTCGCCACCTTCGCCTTCCCCGAAGGCGTCCACGCCACCTTCACCTCCGCCGCCCCCCTCCGCGACACCGCCGGCCACTGGGGACTCGAACTGCATGGCAGCCGCGGCATCGCACGACTCAACTGCGATCTCGAACCCCACGCCTTCCTCCGCCGGCAAGAGGCTTGGTCCCGCGAAGGACGCAACGACGCCTGGCAGCCTCTCCCCTCCCCGCCCGGACCCACCCCGCCCACCCCCCAATACAACGCCGTCAGCGACTGGCTCCAAGCCATCGCCGAAGACCGCGAACCATACTGCTCCGGCGCCAACGCCGCCTGGGCCGTCGAAATGGCCATGGCGGTCTACCAGGCCAGCCTCTCCCGCCAGTCCGTCTCCGGGCCCCTGGGGGCCGGGGCGGGGGGCGGCCGGGGGGCCGGCCCGGCGGCCCGCCCC
>CAZVRY010000508.1:0-3193 GCA_964629545.1 uncultured Verrucomicrobiota bacterium | reverse complement strand
ATGCCACCCCCCACCCCCGCCACCCCCTTACCCCAACCCGCAACCCCCTTGCCCCAACCCGCAACCCGCAACCCGCCATCCCCGACCCGCTCGCCCTCATCGCCCACCTCCTTTCACAAACTCCCCATACCGCCCCATCACCTCACCCTCGCCCATCCCCTTCCCCACCACCAACCGCACGACCGCCTCCACCCGCTCCCCCTCCTTCAGGTCCCTCCCGAAGAGCGACAAATACAAGGACCGATGCCCCTCCGCCCCGAACGGCGTCGCCACCGCAAAGCAATCCCCCGGACGCGCCATCACCACCCCCTCCAACCCGCGCGCCTCATCCTGCCGCAGCGCCAGCGGCGCCCCCAGCCAAGGCCGAATCGTCCACGCCACCGGATGTGGCTCGCGCCCCCACCGCCCATCCCGCACCAACCCCACCCCCGCCTTGTCCCGCGGAAACAAGTGCCAGATCGCATCCTTCTCCAGCGCCTCCAGAAACCGCTCCCCAGTCTCCTCCCTCACCCGCACCAGCGAACGCTCGAACCCCTTAAAATAACTCGCCAAAAACACCTCGAACCCCCTCAACTCCCGCCCCGCCGTCACCGCCGTGACCACCTCCAACGTATCCCGCCCCACCCACCGATACACCGCCTCCATCTCGAACGGATGCCCCTCGTCCCGCCGCCACCGCACCCCCACCGCCCCATCCTCCATCAACCGTCCCTCGCTCGCCCAATCCCACCCCGCCGTCCCATACCGCGCCCCGTCATCCAACAATCGATAATGCGAACATAACCCCATCGACGACGTAATCACCCCCTCCACCCCCGCCACCTTCACCTCGCTCAACCCCTGCGACCGACCCTCCGCCCGCAACCGGCCCGACAGGAACCCCGTATCGAACCGGAACCCCGCACCGTCAGCCACGAAACGCAACGACTCCGGCCTGCCCGCAGGCTCCGCCGCCCAGCCGCCACCGTTGCCCATCATCGCCATGATCCCAACCGCCGCCAACCAATACGTCGCTCTCATCGTCTCGGCCCTTTCACCCACGTTCCACCGACCCTTCCCATCCCCCACTCGCCGCTCGCCCCTCACCGCAACCCCTTCAGATCCACTTCCCACCGCCGATTCTCCCGCAATAACCCCTCCATCGTCAGCCGCGTCCGCCGCCGCATCGCCTCCCGCCCCAGGATCGTCGCCAAACACCCGTCGACCGACCGCCGGACCGTCCCGTTCTCCGACCGCCCCTCCACCACGTCCCGGTAAAACGTCGCAATGTTCCGCACCGCCCCCGCCTCATACAAATCCGTGATCGCACCGTTGCACGCATTCTCCCCGCTCTTCAGCGTCGCTCGACCGTTGTAACCGATCTGCGCATGCCCCTTCTGACCGTGAATCTCGCACGCCACATCGAACCCCGTCTGATTGTTCAAATGCTTCCCCCGATGATCCGCCACCAACCCGCCCGGAAACTCGAACAACACCGAAAACACATCGTGGCTGTCCCCGTGGGCCTCCGGGCGCATCCGCCGCGAAATGCCTGCCGCCGACACCGGCCGCGCCCCCGCCACCCACAGCAGCGCGTCCACCGCATGAATGCAGGCATTCACATGATAGCCCCCGCCCAACGCCACATCGTTCACCCAAACCAACCGCTGCAACCGATCCTCCACCGTCTCCCCCAGCGGCGGGTCGGCGAACGTCCCCGCGTAATAGCGGCTGTTCAACACCGCCAGCGGCCCCAACTCGCCCTCCTGCACCCACTTCATCACCTCCACATTCGCAGGATCGGTCGGAATCTGGTAATCCACCAGAAAACATCGCCCCTTCGCCCCCGCCGTCGCCGCCGCCGCCTCCACCTCCAAACACCCCGGCACGTCCACCGCCACCGGCTTCGCCATATACACATGCACCCCCGCCTCGACCGCCGCCCGCACGTGCCCCGGGAAAAAATACGGCGGCGTCTCCAACGCCACCGCCTCCACCCCGCTCTCCAACACCCGCTCATACCCCTTCAACCCCGCAAACCGCCGCCCCTTGTCCACCCCCAGCGCATCCCCACACGCATCCGCCACCGACTGAAAATAATCCGCCACCGCCCACAACTCATACCCGCCGTGCTGCGCGAATAACCGCGCGATCCACCCGCCCCGCCCCCCAGCCCCCACCAACCCTAACTTGATCTTCCGGCCCCCCCCAGCCCCCACGACCGCCGCCGTCTCCGCACCTCCCCTCGCCACCCCACCCCCACCCAGCATCGCACCCGCGACCGAGACCGCGGCGGCCCCGCGAAGAAATTGACGACGCGTCACTCCGACCGAAGACATCACCCCGCCGGCCGGGGCGCAGAAAATGGAAGGTTTCATGGGGCTTTTTGACGCCCTCCTCTATAGCGGATCGCCGGCCTTTCGTCCATCACCGTGTCAGCAGCAACGATCATTTTGAAATTCGGGCCGCCCCTCCCCCGGCCTCTGGCCACCCTCCCCATGAACCGGAAAGGCTAAAGGCTGAATCCTCGCTCCAACTCGTACTCGTAATCCTAATCGTAATCGTAATCCTAATCCTAATCTCCCCCACTAAACTTGCATGGGGTCATTGTCGGTGGGGCGAGGCTCCTGACGAGCCGCGACCTCGCACGCCGCAGCCCGTCATGGCTTCAGTTCCCCCCCCGGCCGCTCGCGGTCCAGGCTTCAGCCTCCCCGGGGGCCCAACCCAGACCCGCGGACAGACCGCCGCCCCGCCCCATCAACACCGTCAAGACCACCGGTTTCCCCTCGATCCGCGGATGCCAGACCTGGAGCAACCGCAGATGACGCGGATGACGCGGACAGCCCGCCGGGTCGTCCCCGCGAACCTGTCACCCCCCCTGCCCCCGCCCAGTGGTTTTGGTCTTATGCTGTTTGGCAAGCAACCGAGGAATGCCCTGCCACAGGCCGGGGCGCTCGCCAGAGCGGAGTTGGCAGACGGGAAATCTTCGCGGGCGGAGTTTGGGCAGGCCATGGTGCTCATGCCCGGTCAGCTTGAGGAGTGGCTGAGCAAGGTGTTGCCGAGCACGCTCGACCGGAGCCGGATGGAGCGGAGCGAACGAGTGGACCTGCCGTTCGAAATGATACGCGAGGCGGTGGTGAATGCCCTGATTCACCGCGACTAAGGGTCTGTGCAAAAATAACTTCCGATTTTGGCGGGAGCGCCACCGGGCCGG
>CAZVRY010000507.1:0-3211 GCA_964629545.1 uncultured Verrucomicrobiota bacterium | reverse complement strand
CGGCGCCGCCAACCATAAAACACCCCCCACAAACCCGCACCAGCCCACCATGAAATAATGCCCCAACCGCAACCCCGCAACCCGCTCCCGACACCTCCCCAGTAACCCTCCACCCCATCCCCCGGACCGCGCCCACCGCACTAACCGGATCGGCGCCGGCCACAGAAAATGACCCAACCGAGCCCCCCGCACACACGCCCACCCCACCTGCCCAGCCACCACCACCGCGATCGTCCAAAACCCCAGCCTCCAACCACGCGCCACCTCACTCCCAGCCGCAATCAACTCCGCGTCCTGCCACATCCCATAGCAAAAACGCACCGGCCACAGCACCAGCCAAACCCCCAACACCGCCCCCCCAATCCATGCCGCCTTCCGCACCCCTATCCACCCATCCCGAAAACGCCCGCTCCGCGCGACCCGTGCCGACGCCTCCAACAAATACCCCAAGCTCAATAAGTTTAACCCAGGCACCACCGCCAACACCCCCAACCCAACCCCCAGGGTCATCACTCCCATCACCCACTCCACGCCCTGGCCCACCCGCACCACCCCAGCCCTCACCCAGTCACCCAACCACCGCCACCACCCCTTCCCCCGAACACCCGCCCCCGCCGAGGCGCCCGATCCCCGCGTCACCACCGTCATGTCGCTAGCCAATCCCATGCCCAACCGCCTCCACAACCCGCCGCCCCCACCCCAAGTTGCAGCCAACTTCCATCCCCAAACCCCGACCTCGTCCCCTCATGGCGTCGTTACCCCAGCCCTCCGCCGCGCCTCCCGCCAGCGCTGCTCCCACTCCAGCCAACTCACCACCCACGCCGGCCCCTGCAACCGCTCCCGCGCCTTCGACCACATCTTCTCTATCCCCTCCACCTCCCGCTCGATCAACTTCCGATCCTTCCAACCGATCGCCGCCTCCAACAAGACCAGCCGATTGCCAGGGTAGTCCGGCACCAACTCCACCGCCCGCAACAGGTGCTGCCGTGCCCGCCCCTGGTTCCCCACGCTCACCGGCCACCCCGGCGCCTCCAAATACAGCCGCCCCAAACTCCGATCCGCCCCCGCATAGTCGAACAAGGGATCCAATCGCCGAACTACCTTCAGCTCGCCCTCCAGCTCCCCCACCAAACTCAGCGCCCCTAACAACTTCGTCCGGGCCAACTGACCCAAATTCATGGCCAAATAGTACCGGCCAGCCGCCAACTCCGAATCCACACGCCGCACCGCCCGACACGCCGCAATCCCCTCCTCCGCCAACGCCGCCCGTTGCGCGTTGTTGGTCGCATAATCCGCCCACTCGAAACACGCCCGCCCCAACTGCCAGCCCGCCTCCAGGTTCGTCGAGTGGGCCGCCCAACGCTCCCGCGCCGCCACATACACCTCGTAGGCCCGCAAGGCCGCCCCCGGCACCGACCGCGGGAATGGCTCCTCCCCCCTAGCCAGCGCCACCCCCAGCAGGAACAACCCCAACACCCCCCGCCCCACCCCACCCCCAGACCACACCCCTCCCCGCCACCCAGGCCCCCGCCCGGATAACCGTTGGCTATTGCAGGAATTAGGGGTTGCGCACATGTCGACCCAACCTATA
Source organism: uncultured Verrucomicrobiota bacterium (assembly GCA_964629545.1). Taxonomy (GTDB): domain Bacteria; phylum Verrucomicrobiota; class Verrucomicrobiia; order Limisphaerales; family CAZVRY01; genus CAZVRY01. The sequence goes on along the minus strand of CAZVRY010000507.1, from coordinate 1,620 downwards.
CTTGCGCGATGCGTTTTAACGGGAAACTACCACGGTTGGCAACTGCGACCGCATGCCTTCCCCGCCCTCACCCCCTTCGCCCCCGCCCCAGCCCCGAACCCAGCAGCCCAAATCCTGAATCCCAAATCCTGAATCCCAAATCCTAAATCCTAAATCATAAGTCATAAATCAGAAGCCCCCTCCGCCCCCTATGCGATTCCCTTTCGCGCTGTCCGTCAAGATCGCCCGCCATATCATCCGCCATAAACTCCGCAAGACCCCCCGGTTCGCCATGGTGCTCCAACTGGAGCCCCTCCATACCTGCAACCTCACCTGCACCGGCTGCGGACGTATCCGCGAATACTCCACCAGCCTGAAAGACATGGTCCCCCTCGAGCAATGCCTCGAGGCCGCCCGCGAATGCGATGCCCCCATGGTCAGCATCTGCGGCGGCGAACCCCTCATCTACCCCAAAATCGAAGAACTCGTCGAGGGTCTCCTCCGCCAGGGACGCATCGTCTACATCTGCACCAACGGGATGTTCATGCGACGGAAAATGCGCGACTTCCTCGCTGCCACCCATTCCCCCGCTCGCGAACCCCTCCTCCAACGCCTCCTCCAGGAAAACCTCCTCTCCCACCAGGAAGCCGCCACCATCCGCCAAGCCAAACCCAGCGGCCGCCCCGTCATCGCCCCCTCCCAGTGGCTCTACTGGAACGTCCACATCGACGGCCTGGAATACACCCACGACCTCATCGTCGAACGCGAAGGCGTCTTCAAAGAATGCGTCGAGGCCATCAAAATGGCCAAACTCCTCGGCTACCAGGTCGCCACCAATACGACCGTCTATAAAGAAACCGACGTCCGCGAACTCGAAGACATGTTCCACTTCTTCTCCTGGCTCAACGTCGACGGCCATACCATCTCCCCTGGCTACGACTACGACGCCGCCAAGAAAGACATGGTCTCCCGCCTCGGACGGCAACCCGAAGACTTCTTCCTCACCCGCAAGATGACGGTCGAGAAGTTCGCCCGCATCCAAGAGTGGGGCCGCCGCTTCACCATCTTCGGAACCCCCGTGTACCAGGAGTTCCTCGCCGGCAAACGCGAACTCACCTGCACCGCCTGGGCCATCCCCACCTACAACGTCAAAGGCTGGAAAGCCCCCTGCTACCTCATGACCGACGGCCACTACCCCAGGTACCAGGAGATGCTCGACCGCGTCGATTGGTCCCAATACGGCGTCGTCAATGGCCTCGCCCGCGACCCGCGCTGCGAAAACTGCATGGTCCATTGCGGCTATGACCCCAGCGGCGCCCTCGGCACCAGTTACCAGCCCGGCGATCACTGGAAAAACTTCAAATACAACTTCTGGCCCCGCCCGCCCCGCTCCCAGGCCGGCGCTCAGGTTCAAGCCTTCAACGGCTTCAGCATCGGCAAAGGCCACCTCGCCGAAGCCCGCGCCGCCCTCCAATCCTCTGCGCCCGCCCCCGCCCAGGCCGGCTCCCCGTGCGGCTCCGGTGACTCCCGAGAACGCGACCAATTGCTCGCCAAAATCCAAGAGGCTAAACGAGCCGAATTGAAGCCCTAGCGAGGCGTGACCTCAGACCCGCTCCGGCCCCCATGTTCGTGCAACGCGCC
>CAZVRY010000506.1:0-3229 GCA_964629545.1 uncultured Verrucomicrobiota bacterium | reverse complement strand
GACGCCCCACCAGGTGATGACTCCACAGCGTCGATAACGTCGCGTAACTGCCCCGCCCCATATACACCGGATCCCACGCATACCCCTGCTTCCAACACGTCAACGCTGCCCCCCCCTCCTCGCTCCGCACCTGCCAACAACAAGTGTTCCCACTGAAGAAGGCCACGTTCCCACCTCCCCCGATAAACCGCTCCAGATGATCCCGCATCGGCGCCGACCAATACTCGTCATGCCCCACGCTCAGCACCAACCGATACGCCGCCAGCAGCTCCGGATGAAACTCGAGGTCGCCGTTCGTCGCGTAGTCCAACGCGATCCCGCGCCGCTCCGCCCAGGCCACAAACGGCTGCTCCCAGTTCGCATACAGACTCGTGGGGGGACGCTCGTAGTGGACCCGCCTGCCCTGGTTGCCGCCCCGGCCATGATACGCATACAAACTAAACCCACCCCAGTTGTTGTAGGCATTGTAGGTGTGCGTCGATAACTGCAAGAGCACCTTCGACACCCGCCCCGGCTCGGCCGCGCGCAACACGAAATAACACCCACCCTCCGCCGTCCGCACGTTCCGCTGCGTATACTTGCCTCCCCCATCCCGCACCCGCAGCACCACCTCGTAATACCCGCTCCGCCAACTCGGCAACAACGGCACCCTCACCGCCACCGGCCAGCGACAGCCATGCGACGACGCATCCTCCGGCACCAAATGCTCGCGCGCCGCGACCGCGTCCGCCGTCCACACCACCTCCCGCCTGCCGCCCCACCGCGCAATCTCCACCGCGAACGTCGCCGCGCTCGAGGACACATGCAGCGCCAGCTCCTCCCCAGGCGCATAGCTCACCTGCCCTGCATAACCCTCCACAAACAACGGCCGCGGCTCCTCGGCGGCCCCCGCCGCCATCACCCCCAACCACCCTGCCATCGACCACCCCAAACCACGCTGCCACAACCGACCATGCATCCCCCACCTTGACCCCGCCCTCCCGCCAATTGCAAGTTCCTGAATCTCCCCGAATCAACTCGCCCCGGGGCATCAACGCCCGGCCTTCGCCTGGCCCGGGCCTACGGCCTGGGTCGAGGCCATCCCCAACACCCCCTCCACCAAGCGCACGACGCCCGCCACCGCCTCCGCACTGGCCGGACCCACCGTCTGCCCGTGCACCCGCCCCTCCCGGTCAATCACATAAACGTTCGGCACTTGCTTCCGATACCCAAACGACCGCACTACCTTCCCGTCCCAGTCCAACATCACCGGCCGCTGATACCGCTTCCGAAATCCGTTCCGCACCAAACCCCGCAACGGCGGCGGCGCTGCCGAAACATCCGCGATCCCCTCGAAATCCACCCGCTCGCCAAACCGCTCCGCCAGCGGCCGCACCCAGGCCTCCAACCCCTTCGCCCCCTTCTGATCCGCTACCACCAACACACATACCTTCCCCCGCGGAAACTCCAACCCACGCTTGGCCTCAAACTGATCCTTTAACTCGAACGGTTCCACCCGCCTTCCCACCGACCCCAACCCCTTCCCCCCGTCCGCCTGCCCCTCCGTCGCCGCTTCCGCCGCCTCCGCCCCACCCGAGGCCCCCGTCTCCCATGCCCCTGTCCCACCCCAAAACAACCCCAAACCGCACGCCACCACCGCTGCCACGCGCCGCCCATCGAAAACCCGCCGGCCGCCTGTTATCCACCGGTCCATCGCTGCTTTCGCCTCCCTCCTCATAAGCGCCCATGCGACCCGTCGAACGCCTCCCCCTTCCAACGCGCCCGCCAGGACCGCCATCGATCATACACCCCCCCCACCCCGGAACGACCGCCCAACACCACCTCGAACGCCCCCGCCTCCCGCCTCGCCGACACCGCCGCCAACCGATCCTGGGCCCGCTCCAACCGCAACTCCAACGCCGCCGTCCAATCCGCCGCACCCCATCCGGCCAGCCCCTCCTCCACCGCGATCCCCTCCCCAAACCCCACCAATACCTCCGGAGTCCGCTCCTCCCAGTACGTATACTCCACCGCCAAAGGCACAAACTCCGCCCGCCCCAACCGCGTCGCCAAATGCCCCAACCCGCCCTTGAACCGAACCGGACGCTCCCGCACATCCGCAAACCGCCCCTGTGGCGTCAGCCAAAGCATCGCCCGCTCATCCCGCAGCACGTCCTCGCCCACCCGCAAGAACTTCGCCGCCCCACGCCTCGTCTCTGGCTCCACCCCGAAGAATCCCAGCTTCCTAAAGAAACCGTACCTCTCCAACTGGCTCTCCTCGATCGGCGCATAAATCGGCCGACCCGGGAAATAGCGCCGAGCCACCAGCAGGCAAATCAACGGATCCCACCAGCCGGCATGATTCAAATACACCACCAGCGGCCGGTCGTGCCAGCGCTCGGACACCGAACCGCGCAAACACCGCACCGTGTGCACATGCTTCGCCACATAACGCTCCGCATACGCCGCGAATAACCGCCAACGCCACACCGAGATCGACGGAACCCCTTCCCCCCGACCTCCTCCCTCCCCGCGCCGGTTCCCGAAAACCCCCCCGCCCAACCGAGCCATCATCCCACCCACCTCCAGCCCCATCACCGACACCGCGCCCGACAGGCGCGCCCGGCCCCCCCCCGCCCCAACATCACGCGCACCAACGCCAACACCGCCCGCCACCGCTTCCCCCACCCCACCCCATGCGCCATACCCAAATACGCCCGAAACATGGCCTCGTCACCCCCACGCGCCGATTCAAAATGCTGCGGACGCCCGCTCCTCCGCACCGTCACCACCTTCGCCACCGTCATCTCCCTCAACCCCTCAACCCCCCGCGTCACCCCATACCCACTCCGACCCCGCCCCCCAAACGGCAACCGCGGATCCGCCGTCGGCACGATCAGATCGTTCACTGTCACCACCCCCGCCCGCACACGCAACCCCAACCGCCGCGCCCCCTCTACGTCCCGCCCAAACACACTCGCCCCCAACGCATAGGGACATTGCTCGCACGCGATCACCGCCTCCGCCTCGCTGTCCACCGCCACCAAGCTCAGGACCGGCGCAAACACATCCGCCTGCAATAACGCCATCGATGGCCTCGCCCCCGTCAGCACCAACGGCCCCACCCACTGGCCCGCCGGCGTCCGCCCCCCCACCAGCAAATGCGCCCCCTGGTCCAACGCGCCCTGCACCAACGACCCCACCCGCGCCGCTACCCCAGCCTCCAACGGCCTCCCTCCCTCCCCCGCCA
>CAZVRY010000505.1:0-3261 GCA_964629545.1 uncultured Verrucomicrobiota bacterium | reverse complement strand
AACCCTCCCCCTCGGCCTCCCCCCCATCCCCCAACGCCCACCCAGCCGCTCCTCCTGGATCCTCCCCCTCAGCCTCGCCGCCTGCCTCGTCGCCACCCTCAGCATCGTCGGCCTGCTCCCCGAATTCGCCCGCGCCAAACCCAAAAGCTACGCCTCCGAGGACGCCTACACCCAACTCGCCCTCGCCCAACCCGAAACCCCATCGCCCCACTACAGGGCCCCCGCCCCACCCCCCCCCCCCCCAGGCGAACCCGTACCCCCCTCCCGGTCCTCACCTCCGCGCTCCCAACTCTCGCCCCAACAGAAATACCTGGCATCCGAATCCCGCAAGCTCTCCACCCGCGCAGCCTCCCCTGAACCCCCATCCTCCGCACCCGCCGCCACCGCCACCCCCGCCCCAGTCCTCGCCGCTGAAGCCGCCCTCTCCGCCCCCACCCCCACTACCCAACCTGACCGCCCGATCGCGGCCGGTAAACAACTCGCCCGCAAACCTGACCCCGGCAACGTCCGCCTCTACTTCGCCAAACCCCAGGATGGCACGGACCCTGGCTCCAACGGCCGCGAACGCATGCTCGCTGAAGCCGAGGTCGCCCTCCAAACCGAAACCAAATCCCAGGAAGCCAAACCCCAAATCCTCACCGAACGATTCGGCACGTTCAGCCCCGCACCCACCCAAAACCTCGATCGCGGCGCCGAACGTTTTGATGATCACCTCGAACAACTCGCCGACACCCCCCAACCCACCACGCTCCAGACCGGCCTCTCCCCCTCCCGCACGCCCATCGCCCCCGAAACCGGCCGCCAGGACGGAGCCCACGTAAGCTCACTCGGCGACACCCCAACCCTCGGAACTCGTTTGCACCGCTTCGCCGGCGACCTCGCCATCGAAGGAGGCACAGGCGGCTTCGGAGGGGGCGGGGGCGGCATCGGAGGGGGCGGAGGCGGAGGGGCAGGAGGCGTCGACGCGCTCTTCGCCCAAAACGGAGATCAACTTCAACGCCGAGCCGTAAGCCCGACCACGCCCTCCACGACGCTCGGCTTCGGCGGACTCGCCGGCGCCTTACCCCCACCCGCTAACGCGCCCGCCGACCACAAGTCCCTCGCCAAGGAAAAAAGCGATTCCGCAGCCCGAGCAGGCGCCGAACTCGCCCAACGCGGTCTCTCCCGCAGCGAGGCCAACATCCGCGCCAGAGCTAAACCAACCGCCTCCGCCCGTTTCCAGACCAACACCGTCCGGGGTGAGGACTACTCCTGGTTCGGCCGGTCCTCGAGCCTGACCCGAACTCCTGCAACCGGCCCCTCACAACCTCCCGCCAACACCCTCTGGGACTTTGGCAACGGCAACCCACCCGCCGCCGCTGAAACCGCCCGCGCCCAGCAACCCCGCACCGAGTCGCGCCAATTCGGCCTCGAACTGGCCCTCCCCGAACCCCTCGCACCCGCCCTAACCACTCCTGCCGGCGGATCTCGCCCAGCCTTGGCCAAAGACGGCCTCGCCAGCGCTGAGAACGAATTCCTGGGCGCCATCGACCACGAGGCCAGAACACTGGCGCAACAACGAACCTCCTTCGACACCGATACCGCCCCCCTCGATCTGATCTCCGCGAAAGTCCAGGAAGTGCCCCCAGGCGCCCCCGCCCCCGCCATCACCTCCGCAACCCCCGCCCAAGAGGACGCCGGCCTCAAAACCCCAATCACACCACCCACCCCCCAACCCGAAATCGCCACCGCCCAAAACCCCTTCTCCACCTTCTCCCTCAACGTCACCGATGTCTCCTTCAAACTCGCCGACGCCAGCCTCGAACACGGCTCCCTGCCAGACCCGGCCACCGTGCGCACCGAAGAGTTCCTCAACGCCTTCGATTACCACGACCCCGACCCAGCCCCTGGTTCCCCCATCGCCTTCACCTGGGAACAGGCCCGCTACCCCTTCGCCCATAACCGGGACCTCCTGCGCTTCTCCATCAAAACCGCCGCCCGCGGCCGCGAACCCGGTCGCCCCCTCAACCTCGTCCTCCTCCTCGACAACTCCGGCTCCATGGAACGTGCCGACCGCGTCGACATCGTCCGCGAATGCCTCCGCATCCTGGCCCGCCAACTGACCGACCACGACAAACTCAGCATCATCACCTTCTCCCGTAGCGCCCACCTCCGCTTCGACGGCCTCCCAGGCCCAGAAGCCGCCCACGCCGTTGACCAGGTCAGCGCCCTCACCCCGGAGGGCGGCACCAACCTCGAAGACGCCCTCAATCTCGCCTACGCCACCGCCCACCGCCACTTCCTCCCCCAGGGCGTTAACCGCGTCGTCCTCCTCACCGACGGCGCCGCCAACCTCGGCAACGTCGACCCCCTCGCCCTCAAACGCCTCGTCGAAACCCATCGCCGCCAAGGCATCGCCCTCGATAGCTTCGGCATCGGCTGGGAAGGCTACGCCGACAACCTGCTCGAAATCCTCACTCGCCACGGCGACGGCCGCTACGGCTTCGTCAATGCCCCCGCCGATGCCACCGCCGGCTTCGCCAGCCAACTCGCCGGTGCCCTCCAGGTCGCTGCCTCCGACGTCAAAGTCCAGGTCGAGTTCAACCCCCAGCGCGTCACCGCCTACCGCCAACTCGGCTACGCCCAACACCAACTCACCAAAGAACAATTCCGAGATAATACCGTCGATGCCGCCGAAATCGGCGCCGCCGAATCCGGCAACGCCCTCTACCTCGTCGAAATTAACCCCCAAGGCCACGGAGACCTCGGCATCGTCCGCGTCCGCTCCAAAACCCCAGGCACCTCCAACTACCATGAACTGGCCTGGCCCCTCCCCTATCGCACCGCCTCCCCACCCCTCGCCCAGGCCAACCCAACCCTCCGACTCGCCGCGGCCGCCGCCGCCTTCGCCGAATGGCTCGTCGCGAGCCCCTTCGCCGCCGAGATCACCCCCGACGCCCTCCTCTCCTTGCTCCAAGGCATCCCCGAACACTTCCCAACCGACCCACGCCCCCAACGCCTCCAGTGGATGATCCGCCAAGCCCACTCCATCAGCGGCCGCTAACCCCCACACTCCCTCCCACCCCTAATCCCACTCCTAATCCTAATCCTAATCCTAATCCTAATCCTAATCCTAATCCTAATCCCAATCCCAATCCCAATCCCAATCCCAATCCCCACCCTCAAGGCCATCCCGCCCCCCTGAACCCCATCCTGACCTAATCGCTGATCGGTCAACCCACGCACCATGCCCTCCCCTCTCCCACCCCACCTGCCAGGATT
>CAZVRY010000504.1:0-3281 GCA_964629545.1 uncultured Verrucomicrobiota bacterium | reverse complement strand
ACCCCCGCCTCCCTTCGCCTCCACCGTCATCCAACATGTCCACGCCGACGATGTGGTCGCCCGCGGCGAGGCCCGCCTCACTTGGCAAGCCCAAAAAGGCCAGACCCTCCCCATCCTCTTCGAACCCGCCGTCCTCACCGCCATCTCCTTCCCCACCAACACCCTCAAACTGATCGAAGGCCCCGCCGGACCCCGCCGTGCCCGCCAACTCCTCGCCCTCGAGTCCGGCCGCGTCACCATCACCCTCCATTACCAAACCCCCGTCAATCCCACCGGCATCCAACGCACCGAAGGCGAATCCGGTTTCGTCCTCCCGACCCAATTCGGCCTCGTCAATAAAGTCGAACTCACCCTCCCTAACCTCGACGTCGACCTCCTCTCCCCTCAGGCCATCTCCATCGACCGCAAACCCGACTCCACAAACTCCATCCACACTGCCGCCACCCTCACCCTCGCCCCCACCCCCGACGCCTGGATCGGCTGGAAACCACGCAGCCGCGACGTCCGCCGCGAAAAAGCCCTCTTCTACACCGAAATCGCCCACCTCTTCATCCCCGCCCCAGGCATCGTCGAAGCCACCCACGCCGTCGCCATCCGCCCAGCCCAAGGTCAACTCGACGAACTCACCTTCGATACCCCCGCCGGCGCTACCATCACCGATGTCTCCGATGAGGCCTCCCCCTCGTCCATCGCCCTCTGGCGCTTCGACCCCGACGCCCGTAAACTCCGCGTCACCCTCTCCCCTCCCCAATCCCGCCCCTTCGCCCTCCTGGTCCGCTCCCAGTTCCCCACCGGCCCACTCCCCGTCCAACACCCCGTCGGCCTCCTCGCCCCCACCCAAGCCGCCGGCCATGTCGGCCTCGTCGGCGTCGCCACCAGCAGCGAAGTCCAACTCGATAACGTCGCCACCGAAGCCCTCTCCCCCATTAACCTCGAAGACTTCCCCGCAAACCTCCTCGCCCCCCTCCAACCCCGCCTCCCAGGACTCACCCTCCGACGCGCCTACCGCTACGCCAACCCCCAGGCCGCCGCCACCCTCCACGCCTCCGCCGTCGAACCCGATGTCCGCGTCGAATCCCAAACTACCCTCTCCCTCGGCGAAGACCGCACCCTGCTCGCCGCCAACCTCTCCGTCGAGATCACCCGCGCCGGCCTCTTCCGCCTCAGTTTCCCCCTGCCGCAACAGCTCGACGTCGAGGCCGTGAGCGGCGAGGCCCTCAGCCATTGGACCCAACTCCAATCCGATGGCCAACGCATCGTCACCCTCCACCTCAAAGGCCGGACCGAAGGCCGCCAAACCTTCGACCTCACGCTCACCGGCCCCGGCGTCAAAGCCACCCCAGCCTGGACCGCCCCCCAACTCACCCTCCGCGAAGCCAGCAAACATACCGGCACCCTCGTCCTCGTCCCCGAACAAGGCATGCGCCTCCAAATCGCCTCCCGCTCCGGTCTCACCCCCCTCGACCCCCAAAAATCCGAACTCCGCCATCAAGGCGTCCTCGCCTTCCGTATCCTGCAATCCCCCTGGCAACTCACCCTCAACCTCGAATCCGTCGCCCCCTGGATCCAAGTCGCCAGCCTCCAACAGTTCACCGTCGGCGAAGCCCTCCTCAAAGTCGCCACCCACCTCCAATACCAAATCGAAAACACCGGCCTCAAATCCTTCCGCCTCCTCCTCCCCACCAACGCCGAAAACGTCCGGCTCACCGGCGATCAAGTCGCCGACTTCCTCGTCGTCCCCAACACCGCCACCAACGGCCTCCAACAATGGGAAGTCAAACTCCACCGCCGCGTCATCGGCCGCTACCAACTCCAAGCCCATTACCAAACCCTCGTCCCCGCCAACGCCCGCCAACTCCCCGCCCACGGCCTCCAAACCCTCGGCGTCAACCTCCAACGCGGATTCGTCACCGTCCAACCCTCCGGCCGCCTCCAAGTCCGCCTCGACCAACCCACCGCCGCCCTCCAACCCACCGACTGGCAAAGTATCCCCAGAAACCTCCTCCCAGACCCCGCCGCACCCCCCACCCAACTCACCTTCCGCGTCGTCGAACCCGCCTTCACCACCCCCCTCCAACTCGAACGCCACGAGGCCGCCCGCCTCCTCCCAGCCCGCGTCAACCATATCACCCTCCGATCCGTCATCGCCGACGACGGCGCCATGCTCACCCAGGTCGTCCTCCAACTGCTCCCAGGCGACAAACGCCTCCTCCCACTCCGACTCCCCCCAGACGCCCACTTCTGGTTCGCCTTCGTGAACCAAAACGGCGTCCTCCCCTGGCGCGACAAGGACCGCGTCCTCATCCCCCTCGAACCCTCCTCTCCCCCAGGGCAACCCAGCACCGTCGAACTCTTCTTCGGGATCCAGGCCGGCAAAGCCAAGAGCCGCTCCCTCCACCTCCACCTCCTCGCGCCGGAATTCGATCTCCCCCTCGAAAATATCCAGTGGCTCGTCTACCTCAATGACCCCTGGCGCCTCCGCCACTGGACCGGCTCCCTCCAGTTCCAAGACGAAGACCCAACCCCACGCCCCACTCACATCGATGTCCAAACTTACCTCGAATCCGAAGCCACCCTCCAACAAGCCAAAACCCGCTCCGCCGAAGAACTCCTCGCCACCGGAAACCAACTCCTCGAACAGGGCAACCCCCAACAGGCCCGCCGTGCCTTCCAAGCCGCCTTCGGCCTCTCCCAACACGACGACGCCTTCAACGAAGACGCCCGCGTCCAACTCCATAACCTCAAACTCGAACAAGCCACCGTCGGCCTCAACGCCCGCCAAGCCGCCCTCGAAGGCGAATCAAATGCCCTCGCCGCCAAATTCCGCGACCTCCGCCTCCGCCAGGAACTCAACTACACCCCCAAAGACTACCAGGATATCCTCGGACGCAATTCCGCCGACGACAACGCCGCCTTCAAAAAGCTCGCCGAACGCCTGATCCAACAGCAGGACGCCGCCGTCACTACCCCGGGCGCCATCCGCGCCTCCGTCCCAGAACAAGGCCGACTCCTCCGCTTCACCCGAACCGTCCAGGTCGACCCCGCCTCCCCCCTCCAACTCGACCTCCATGCGACCGCCGTTCGCACCGCCCCTACCTCCCTCCGCCTCGCCATCCTCGCCGCCGCCTTCCTCACCTTCGCCCTCCTCCGCCCACTCCGTGCCACCCTCCTGAAACCCACCCCCAAACCCGCCCCAACCCCCTGACCTCCCCTCCCAATCCCAATCCTAATCCCAATCCCAATCCTAATCCTAATCCTAATCCTAATCCTAATCCTAATCC
>CAZVRY010000503.1:0-3283 GCA_964629545.1 uncultured Verrucomicrobiota bacterium | reverse complement strand
TCGCCTGGCTCGCCACCGGTTGGCTCACCCTCTTCTCCCTCTCCCTCACCCCCCTCGCCCAAGCCCCAAACCCAGCCCCCACCCCAAGCCCGCTCACCCAAGCCTCCACCATCCGCCAACTTCCCCCAGCCCTCGCCAGCCAAGGACTCCATGTCCGCCTCCAGGCCGTCGTCACCTTCTCCGACCCCGACGCCGGCCTCCTCTTCGCCCATGACCACTCCGGCGGCGTCTTCATCGCCCCAACCCAACCCACCAGCCTCCCCGCAGGCACCCTCGTCGAAGTCACCGGCATCGCCCTCCCAGGAAGCCACCTCCCCTACGTCGCCCAAGCCGTCCTCCTCGACCGCGGCTTCACCAACCTCCCGCCCGCCCGCCCCGTCTCCTTCCGCGACCTCGCCACCGGACGCGAAGACTCCAACTGGATCCAAACCGAGGGCGTTGTCCGCTCCGTCCAAGTCGGCCCCACCCTCGTCCGCCTCGTGCTCAGCGCCTCCGGCCGACGCGTCGTCGTCCGCATCGCCGAAGCCGCCGAATGGACCCGCGATACCACCAGCCTCGTCGACGCCGAAGTCCGTATCCGAGCCGTCGCCGGCGCCCTCGCCACCCCCTCGACCGATGGCCCCCTCCTCGACCTCCATACCCCACACCCGCGTTACCTGGACGTCCGCCGACGAGGCACCCCCGCCCTCCAAGCACCCCTCCGCACCACCGCCTGGCTGCGCAACGAGTTCCCCACTAACCCCCTCGTCCACCGTGTCCGCATCCGCGGAACCCTCGAAATCAACGCCGGCTCCCCACTCCGCCTCCACGACGACTCCGGCTCCGTCCGCCTCGACACCGCCACGCTCCCCTTCATCCCCACCCAATACGCCACCGTCGAAATCGCCGGATTCCCCGCCGGCCACCCCGCTGACCCCGCCCTCGAAGACGTCACCGTCGCCCTCCTCCGCCAAAGCCGCACCCCCGCACCGACCGACCCCACCGCCCCCCCCGCACCACCGGACCAAGATTACCTCCCCGTTCTGACCGAAATCGCCCAAGTCCGCGGCCTCAGCCCGGATGAGGCCGCCCGCGGATACCCCGTCCGCATCCGCGGCACCGTCACGTTCTCCCACCTCCTCGATGACGGCGGCTACGTCCTCTTCGTCCAAGACGCCACCGCCGGGATCTACGTCCGCGACCCCGCCCCGGACCCCGCCGGTTTCCCCGCCGGACGCATCGTCGAACTCGAAGGGAACTCCGACCCCGGCGATTTCGCCCCCATCATCGTCAAGTCCCGCCTGTCCGCCCTCGGCGAAGGCCCCCTGCCCCCAGCTCGCCCCACCTCCATCGAAGAACTCCTCACCGGCCGCAAAGACAGCCAACGCGTCCGCCTCCAAGGCATCGTCACCCGCGTCCGCCCAGGCCCCGTCACCGTCCGACTCGGCCTCCTCGCCGGCCGCTCCGTCGTCGAAGTCGCCATCCCCGCCGACCCCGCCCTCCAGAACGCCGAACGCCTCGTCGATGCCGAAGTGCGCGTGACCGGCGTCTGCGGCTCCGCCTTCAACCATAAACGACAACTCACCGGACTCAGCCTCTTCGTCCGCCGCCCCCAAGACATCCTCGTCGTCGACCCCGCCCCCGCCGACCGCACCGCCATCCCCACCCGCTCCATCCGCAGCCTCTCCCAATTCGACCTCAGCGAGGAATCCCACCACCGCGTCCGCGTCACCGGCATCGTCACCCTGCCCGTCCCAGGCCTCGGCGTCTTCCTCCAAGACGACACCGACGGTCTGTTCGTCCCCACCCCCGACCTTCCCCCCCTCCAAGGCGGCGACCGCGTCGAAGTCCTCGGCTTCCCCTTGCCGGAGGGGCCCCGCCTCAGCCTGCTCGAAGCCCGCTTCCACAAGATCGCCACCGAACCTGACCCGCCCCCACTCACCGTCACCCCTGAAATGCTGAGCTCCGGCGACTTCGACAACCGCCTCGTCGTCCTCGAAACCGCCCTCGTCGAAAAGCGCGGCGCCTCCAACCAAACCGCCCTCCTCTGCCGCACCCGCCAATGGGCTGTCGAAGCGTTCCTGCCCGCACCCCGCGAGACCCTCCGGGCCGTCGATGCCGGCAGCACCCTCCGACTCACCGGCGTCTGGGCCGTCCACGATGGCGCCCCCTCCACCCTCCGCACCGCCCGCCTCCTCCTCCGCTCCCCCCACGACCTCGTCGTCCTGCAGCGGCCTTCCTGGTGGACCCCACGTCATACCCTCGCCGCCGGCGGCGGCTTGCTCGCGGTCATCGCCCTCGCCCTCACCTACGTCCTCCTCCTCCGCCGCCAAGTCGCCGAACGCACTGAGCAAATGCAGAAGCTCCACGCCCAACTCCTCCAAGCCCAAAAAATCGAGTCCATCGGACGCCTCGCCGGCGGCGTCGCCCACGACTTCAATAACATGCTCCAAACCATCCTCGGGAACGCCGCCCTCGCCCTCGAAGAACACCCGCGCCCCGGCCCCCTCCGCGATCACCTCGACGAAATCCAGAAAGCCGCCCGCCGCTCCGCCGACCTCACCCGCCAACTCCTCGCCTTCGCCCGCAAACAAACCGTCCACCCGCGCGTTCTCGACCTCAACGACACCATCGCCGGCCTCCTCAAAATGCTCCGCCGATTGCTGCGCGAAAATATCCAGCTCCTCTGGCGCCCAGGCCCCTCCCTCTGGCCCGTCCGCATCGACCCCTCCCAACTCGACCAGATCCTCGCTAACCTCGCCGTCAACGCCCGCGACGCCATCCCGAACGCGGGCCACATCATCATCGAAACCGCCAACGTCACCCTCGACCCCTCCACCGCCCAGTCCATCCCCGAAAGCAACCCCGGCGACTTCGTCCAACTCACTGTCCGTGACACCGGCGCCGGCATGCCCCCCGACGTCCTCGAACACCTCTTCGAACCCTTCTTCACCACCAAACCCGTCGGCCAAGGCACCGGCCTCGGCCTCGCCACCGTCTACGGCATCGTGAAACAAAACGGCGGCGCCATCCGCGTCCAAAGCGCCCCAGGCCAAGGCTCCACGTTCACCCTCTACTTCCCTCGCAGCCCGGACTCCCCTCTCCCCCAACCCTCCCTCCCCCGCCCCAACCTGCCCCGCGGCTCCGAAACCATCCTCCTCGTCGAGGACGAACCCATGGTCCTCGAACTCGCCCAACGCGTCCTCCGCCAACAGGGCTATACCGTCCTCGCCGCCCCTCACCCCCCCGATTCCCAACCCCTCCCCCCAACCCCACCCCCCCCCCCCCCCCCCCCCACACAACC
>CAZVRY010000502.1:0-3286 GCA_964629545.1 uncultured Verrucomicrobiota bacterium | reverse complement strand
CCCCCCCCCCCCCCCCCCCCCCCCCCCCCCCCCCCCCCCCCCCCCCCCCCCGCCGGCGGTGCGGGGGGAGTTTTGGGGGCGGTGCGATTTGGTCAAGTTCGCGCGTTACGCGCCGAGCGAACTGGAGTTGGAGGATTTGTGGGCGGCGGCGGCGCGGGTGGTGGACGAGACGGCGCCGCCGGAGATGGTGGCTGGGGGGCGGGGCGGGGCGGGGGGGGAGGCGGCATGAGCGTGTCGTTCGCGCATCCCTGGTGGTTGTTGTTATTGCTGTTGGTGCCGTTGTTGGCGTGGTTGAAGGGTCGGCGGGGGTCGCAGGCGGCTTTTCTGTATTCCTCGGTGGCGCTGGTGAAGGGGGTTATGGGAATCACGCGGACCCGGTCGGGGGTCATCTTGCTGCGGATGCGGTGGTTGGCGCTAGGCCTGTTTCTGACCGCCTTGGCGCGTCCGCAGTTGGGGGAGGGGGAGACGCAGGTGACGGCGAGCGGGATTGACATTGTGGTGGCGTTGGATCTTTCCGGGAGCATGGCGGCGGAGGATTTCCAGTTGCGGGGACGGCAGGTGAATCGGCTGGTCATTGCCAAGGACGTGCTGCGGCAGTTCCTGGCCCGGCGGGTGAACGATCGGATTGGGTTGGTGGCGTTTGCCGGCCGGGCTTACATCGCGGCGCCGCTGACGTTGGATCACGAGTTCTTGTTGCAGCATTTGGAGCGGTTGGATTTGGGGGTATTGGAGGATGGGACGGCGATTGGGTCGGCGATCTCGGCGGGGTTGAACCGATTGCGCGAGGTGCCGTCGAAGAGCAAGATCTTGATTGTGATGACGGACGGGCAGAACAACGCGGGGAAGGTGCCTCCGCTGACGGCGGCGGAGGCCGCGCAGTCGTTGGGGGTGAAGGTGTATACGATTGGGGTGGGGACGCGGGGGACGGCGCCGATGCCGCGGACGGATCCGTTTGGCCGGCGGGTGTATGTGCAGGTGCCGGTGGACATTGATGAGGAGACGTTGCAGGAGGTCGCGAAGCGGACGGGAGGCCAGTATTACCGTGCGGACAGCACGGACACCCTGCGGTCGGTGTATGCGGAGATCGACCGGTTGGAGAAGACGGAGGTGGAGGTGAAGAAATTTCAGCGGTATCGGGAGTTGTATCCGTGGCTGGTCTTGCCGGGTTTGGCGGTGTTACTGTTGGAGATCATCTTGGCGAACACGGTGTGGCGGAAATTGCCATGAGGCGGCGTGCGCGATGACCTTTGCGAATCCTCAGATCTTGTGGTTGATGCCGGCGGCGTTGCCGTTGCTGGTTTGGTTTTTGTGGGTGACCTGGCGGCGGAAGCAGCGATTGGTGGCGCAGTTCGTGCAATCGCGCTTATTGGCCCAGTTGACGGTGGGGGTCTCGCGTGGGCGGCAGAAGCTGCGTTTGGCGCTGTTGGTGTTCGCGGTGGGGGGATTGTGGTTGGCGCTGGCGGGGCCGCGGTGGGGGTTTGACTGGGAGGAGGCGCGGCAGCGGGGTCTGGACGTGGTGATTGCGGTGGACACGTCGCGGAGCATGTTGGCGCAGGACATGGCGCCGGATCGGTTGACCCGGGCGAAATTGGCGGCGTTGGATTTGCTCAGGTTGCTGGCGACGGACCGGTTGGGTTTGGTGGCCTTCGCAGGGACGGCATTTCTGCAGTGTCCGCTGACGCTGGACGACGGGGCGTTTCGGCAGAGTGTGGATTTGCTGCAGGTGGGGGTGATCCCGCAGGGGGGGACGGCGTTGACGGAGGCGATGAGGGTGGCGCGGTCGGCGTTCAAGGACGAGTTGGAGAACGAGAAGGTGCTGGTGTTGTTCAGCGATGGGGAGGATCACGATTCGGGGGCGCTGGCGGCGGCGGAGGAGGCGGCGCGGGCGGGGTTGCGGATTTACACGGTCGGCGTGGGGACGGAGGGCGGGGAGTTGCTGCGTCAGCGGGACGAGCAGACGGGTCAATGGGAGTTCATCAAGGATGAGGAGGGCAACGCGGTGAAGTCGCGGTTGAACGAGGGGTTGCTGCAACAGATTGCGACGGCGGGGCGGGGTTTTTACGTGCCGTTGCGCGGGGCGGGGGCGGTGGAGGCGTTGTATCGGGACGGGTTGGCCACGTTGAAAAAGTCCGAGACAGCGTCGCGGTTTGTGAAGCGTTTTCACGAGCGTTATTACTGGCCGCTGGGGTTGGCGGTGGTGCTGCTGGTGCTGGAGTTGTTCGTGCCGGATCAGCGTCGAGTGGAGCGAACGGAGGGCATGCGGGCGGCGGGGAATTCCGGGTGGCAGCGGGCAGTGGCGGTGGTGGCGGCCTTGGTGTGGGGCGGGGGAGTGGGGGCGTGGGCGGACACGGCGTTAGAAAAATACTCGAACCGCCAGTACGAGGCGGCGTGGCAGGAGTATGCGGCCAGGCATGAGAAAAACCCGCGGGACGGTCGGTTGGCCTACAATGCGGGGGCGGCGGCGTATCGGGCGGGCCGGTTCGATCAGGCGGTGAAGCATTGGGAGGCGGCCCTGGCGACGCCGCAGGTGCCGCTGCCGCTGCAGCAGAGGGCGTATTACAATTTGGGCAATGCCTTGTTTCGGGTGGGCGAGCAGGCGGCGGATGCGGGAGAGCGGGCGGCTGCGTGGGAGCAGGCGATCAAGCGGTATGAGAGTGCGTTGGAGTTGCAGGGGGAGGATGCGGATGCGAAGTTCAACCGTGATTTGGTGCGGAAACGTTTGGAGGAGTTGAAGAAGGAACAGGAGAAGCAGCCGAAGCAGGATCCGCAGCAGCAGCCGGACGAGACGAAGGAGGAGGAGGATCAGAACCAGGGGAAGCAGGGGCAGCAGGAGAAACAGGACGGGAGCGACGCGAAGGACACCAAGGAGCAGGAGGGGAAGGAAGGGGAGAAGGGCTCACAGGGGGAGACTTCGCCGTCGAAGCCTGAGTCGGAGTCGGCCGACGGGAAGCCTGAGTCCAAGGAGTCGGAAGGGAAGCCTGAGTCCAAAGACGGGAAGCCTGAGTCCAAGGAGTCGGAAGGGAAGCCTGAGTCGAAGGAGCTCGGGAAAGAGCGGTCAGGGCCGGGTGGGGAAGGTGGGGAGAAGGGGCAGGGTGGGGTGGTGGGGCAGATGACGCCGCAGCAGGCGGCTCAGCTATTGGATGCGCAGAAGGGGGAGGAGAAGGCGTTGCTTTTTTTGCCGGGGTCGGAGGGGCGGTCCGGGTCGCCGCGGCGGGTGCGGGATTGGTGAGGGGGGCGGGGGGTCTATGATTTATGATTTATGATTTATGATTTAGGATTTAGGAAT
>CAZVRY010000501.1:0-3293 GCA_964629545.1 uncultured Verrucomicrobiota bacterium | reverse complement strand
TCCCCGCGCCTTTTATGCCAGAAGGCAGCCGAGGCGCGGGGAGAGGGAAGGGGAGCGGGGGACTCCTTCTTTCAAAATGAGAATTGCTGCCCAAATCCCAAATCCCAAATCCCAAATCCTAAATCCTAAATCCTAAATCCTAAATCCTAAGCGGTCCCAAGGAAGCTTTGACGAACGACCTCCGATCCGTTAACCCATCGTCACAACAACCTCTGCCGCCATGAGCCCTGACACCTTCCGGATCCTCCCCGTCGACATCCTCATCTTCGTCGTCTTCGTCATCTGCGTGGTCGGGGTCGGCTTAATCAAGAGCAAGAACGAGAAGGGCAGCGAGGACTACTTCCTGGCTGGCCGCGGCCTGAAATGGTGGCTGATTGGGTTCTCGCTCATCGCGGCCAACATCTCTACCGAACAGTTCGTTGGCATGAGTGGCAACGCCGCGAGTCACGTCGGCTTGGCCATCGCCAGTTACGAATGGATGGCCGCCATCACCCTCGTGGTCGTGGCCTTCGGGTTCCTCCCCTACTTCCTCCGCGCGGGCATCTTCACCATGCCCGAGTTCCTCGAATACCGCTATACCAGCGGCGCGCGCACCATCATGGCCGCCGCCACCATCCTCATCTACCTGCTCCTCCTGGGCTCCGTCACCTACTCGGGCGCCCTTACCATCACCAGCCTCGCCGGCAAAGCCGGCTACCAGGTCTCCCTCTTTGGCGGTTCCGTCGTCATCGGCCTCATCGCCATGCTCTATGTCACCGCCGGCGGCCTCAAAGCGTGCGCCTGGGCCGATCTCATCCAAGGCAGCGCCCTCATCGTCGGCGGCGGCATCATCATGTGCTTCGCCTTCCAGAAACTCGGCAGCGCGACCGAGGCGGCCTCCGTCGTCAGCGTCCAGACCGGCGCCGTGGCGGTCCAGACATTGTCCCCCGACGCGGGCGCCCTCAGCCGCTTCTGGGACCTCAACGCGAGCCGCATGAACATGTTCCTTCCCTCCACCGACCATGTCCTGCCGTGGACGGCCTTGCTCCTCGGGTTGTGGATCCCCAATTTCTACTACTGGGGACTCAACCAATACATCACCCAACGCACCCTCGGCTCCGCCTCCCTCGCCGAAGGCCAGCGGGGCATCGTCTTCGCCGCCTTCATGAAACTCCTCATCCCCTTCGTCATCGTCGTCCCCGGCCTCATCGCCTTCAACCTTTACTCCCACCAAATGCGGCTCGAGGCAATCGGCGACACCGCCCTCGGCCTCGGACGCTATCTCAAGGCGAACCCGGCCACCCAGTTTGTCGAGAAGGCCGCCGCCCCCACCGAAGCCCAGATCGCCGCCTGGCCCGTGGGCCGCTATCTGCTGGCCGTCTACCCCGACGCCAAAGCCGTCGGCGCGCTCAAGGTGCGCAGCCCCTATGTGCTGCCGGTCAGCGAAGAAACCCTCGCCAACCTCACCGTCGCCCCCCACACCACCTTCGTCTCCGAGGACCATTCCTGGAAACATGTCAACCAAGCCCTCGCCGAGGAAATCGCCGCCTTCAACCAAAACGCCGAGGCCGCCGCCAAGGCCGCCGGACAAAAGCCGGCCGTCGAGAAGCTCATCGCCTTCAAGTACGACACCGCCCTCGCCCAACTCCTCGGCAATGTCCTGCCCCAGGGCGTCGGCCTGGTCGGCTTCGTCCTCGCCGCCCTCCTCGGGGCCGTCGTCAGTTCCCTCGCCGCCATGCTCAACGCCGCCTCCACCATCTTCGCCATGGACATCTATAAGAAATTCCTCGCCCCCCAGGCCGAGCAACGCACCGTCGTCACCGTGGGCCGCATCTCGGTCGTGGCGTTCAGCGTCGTCGCCGTGTTCCTCGCCCCCCAATTGGGCAATCCCCAAATCAGCAACAGCATCTTCACCATCATCCAGGAAGGCCAGGGCTTCATCTCGTCCGGCATCCTCGCCGCCTTCGCCTTCGGCTTCCTCGTGCGGAAAGCCCCGCCCATCTGCGGGGTCGCCGCCCTCCTCACCAACATCGTCAGCTACGGTCTCCTCAAAGTCGCCGTGCCCCAACTCCAATTCCTCAACCGCATGGCCGTCTGCTTTGCCCTCTGCGTCGCGGTCATGACGCTCCTCACCCTCCTCCGCCCCCTGGCCCAACCCATCGAGTTCAAACAAAACACCTCCATCGCCCTCGCCACCTCCGGCACCGCCAAACTCGCCGGCATCCTCGTCGTCGTGATCACCCTCGTCCTCTACGTCATCTTCAGCCCCTGGGGCATCGCCAAGTAAACCCCTCCCCCTCCCCCTCCCAGCGCCGCGCGCGACGAGCGAACCGCGCCCCGCCGCCCCATGCGGGACCCCGCCACGGCCCGCGCGTCGCCCCCCTACTGGGGCTCATACCGGATCACATCGCTCGCCCGCCCCGCCGGCGTCACCTGAAACCGCTCCCACTTTCCCCCTCGCCAGACGCCTTCCACCGTGGTCTGGAAGGGCGCGTGGAGCCTGAACTGGACCTCCCACTCCTTCGGCCAGGCCGGCAACACCAGCAACCGACGGCCATCCGCCTGCAACAGCATCGCCTGCAACGCCATCAACGCGTTGCCCCCGTGATCCTGATCCGGTACCCAATCGAAATTCGGCCCCCAAAACGCCGGAAAACGACTCCCCGGATCCTTGCTCGACAACCGCTGCGTCAACCCCCGCCGCGCCTCCCCAGCCAAACCCAGATAAGCCGCCTGCGTCTCATCCTGCTGCCACCCCTGATTCCCCTTCACCATCCGTCGGCTAAACGCCGCCCTCCCCACCTCCACGTCCGGCTTCCCGACCCCATACCGCCGAAACGGAAACACCGCGTATAACTCCGGATTCTCCGCATTCTCCCGCGTCCGCCAACTCTCCGCCGGCACAAGGGCCCGCACCCCGTCGACCTCGCGAATCGGCACCGGCGGCAACTCCGCCCGCAACCGCGTCCAGGCCGTCGTCCGCCCAGGACCCCGCACCGCGGAGGGCAACCCCAACAACCCCTCCAATACCGTGTGCAACCCCGCCACCTCCGGCATCGGATTCTCACACTCCCACCACGTCTCCAGCGCCTGCGCCGGCGCAAACAAGATCTGCCCGTTCGGCTGCCGCGGATAGTGCTGCGAGTAAAACGCCAGCACCTCATCGGCCAACGTCAACAGTCGCTCCGCCACAAATCCCTCATCCCCCGTATACGCCGCATACTCAAGCATCGTCGCCAACACCTCGAGCGCCCCCGCGCCGGGGGGGCGGGGGGCTCGGGTGGGCGCCCGGCCGGGCGGGGCGCCGGGGCGGG
>CAZVRY010000500.1:0-3304 GCA_964629545.1 uncultured Verrucomicrobiota bacterium | reverse complement strand
CCCCCCCCCCCCCCCCCCCCCCCCCCCCCCCCCCCCCCCCCCCCCCCCCCGGCCGCCCCCCCCCCCCGCCCCCGGAATCGTGGAGGAGAGGTTCGGCCTGCCACCCATGCCGGGAGGCAGCCGAGCGGACGCGGTGAAGGAAATCGTCGAGGTCGAGGTGTTCGCCGCGGTACCCTCCGTGGTTTTGGCCGAGGCGTTGCACGGGGCGGGGGCCGAGGTTCCGGCGGGGCTGGGGTTAGGCTTGGGCGGTGGCGAGGGCGACCGCGGGGATGGGCGGGCGGTCAGGAGAGGGGGCTTCCTGGTCGGAGAAGCCATGTTTATCCCAGGTGGGGTCGAGGCCGAGGTCGCGGAGCATTTGGAGGTCTTTCTCGACCGGTTGGTTGAGGGTGGTGAGGTAGTTGCCGACCATGAGGGCGCTGGCGCCGGCTTGGAAGATCATGCACTGGAGGTCGCGGAGGTTGGCCGCGCGGCCGCCGGCGATCATGATCTCCTGGCGGGGCAGGATGAAGCGGAAGCAGGCGATGGTTTGGAGGATTTCGAGCGGGGGCAGCGGGGGGCTGTTTTCGAAGGGAGTGCCGGGGATGGGATTGAGGATGTTGATGGGCACGATGTGGGCGCCCACCTCGCGGAGGGAGAAGGCCAGATCGCAGCGGTCCTCGCGGGTTTCACCCATGCCGATGATGCCCCCCGAGCAGATCTTGATGCCGGCGGCCTTGAGGTGGCCGATGGTTTGCAGGCGGTCTTCGTAGGTGTGGGTGGAACACTGTTGCGGAAAGAACCGGCGCGAGGTCTCGAGGTTGTGGTTGTAACACTCGAGCCCGGCCGCGCGCAGGCGGTCGGCGACCGCTTGGCTCCTGATGAGGCCGAGGGAGGCGTCCGGGCGGACCTGGCCACCTTGGGCGAGGTCGCGGATGCGGGCGCAGACCTCGTCCAGGACGGGGCCTTCTTCGAGGCCTCGCCAGGCGGCGACCAAGCCGAGGCCGACGACCCCGTTTTGCCTGGCTTCGTCGGCGGCCTGGCGGAGGGGGGAGGGGTCGATGAAGCCGTAGCGGGGGGCGCTGGTATCGTAGAAGGCGGATTGGGCGCAGAACTTGCAGTTTTCGGGGCACCCGCCGGCCTTGACGTTGACGATGGAGCAGAGGTGGATTTTGCGGCCCTTGAAGTGTTCGCGGATGCGGTTGGCCCAGGCAAGGAGGTCGTGGATATCGGCGGAGTGTTCGAGGGAGAAGAGCCAGGAGCCTTCGGTTCGGCTGAGGGGGTGTCCGGCGAGGACCTTGCGACCGAGTTGGGCTAATCGGTTCGGGACGCTTACGTCAACTTGATTGCCTTGCATGGTTGACAAGGTAGCGGGGGTGGTGACGGGGAGGCAAGGGGCAATGTGGGGGGAGGCGGTGAGGCAGTAAGGCAGTGAGGCAGTGAGGCAGTGAGGCAGTAAGGCAGGGAGGCAGGGGGGTAGTAAGGCAGTAAGGCAGTAAGGCGGTAAGGCAGGGGGGTAGTGGAGAGGCCGGGGGGACCGCAGAACCCAATGACCAAGTCCCAATGACGCCGTCAGCGATCCGCAGGGGACCCAGTCAGGCTGAAGGCATTGCGGAGGGGGCCTGCGGACGGAGGGGGGGATTCCCGCCCGCCCCGCCCCTTTCGCGCGACGCCGCTATTTGCCGGAGAAGAAGTCGTCTTCGATTTTTTTGAGGTCTTTGCGGAGTTTGGAGAGTTTGACGAGGTCTTTGTCGGGGACGAAGCAGGAGGTCCATTCGGGGCGGCGGGGCATTTTCTCGATGGCTTCCAGGAGGAGTTGGATTCCTTCGACACTGGCGATGGAGTCGAGGGCGTTGCGGGTGCCGGCTTTGATGGCGGCGGCCCACTCGTCGGCGGTGAGGAGGTTGTTGAGGCGGACGCGTTGGGGGGTGGACTGGTCGCCGCCGGCGAACATTTGGGGGACGTATCTTTGGAACTGGCCGAGGTAGTGGTGGGCGAGTTTGATGGCGATGGTCGTGCCGGCGATCTGGTTGAAGAAAGTCTGCTGTTCGTTCATCACATCTTCCGCCCAGTATTTGTCGTCGGCGATGCCGGGGAGTTCTTTGAGGCCGTGGCTGCCGTCCTCCTGGGCGAGGCTGAGGACATAGGTTTGGAAGTAGCCTTTTTGGATATGGTCGATGGCGCGGGCGTGGGCGAGGTTATTGACGAGGTCGATGAAGCCCATGGAGAGGGAGACGACGCCGCGGGGTTTGGAGTCGGAGGGATCAATGACGGAGCGGTTGACGATGAACGGTTTGTCGTCGTATTCGACGAGGACGGGGTCTGGGGCGAGGGCATCGCGTTGGGCGGGGGTGAGGTTTTTGACGATCTCGATGCCGAGTTGGCGTGGGGTGCGGAAGCCTGGGGTGTATTGGTGTCTGGGGCCGTCGGCGTTTTGGGCGAGGGAGGCGACGGTGAGGAGGGTGGTAAGGCTGAGGGTGAGCAGCGGGGTGGGAGGGTGGTGCATAGGCGAGAGTCTCATACTGGAGGGACCGGGTAGCGTCAATGGGCAACGCGCTGGTGGAGGACGCGGAAGGTGTGGCCGAGGTGGTTGGGGTGGACGAGGGTTTGGAGTTGGCGTTGGCGGTGTGGGGTCCAGGCTTCTGGGGGGTGGCCGTGGAGGTGGGCGGATTGGACGATGCGGGTGAGGAAGGCGGCTTGGGAGAGGAGGGGTTCGGATTGGAGACCGGCGGTTTCGCCGGCGGTGCGGAGGGCGGTGAAGTCGACGTGGGCGGTGAGGTCTTGGGTGCCTGGGGCTTCGAGCGGGTTGGGGGTTATTTGGTGGTGGCGGTAGCTGCGGA
Organism: uncultured Verrucomicrobiota bacterium; assembly: GCA_964629545.1. Taxonomy (GTDB): domain Bacteria; phylum Verrucomicrobiota; class Verrucomicrobiia; order Limisphaerales; family CAZVRY01; genus CAZVRY01. The sequence goes on along the minus strand of CAZVRY010000500.1, from coordinate 488 downwards.
GGGTGCCTTGGTGGCGGTGGGGGGCGAGGCGTTCCTCGAGTTCGAGGCCGTAGTCGAAGGTGAGGAGGTGTCCGGAGCGGAGGTGGCGGGCGGCCTTGGACCACCATTCGGCGGCCTGGGGGGAGGATTCGAGGGTGAAGGAGTCGGGGAGGAGGGGGCCGAGGCTGTGTTGGAGGGGCTCCGGCAGGGGCGGGGGACCGGTCCAGGGGCCGAGTCGGGTCCAGAGGAACTGGTCATTGAGGGTGGCCACGCCCCATTCGAACCAGCGTTGGCGGGGGGCGTCCCAGCCGAGGCGGTGGACTGGGAAGGCATCGAGGAGTTCATTGGAGAAGATGACGCCGTGGAGGTCGGGTAATTCATCCCAATGGGCGAACCAGCGGATGCGGGGGTGGAAGGGGGCGAGCCGGGCCTGTTGTTGGGCGGCGCGGGTGGGGCGGGGTTCGAGGCTGCGGTCTTGGAGGTGGGGGGCGAGGCGGGGGCGGGGGGGG
>CAZVRY010000499.1:0-3306 GCA_964629545.1 uncultured Verrucomicrobiota bacterium | reverse complement strand
CAAGCTGGATTCGGATCTTGGTTCCAAGCATCCGTGCGCGACGACCGCGACCTGCAGCAGAACCCGAAGAAATCTGTCTTACGCCCGGCACCCCATCCCCGGCCGGTTCCTATTTGACCCCAGGCGCTGGTTCGGGTGTAGTCTCCCCAGCAAACGTCAAACTGCACCTAGCCATGCCCACCCCAATGTCTCGCCGCACCGCCGTCCGTAACGTCGCCGGAGGAGCCGCCGCCCTCGCCGCCGCCTCCCTCGCCCCTCGCCTCCAAGCCGCTGATGCCTCCTCCGGCCTCAAGGGCCGCATCCACCACTCCGTCTGCAAATGGTGCTACGGCAAAATCCCCCTCGAGGAATTCTGCCAAGCCGCCAAGAAAATCGGCCTCCAATCGGTCGAACTCCTCGAAATCAAAGACTTCCCCACCCTCAAGAAATACGACCTCGTCTGCGCCATGGTCAGCGGCGTCCCCGGCGGCATCTCCAACGGCCTCAACCGCGCCGAAAACCACGACAAAATCGTCGCCTTCTACGAACACGCCGCCCCCCTCGTCGCCCAAGCCGGCTTCAAAAACATCATCTGCTTCTCCGGCGACCGCAAAGGCATGTCCGATGAGCAAGGCCTCGAAGTCTGCACCCAAGGCCTCAAACGCGTCGCCGCCATCTGCGAAAAACATAAGGTCGTCGCCGTCATGGAACTCCTCAACAGCAAGGTCGATCACCGCGACTATATGTGCGATCACACCGCTTGGGGCGTCGAACTCTGCAAACGCGTCGGCTCCGACGCCTTCAAGCTCCTCTACGATATCTACCACATGCAAATCATGGAGGGCGACGTCATCCGCACCATCAAGGGCGACAAGGACAAAAAGATCGAAGCCGCCGCCCCCTACATCGCTCATTACCACACCGGCGGCGTCCCCGGACGCAACGAGATCGACGAAACCCAGGAACTCTATTACCCGGCCATCATGAAGGCCATCGCCGACTCCGGCTTCCAGGGATTCGTCGCCCAGGAGTTCATCCCCAAACGCGACCCCCTCGCCTCCCTCCAGCAGGGCGTGCAGATCTGCGACGTCTGATCCGCGCCTCCCCATGTCCCGGCTGCCGTTCGAGCTCCAGCTCGCGCTCCGCTACCTGCGCCCCAAGCGCACCTTCGTCTCCGTCATCACCCTCATCTCTATCATCGGGGTGATGCTCGGCGTCGCCGTCCTCATCATCGTCATCTCCGTCATGAGCGGCTTCGACCGCCAACTCCGCGACCGCATCATCGGCTTCAACGGCCACCTCAAGATCCATCCCCCGCAAAGCGTCCTCCGCGATTATCAAACCGTCATGACCGCGGTGGAACAACACCCCCGCGTCCGCGGCGTCACCCCCTACGTCTTCGGCCAGGTCCTCGTCGAAACCCAACCCGAAGGCGCCGACCCCCAATGGCAAGCCCAATGGGTCCGCGGCATCGATCCCGCCCGCGAAGGCGCCGTGACCCAACTCACGAACAGCGTCCGCCTCGGCCGCTACGACGTCCGCGGCAACGGACTCCTCGTGGGCGTGGAATCCGCCAGCCTCCTCGGACTCGGCATCGGCGATCCCCTCGCCATCTACTCCCCCGGCGACCTCCGCCGCATGAAGGATAGCCAAACCCGCGGCGAGGCCGAGGCCATCCTCCCCACCGATTATGTCGTCCAGGGCGTCTTCGATGTCGGCTACTACGAATACAACGCCTCCGTCATCGTGTGCTCCCTCGCCAACGCCCAGGACCTCTACGGCCTCGACGACGGCGTCCATGGCCTGGTCGTCCGCCTCGACGACCCCTACCAGGCCAACCGCGTCCGCGCCGACCTCGAGGCCACCCTCGGCCCCGGCCTGCGCATCCGCACCTGGGAAGAGGACAACGCCTCCATCCTCGAAGCCCTCATCGTCGAGAAGAATGTCATGTTCTATCTCCTCTTCTTCATCACCATCGTCGCCGCCTTCGGCATCACCAGCGCCCTCATCACCTTCGTCGTCCAGAAAACTCGCGAAATCGGCGTCCTCAAAGCCCTCGGCGCCTCCTCCGGCCAGATCATGCGCCTCTTCCTCGTCCAAAGCCTCGTCGTCGGCGTCCTCGGCGTGAGCGCCGGATACAGCCTCGGCCGCCTCGCCGTCGCCTACCGCAACGAGTTCCTCCGCTTCATGCGCCAAGCCACCGGATGGGAACTCTTCCCCGCCGCGATCTACAACTTCCGCGAACTCCCGGCCCTCGTCGTCCCCTCTGACCTCATCGTCATCTGCGGCGGCTCCCTCCTCATCTGCCTCCTCGCCGGCCTCATCCCCGCCTGGAACGCCGGCCGACTCAAACCCGTCGAGGCCCTCCGCCATGAGTAGCCCCGCCGCCCCTACGCTCGTCTCCGTGCGCGGCCTCACCCGCTCCTACAGCCTCGGCCAGCGCCGCGTCGACGTCCTCCGCGGTGTCGACCTCGATATCCCCGCCGGCGATTTCCTCGCCATCCGCGGCGCCTCCGGCGCCGGCAAAAGCACCCTCCTCCACCTTATCGGCGGTCTCGATTCACCCGACGCCGGCCAAGTCCGCGTCGGCGACCGCGACCTCTCTACCCTCTCCCCCCGCGAACTGGCCCGCTTCCGCAACCTCCGCATCGGCTTCGTCTTCCAGGCCTACCACCTCCTCCCGGAACTCGATGCCCTCGAAAATGTCTGCCTCCCCGCCCGCATGGCCCGCCAACCCCCCGCCCAAACCGAAGCCCGCGGACGCGACCTCCTCCGCCGCGTCGGCCTCCAGGACCGCAGCGAACACCTCCCCGCAGAACTCTCCGGCGGCGAACAACAACGCGTCGCCATCGCCCGCGCCCTCATCAACCGCCCCGAACTGCTCATTGCCGACGAGCCCACCGGCAACCTCGACTCCCACACCGGCGAACACATCATCAACCTCCTCCGCGAACTCCGGGCCGAACTCAACACCACCCTCCTCATCGCTACCCACGACTCCAAAATCGCCGCCTGCGCCCCCCGCATCGTCTCCCTGGTCGACGGCCTGGTCGAACCCGCCTCACCCCCACCTCCCTCTCCCTGAACCGTCCCCTCACCCCATCCCTCTCCCCAACCCTGGAAAGCGGAGCGATGGAAAGGGGTTGGGGAGAGGGAGACAGGGGGAGGGGAAACGTCAACGGTTCATGGTCCCAATGCGCGTCGGTTCGTTCGACGTGGATGCTCTCCATGAACCGGGAAGGCTGAAGGCAGAGTGCAAAAGGCAGAATTCGTGCTCTTGCTCTTGCTCTTGCTCTTACTCTTGCTCCCGGTCCGCCCGGTTCATGG
>CAZVRY010000498.1:0-3313 GCA_964629545.1 uncultured Verrucomicrobiota bacterium | reverse complement strand
CGATGAGCGGGCGCGTCTGCTCGTCGGCTTCGACCACGTCAATGCCAGAGAACAGCGTGCGCGGGCGGTGCGCGGGCGCCTGGCGCGGGCGGTGGCTCTGCACCATTTGCGCGATGGCCCGGATGTGCTCCGGCGTGGTGCCGCAACAGCCGCCGGCGATGTTGAGCCAGCCGTGGGCGGCGAACTTCTCCAACTGCGCGGCGAGCGATGCGGGCGATTCGCCGTACTTGCCGTCCACGTCGGGCAGGCCGGCGTTGGGGTAGCAGGAAACGTACACAGGCGTGAGTTCGTGGATGGTCCGGATGTGATCCGTCATGAACTCGGGGCCCGTGGCGCAATTCAGCCCGATGGCAAGCAAGGGGGCATGTTCGAGACTGACCACCAGGGCATCGGCGGTTTGCCCGCCCAGCATTGTGCCGGTGGCTTCGATGGTGCCTGAGACGATAATGGGTGCCTGGCCGCCGGATTCGCGCGCGGCGTCGCCGGCGCCGAGCAGCGCGGCCTTGATGTTGCGCGTGTCCTGGCAGGTTTCCACCAGCAGCAGGTCCACGCCGCCGTCGAGCAGGCCCAGCGCCTGGCGGTAGTAGCCTTCCCGCAGCCCGGCGAATGTCGTGCCGCCGGTGACGCTGATGGCTTTCGTTGTGGGCCCCATGGAGCCGGCGACGAAGCGTGGCCGGCCAGGAGCGGCGAACTCATCGGCGGCCTCGCGCGCCAGACGCGCGGCCAGCGCGTTCACTTCATGGCACTGGTCGTCCAGCCCGAACTCGGCGAGTGTGATGGGGTGGCCGCCGAAGGAGTTGGTCTCGACGATGTCCGCTCCCGCTTCGAAATAGGCGCGATGGATGTCGCGAATCCACTCGGGATGAGTGAACAGCAGGTTCTCGGAACAGTTCTCGAAGTGTGGCCCGCCCCAATCCTCGATGCTCGGGTCGTACTGCTGGAGCATGGTGCCCATGGCTCCGTCGAGCACGAGGATGCGCGTACGGATGGCGTCGAGCAGGGCTTGCCTGCGTTCATCACGGGGACTCATGAGGCGGATCTTCTTATTGTAGCCAAGAAGAAAGGGCCGCCCCGCAGGACGGCCCTTGAAGACAGCAGGCAGGGAGCGTGCTGTTAGTTGATGATGATGTCCTCTTCCTGGATGAAGTCGGCCCATTCCTCGGTCCATTCGATGCTGCCGAAGGCGCCGAGCCAGTTGGCCCACTGATCGAAGAATCCGTCGTCGGGGGGCTGAGCCCACATGGGGGACAGCGCCGGCGAGGCGAAGTCGGGCCGGTGGTCGGGATCGCTGTAGGAGAGCGGGCGGCGCAGCACCGGGTCCACGAGGGACACGCGGCGGGCGATACCGGACTCACCTCTCAGCCACGGCTGAGCGAGGCTATTGGACTGGCCCTCGATGGTGTTGGCCTTCTCGGCGTTGCGGCCGTTGTTCCACAGGATGAGGCCGTCGATCTGCAGTTCGTTGTTGGCGATCGCGGTGGTAGTGGCGCCGTCGCGAACTTCCAGGCCGTTCTGGTAGGCTAGTATGCGGTCGTCTTTTTTCTTGGGGTGGTTGAGGGTATGGTTGGGGTGGGGGTGGGGGAGGACGAAGGGGAGTCGGAGGTAGGCGCCTGGGTGGTGGTCGGGCATGGAGGCGAGCAGGTCGGTGGCGATGAGGGGGGCGAAGGGTGAGGGGCCGGCGTTGGTGATCGAGCCGCCGTTGAGGCCATTGGTTGCGGATTGGAAAAGGCGGAGGATCTCCTGGCTGGAGAGCGGGCGGTTGAAGAACGCGACTTCGTCGACGTCGCCGGCGAAGTAGTAGCTGCCGGCGCCTTCGGTGGCCCCGCTGCCGACGCGGAAGGGGTAGCGGTCGTTCGAGCGGAAGGAGAAGTCCCGTCCGTTGGCGAGGAGACCGTTGGTGTAGAGGCGGAGGATGGCGCCATCGTAGGTGCCGGCGAGGTGGGTCCATTGGGAGTAGGTGACGGGGCCGCCGGGGAGGACATTCCAGGAGTTGCCGCTGCCGGTCCAGAGTTCCCACGTATCGCCGGGGGTGGCGTAGAGGATGTAGCCCGCCTGTTGACCGCCTTGGCCGACGCGGCTGGTGACGGGCGAGCGGTAGTGGCCCTGGCCACCGGTGAGGCGGACCCAGCAGGAGAGGGTGAATTGGGGCGGATTGAGGGCAGGGTGGTAGGGGGTTTCGAGGTAGGCGTCCGTGCCGTTGAAGGCGGTGGCGTGGTTGGCTTCCTCGAAGCCCAGAAAAGGCGGGGGACGCGGGCCGGCGACTCCGAAGCGGAGGTCGCCGACGGGGGCGAGGTCGATGGCGGGGCCGAGGGGGGTGTCGTTGGCGGCGGCGAGCCCGTTGGTTTCGGTCAGGCGCCAGAAGCCGGTGGGTTGGAGGTCCCAGACGGCATGGGGGGCGCCGCCGGCGAGGTCCTCGCGCTGGCGAGTGTCGAAGCCGAGGCCGTTGGTGGCGCGGGGCCACGAGGAGTCATCGAACTCGAGGCGGGTCCAATCGCGGCCGAGGGAGTCGGAAGTGGGAAGATGGAGAGTTCCGACGGCGCCGTGGGTGAGGTTGGTGTTGAGGCGCAGTTCCTGGCCGAAGCCGAAGCTCAGGTCGGGGATCTGTGGGGGGTAAGCGGGGGCGAACTGGGTGGCGAAGGCGCCGTCGGGTCGCGTGAGGGCCAGGAATTCGCCTTGGTCGTTGAGTCGGAAGTTGGTGTGGAGGGGTTGGAAGGGATCGCGGAGATCGCGGTTGGAGGCAAAGACGAGGAGTGAATCGCCCGGGGCCAACGGGATGTCGGGGAAACGCCATTTGAACGGTTCTTGAGCATCGTCGGTGAGGGCCCAATTGGCGAGGTTGACGGGGGCGGGGCTGAGGTTGGCGATCTCGATCCAATCTTCGTATTGGCCGAAGTTGTCCTGCAGGGTGCTCTGGTTATTGGCCATGAACTCGCTGAGGATGACCTGGGCCTGGAGCGAGTGGACGAGGAGCAGGGGGAGGAGGCGAAGGAGGTGCAAGGGGCTGGGGGGGCGGTAAGGCGGTGGGGCAGTGAGTCAGTGGGGCAGTGGGGCAGTGGGCAGTGAGGTTCGTAAGTCGCGGAGTCAGTAAGACGGTGGCGTAAAGGTGACGGACTGCCAAATCCTAAGTCGTAAATCCTAAATCCGAAATCCGAACTGGCAACTTGGGAGCTTGGGTGAATGGGTTGGGAGGGTGAGGGGATAAAAGGCAACGTCCACGGGTGGAGGCCCGTGGACGTGGTGGAGCGGACCTTTGGAGGTGCCCCTAGAATCCTTGCCGCCCAGAACTTGATCAAGTCGAGTCAAGTTCTCGTCC
>CAZVRY010000497.1:0-3323 GCA_964629545.1 uncultured Verrucomicrobiota bacterium | reverse complement strand
GACATCGCAGCGCATGATGCCGCCGAAGATATTGACGAGGATGGCGTTGACGTTGGGGTCGGTGAGGATGATTTTGAAGGCTGCGGCGACCTGTTCCTTGCTGGCGCCGCCGCCGACATCGAGGAAGTTGGCGGGTTGACCGCCGTAATGTTTGATGATGTCCATGGTGGCCATGGCGAGGCCGGCGCCGTTGACGAGGCAGGCGATATTGCCGTCGAGTTTGATGTAATTGAGGTTGTATTTGCTGGCTTCGATTTCGAGGGGGGCTTCCTCGGCGAGGTCACGCATGTCGAGGATGTTCTTGTGGCGGTAGAGGGCGTTGTCATCGAGACCGATCTTGGCGTCGACGCAGGCGAGGGTTTCCTTGCCGTCGGGCCCTTCCAGGACGGCGAGGGGGTTGATTTCGACGAGGGAGGCATCGGAATCCCACCAGGTCTTGTAGAGGCCGAGGAGGAGTTTGGCGCCTTGATTAATGAGGTCGCCTTTAAGGCCAAGGGCGGCGGCAAGTTTGCGGGCCTGATAGGGCATCATGCCGACGGCCGGGTCGATGGTTTCGCGGACGATTTTTTCCGGGGTTTTGGCGGCGACTTCCTCGATATCCATGCCGCCTTCGGTGCTGACCATCATGATGGGGCGGGAGGCGGCGCGGTCGAGCAGGACGGCGCAGTAGAGTTCGCGTTTGATGGGGGCGGCGGTTTCGAGGAGGACCTTAGAGACGACGCGGCCGTCGGGCCCGGTTTGTTTGGTGATGAGGGTTTGGCCGAGCATGGCGGCCGCGGCGGTTTCGACTTCGGCGGGGGTGGAGCAGAGTTTGACGCCGCCCTGGTAGCCGGACTTGAAGGTGCCTTTGCCGCGGCCGCCGGCGTGGATTTGGGACTTGAGGACGACGCGGCGGGCGCCGGCGGCAAGGAGGCGGTCGGTGGCGGCGCGTGCTTCGGCTGGGGTAAAGCAGACTTGGCCGGACGGGATGGTGACGCCGGCCTGGGCGAGGAGTTGTTTAGCTTGATATTCGTGGATGTTCATGAGCTGAGCGGTTGGGTGAGGAGTCGTGATGGAGAGGAGGCAGCGGGGATGCGGGGGGCGGGGGTGGTCCGGATCCGGGCCGGGGGGTGAGCCTGGGCGGGGTCCCGGGTCAGGAGGTGGAGCCCGAGGGGGCGGGGTTGACGGGGGGAATAGGGATGGAGGGGCGACAGCCCTCAGGGTTCGGTTCCGCGGTGCTGCTCATAGTCGATACGTCGGAAGGAGGCGTTTCGGAGGCATTATTCGCTGACGGAACGGGACGTCACAAGGCATTTCTCTTGAGTGTGGCCGTTCGGGTCCGGCAGAGTCTGCAGGCGTGCGGTGGATGGTTTACTTGTTGGGGTGGGGATGGCTGCTTGGGTGCGGAAGCGGTTGGGCCGCGGCGCCTTCCGGGGCTGGGGCGGCGCGGGCGACCCAGAGCCTCGGTTCGTGGGCGGAAGAGGCAGGGTTGCGGTGGGGTTGGGAGGAGCCGAGCAAAAGTCTATGGGCCACCAACCGGCGGGCGCGGCTGCGATTTGTGGTGGATTCGAGGCGGGCGGAGTTTAACGGGGTGGCGATTTGGCTTTCGGTGCCGGTGACACGGCGTCAGGAGGAGGCGCAGGTGGCCGCGGTGGATGTGGAGGCGTTGTTGGAGCCGTTGATGGAGCCGGCTCGCCTGCCTGGAGGTGCGAAGATCCGGAAGGTGTGTCTGGATCCCGGGCATGGGGGACGCGATCCTGGCAACCAGGAGGGCAAGCGACAGGAGAAGACCTACACGCTGTTGCTGGCTCGAGAGGTGCGGGCGATGTTGGAGGCGGCGGGGCTGAAGGTCGTGATGACCCGCACGCAGGACAAGCAGGTGGAACTGCCGGATCGGCCCCGCTACGCGGCTCGGCAGAAGGCGGACCTGCTGGTCAGTCTTCACTTCAATGCGTCGGCGAATCGCGAGACCGGCCAAGGTGCGGAGGTGTTCTGCATGACGCCGCCGTGGACGAGTTCGACCAACGCCGGAGGCGAGGGGGCGGACACGGGGCCGTTGCCTGGGAACCGGCAGAACGACCTCAACGTCCTGTTGGCTTACCAGGTGCAGAAGGCGCTGGTCGAGGGCCTCGGGGTCCAGGACCGGGGTGTTCGACGGGCGCGCTTCGCCGTATTGCGCGACGCGACCATCCCGGCGGTCCTCGTCGAGGCGGCCTTCATGACCCATCCCGCCGATCTCAAGCGCATTACGGACACGGCCAAGCGGAAGGAGTTGGCCCGGGCGATCACCGACGGCATCCTGGCCACCAAGCGTTTGCTGGAGCGCGGCGGCACGACGGCGGCGCCGAAGCGGTGACCTTATTGATCAGTGCAGAAGGAAGCGGGCACCCCTCACCCCATCCCGCGTCCGCCTTGTCCTGAGGTCCTCCATCGTGGCGGGGGGCGGAGGACGGCCTATTTGTCGCTCTTGGCGGCTTTGGAGGGCCCGCTGGATCCCTTCTTGCCTCCGCCGGCGTTGAGGACGACCCCGGTGAGCAGGCCCACGGCGAAGAAGGCGAAGTACATGATCGCGGCCGGTTGAGAGACGGCTTTGGTGATGAGGGGAGGGAGCACGAACGAGACCGAGGATTTGTTGTTGAGCCCCATGAGGACCAGCAGCAGGAGCATGAGGAGGAGGAAGACGGTTTTGGAGATGAGCTTGGCGTTCATACGAAAAGGACCGGGGGGACGATAGAACGGAGGAGGGGGGGCGTCAACTGGAGGGGAGGCGGTGAGGCAGTGGGGCAGTGGGGCAGTGGGGCAGCGAGGCGGTGGGGCAGTGGGGTGGGGGTGCTGGGGATGGGCATGATGGGCGAGTGGTACCCGGGGGCTAACCGCCACACTACACACCCGCTTCGAAACGGCCACGGTCTGTCTATCGATCCGGACCGTATCTTTCACCCCCCGATGAACCGTCCCCTCACCCCGTCTCCCCAACCCTTGAAAGCGAAGCGACGGAGTGGGGTTGGGGAGAGGGAGAAAGGGAGAGGGGAAACGTCAACGGTTCATGGGTTCAATGCGCGATGCTGATCGGAGAGAACGCTCCCAAGTATAACTTGGCGCATTGAACCCATGAACCAGGAAGGGACGCGATCACATTGTTGCGGGGGAAAACGCATAACAAAACGTTGCACTTTTCCGGGCACGCTTGCTCTTGCTCTTGCTCCTGCTCTTGCTCTTCCTCTCCCAAATTTCAAATATCTTCGGGGATTAGGATTAGGATTACGATTAGGATTACGATTACGATTAGGAGTTGGGAGTCTGCCTTCTGCACTCTTCCTTCTGCCTTGGTTCATGGGTAGCCT
>CAZVRY010000496.1:0-3328 GCA_964629545.1 uncultured Verrucomicrobiota bacterium | reverse complement strand
CCCTCCACCCCCTGCTGCGTCGCCCGCGCCACCTCCTTCGCCGTCGTCACACTCAATACCTCTTCCACCGTCGTCACCCCCAACCGCACCAACCGCCACCCGTCCTCCGCCAACGTCCGCATCCCCCCTCGCCGCGCCGCCTCCCGAATCTGATCCGACGACGCGTCCTTCAAGATCATCTGCCGGATCGCATCGTCCGTGTCCATCCACTCGAAAATCGCCCGCCGATCGTGATACCCCGTCTGCCGACACTCCCGACATCCCGTCGCCCGGTAAATCGTCGTCCCCCCCGGCATCCCCATCAGCGACTTGAAATCCGCCGCCGCCCGCGACTCGTCCACCTGCCGACAATGCCGGCATAACACCCGCACCAGCCGCTGCGCCAACACCGCCTCCAACGAGGAGGCCACCAGATACGGCTCCACCCCCATGTCCACCAACCGCGTCACCGCCCCCGGCGCGTCGTTCGTGTGCAACGTCGAAAAAACCAAATGCCCCGTCAGCGACGCCTGCACCGCAATCTGCGCCGTCTCCTGATCCCGGATCTCCCCCACCAGGATCACATCCGGATCGTGCCGCAAAATCGACCGCAATCCTCGCGCAAACGTCAGCCCCGCCTTCTCCGAAACCTGGATCTGATTCACCCCCCGCAACTGGTACTCCACCGGATCCTCGATCGTGATGATCTTCCGCACCGAGTCGTTAATCTCGTTCAACGCCGTGTACAACGTCGACGTCTTCCCGCTCCCCGTCGGACCCGTCACCAGAATAATCCCATGCGGCAACTCCAACACCCGCCGAAAACACCCCAACTCCCGCTCGTCCATCCCCAACTGCCGCATCCCCCGCAAGGTCGAGTTCTGCCGCAATAACCGCAATACCACCGCCTCCCCATGCAACATCGGAATCACCGACACCCGAATGTCCACCTCCGCGTCGTCAATCCGAACCTTGATCCGCCCATCCTGCGGCAGCCGCTTCTCCGCAATATTCAAGTGACTCAGGATCTTCACCCGCGACACAATCGCCGGCTGAAACCGCTTCACCTGCGGCGGCACCGGGATGTCCTGCAACACCCCGTCAATCCGATACCGAATCCGCAACTCGTCCTCGAACGGCTCCAGGTGAATGTCCGATGCCCGCAACTCGATCGCATCCCGCAACACCTGGTTCACAAACCGGATGATCGATGCGTCCTCCGCCGCCACATCCAGATCGGTGTCCTCCTCCCGATCCTCATCCACCACCTCCAACCCCTTCTCCTCGTCCAGCGTGTCAATCGTGTCCGCCCCTACCCCCAAGTGCTTCTTCATCTCCCGCTGAATCGCCTCCCGCGGCGCCAACACCGGCTGCAACCGCAGCCCCGTCATCGTCTTCAGCGTGTCAAAACCCTGCGTCGCAAATAACCGGCTCGTCGCCACCTCCACCGCCCCGTCCACCCGCCGCAACGGCAACAACTCGTCCCGCAACAACACCCGCGCCGGAAACAACGACAAGACCTGCTTGTCCGGCTCCACCGACTCCAACGCCGTAAACGCGACCCCATACTCAGCCGCCAACCACCGCAACACGTCCTCCTCGGACCGCATCGCCGCACCCTCGCCCCTCTCCATCTGACCCGCCAAAGCCCGCGCGTCGCCCACCGCCAACTGCCGCCCAGCCACCATGGCCTGCAACAGCTCGGGCAACGCCGCCTGCGCGATCGAATTCGAGGTCATACGAGTGTCCCGCGACCGGTCCGGGGAGGAGTGACCGTTAGTCCAACAAACCCATCAACACACACATCGCTTCCTGCCGCGGCGTCACAATCTTCCGCAACTCCTCCTGCGCCGCCGCCAACTTGGCCTGCTTCGCCTTCCGCGATTCGCGATACTTCGCCAACTTCGCCTTCACTTCATCGTTCGACGCCTTGTCCTCCACCGCCTTCTGCAACGCCTCCGCCGCCGGATCCGGCTCGCCCCCAAACCCAGGAGGCCCCTGACGCCGCCCCTGCCCACCCTGATCCTGCCCACCCCCTCGGGCCCCACGCCCCATCATCGCCATCCCACGGCCAAACCCTCCCGCATCCCGCCGCGCTTCCATCACCTTCGTAATCCGCTCCTCCACCAGCTTCCAGGCCGCGTCATCCTGCACGTCCAGTTGCTCGCGATACCGGTCCATCATCCGCTGACGCATCTCCTCCGGATCGAAATTCCCCCGCCCACCCCCGCGATCCTGCGCCATCGCCGTTCCCGTGTTCACCAACATCGCCATCGCCAACGCCGCCAGACCCGTCCAACGTCCTAAGTTCTTCATAGTAACTTTTACCTTCAGTGAGTTTTGTGTTTGCCCGCCCGTGCCCAGAACCCATGCGTCACGCCGGCCCAAACACGGTCGAAGGCCCGCATAGCAGAAGCCAGGCCAACCTCCCCCCAGCCCTCGCCCTCCCCATCACCTCCCAGCATTCTCAGTTTGAGAAAACAAGTCCCCCTCTCCCCCTCTCTCCCTATCTCCCTCCCCCCAACCTGAGTCATCGCTTCGCTGGAAACGGTTGGGGGAAGGGCCGGGGTGAGGGGTGCCCGTTCATGGAGCGGGTGGCCAAAGGCCGGGTGAGGAGCCGTCCAAGTTCCAAAATCAGGATCGCTGACCATCTCCCCACTCCCCCTCTGCCCCAGCGCAAGTCTTGCACCCACCCGACCCCACCCCCGCGCAATCCTTGCACACCCAGGTGAGTCTCCCGCGTCACTCGTCCGTCGCCACCCACTCCATAACCCCACCCTTTCGTGCGGACATTCCCGGCCACGCGCGCCATACTCCCTGGCAGCGCATGAACGCCCCCATCCCCAACCCCGCCTCCGAACGCGAACTCTTCCTCGCCGCGCTCGAAGTCACGGAACCCCACCAACAAGCCGCGTTCCTCGACCAGGCCTGCGCCCACGACCCCCACCTCCGCCAACGCGTCCAAACCCTCCTCGCCGAACACCAACAGCTCGGGACTTTCCTCGCCGCCCCCGCCCTCGGCGATACCCCTCTCCTCCCACGCCCCGCCTCCGGCCCCGGCGGCACCTCCCTCCTCGCCACCCTCCACGAGAAAGCCGGCGACCGCATCGGCCGCTACCGCCTCCTCCAACAAATCGGAGAGGGCGGCTGCGGCGTCGTCTTCATGGCCGAACAGGAGGAACCCGTCCGCCGCCGCGTCGCCCTCAAGGTCATCAAACTCGGCATGGACACCAAAAGCGTGATCGCCCGCTTCGAGGCCGAACGCCAGGCCCTCGCCGTCATGGACCACCCGAACATCGCCCGCGTCCTCGACGCTGGCGCCACCGAAGCCGGTCGCCCCTACTTCGTC
>CAZVRY010000495.1:0-3348 GCA_964629545.1 uncultured Verrucomicrobiota bacterium | reverse complement strand
GGCGGGGTGGGCGGAGGGGGTGGAGGGGGTGGAGGGGGTGGGGGGACGGCGGCGGGCGGGGGAGGGGCGGGAGGTTTAGGCCGCGACTCGACGATTTTCTCTTCGAGGTATTCGGCGGTGATTTTGTCGAGGGAACTGGAGGGGACCTTGGCGCCGGTTATGCCCAGTTCTTTGGCCTTGGCGAGGACCTCCTTGTTCTCGATACCGAGTTTCTTTGCAATTTCGTAGATACGGACGGGCATAGAATCTGAATGGGCGCGGGGACCCGATTTCGGCTGGCCGTTGGGGGCCTAGCCGAGGCGGGGCCGCGCGCGGCGCGATCACGAGCCGGCTTGTCGGCGGGCTGCTTCGGTGCGGACGGCGTCGATAATGGCGATGGCCTGGTCGCCGATCCCTTCGATTTCCGCGAGGTCGTTGGGTTCAGCTTGGAGGAGGTCGTCGAGGGCGAGGAACCCGTGGTGGACGAGGATGTCGGCCTGTTCTTCGGTGAGGCCGGGGATGGCGGCGACGGCTTGGACGGCTTCGGCGACTTTTTGTTCGAAGCCGGGGCTGGTGGTGGGTTCGGGTTCGATATCGACTTGCCAGCCGGTGAGGCGGGAAGTGAGGCGGGCGTTTTGGCCGCGTTTGCCGATGGCGAGGGAGAGTTGGTCGTCGCTGACGAGGATACGGACGCGGCGGTGGGCTTCGTCGATTTCGAAGGCTTTGAGTTTAGCTGGGGCGAGGGCGTTGGTGACGAAGGTGCGGACGTTGGGATCCCACTTGATGATATCGACCTTTTCGTTATTGAGTTCGCGGACGATATTTTTGACCCGCTGGCCGCGGAGTCCGACGCAGGCGCCGACGGGGTCGACTTTATCATCGCGAGACCAGACGGCGAGTTTGGTGCGGAAGCCGGGTTCGCGGGCGATGCCTTTGATTTCGATGGTGCCGTCGCTGATTTCGGAGACTTCGAGTTGGAAGAGTTTAACGACGAAATCCGGGGCGGCGCGGGAGAGGATGATTTCGGGTCCGTGAGGGGTATGTTCGACGTCTTTGACGTAGCAGCGGATGCGGTCGCCGATTTGGTATTCTTCGGTGGGGACGCGTTCGCGGTTGGGGAGGAGGGCTTCGTATTTGCCGAGGTCGATGGTGACGTCGGAGCGTTCGAAGCGGCGGACGACGCCGCTGACGATATCGCCTTTTCGGTCTTTGAATTCGGCGAAGATGAGGTCTTTTTCGGCCCGGCGGATTTGCTGCATGAGGGCCTGTTTGGCGTTTTGGGAGGCGATGCGGCCGAAGTTGGCGGGGGTGACTTCGACTTCGAGTTCCTCGCCTGGCTGGGCATCGGACTTGATGCGGCGGGCGTCGAAGACGGAGATTTGGTCGTGTTTGGAGACGACTCTTTCGGAGACGATCAATTTAGCGAAGGCTTTGATATCGCCGGATTTAGGGTCGATGACGCAGCGGAGTTCGCGGGCTGGGCCGACGGCTTTTTTTGCGGCGGAGAGGAGGGCTTCCTGGACGGCGGTAACCAGGACATCGCGGCTGATGCCCTTTTCGCGTTCCCAAAACTCGAGACTCGCCAAGAATTCTGCATTCATAACCATCGCAACGTCCCCGAACGGGGGAACAAAAAAGTCGGCAGATTCAAGCTCTCCGACTTCGGCACGCTGGGGACCCAGCTCTAGCTTCGTTGTGGAGGCAGACTAGGAGCGGGGTTGGCGAGCGTCAAGTGTCAATTCTGGGAGCGGCTTAGGGGGAAGGGGGCGGAGGATTGGCGGCGCGGGCGAGGGCGTCGTGGACGATGGAGGGGGTCAGGATGGGGGGAAGGACGATGGGGTCGGCGGACGGGTTGGGGGGATAGACGAGCACGAGGGGGACGCCGCCGCGTCGGAACTGTTGAAGGATTTGGGCGATGCGGGGGTCGCGGTCGGTGAAATCGGCGAGGAAGGCGACGGTTTTGGTCTCTCCGAGGCGGGCGCGGGTGGAGGGGATTTCGAGGCTGGTGACCTTATTGAGTTTGCAGTTGAGGCAGTTATCGGCGGTGAAATCGACGAGGACGGGATGGCCATTGGCGCGGGCGGTGGCGACGGCTTCAGGGGACCAGGGTTGCCAGGCGATGCTGTCGGCGGCGGTGGGGAGGCGTCGCCAGTTCAGTTGGCGTTCGAGGAGGTAGTAGTAGCCGCCGCCGAGGAGGGCCAGGAGGACGAAGGTGGCGAGGCCGCGGCGGGTGCGACCGCGTTGGACAAACTCGCCGAAAACCCAGGCGGCGGCGGCGAGGACGACGAGGAAGAGTCCGAGGTAGAGGACGCCGTCCTTGCCGTAGCGTGGGGCGGTGAACCAGAAGAGCCAGACGGCGGTGGCGAGCATGGGGAAGCCCATGGCGACTTTGAAGCGGACCATCCAGGGGCCGGGTTTGGGCATGAGGCGGAGCCAGGCGGGTTGCCAGCAGAGGGCGACGAAGGGGGCGGCGAGGCCGAGGCCGAGGGAGGTAAAGACGAGGAGGGTGATGGCGGCGGGTTGGGTAAAGGCGAAGGCGAGGGCGGAGCCCATGAACGGGGCGGTGCAAGGGGTGGCGAGGACGGCGGCGAGGAGACCGTTGAAGAACGCGCCGGAGAGCCCTTCGCGGGCGGCCAGGTCGCCGGCGGCGCCGGCGACGCTTCCGCTGAGCATGACTTCGAAGAGGCCGAAGAGGTTAAGGGCGACGAGGGTGATGACGAGGGTGAGGAGGACGCGGACGATCTGGTTTTGGAGGACCATGCCCCAGCTGGCGAAGCCGCCGGCCTGGCGGACGGCCAGGGCGAGGGTGGCGAGGGCAAGGAAGCAGGCGAGGACGCCGGCGCCGTAAGTGAGGCCGAGGAGACGGACGCGGGCGGGGGATTCTTTGCTTTGGTTGACGAACCCGAGGACTTTGAGGGCGATGACGGGCAGGACGCAGGGCATGATATTGAGGATGAGTCCGCCGAGGAACGCGAAGGCGAGCATCAGTGGGAGGGAGGCGGGGGTTTCTGAGGGGGTTGGGGACGCTGCGGCGGGGGAGGAGGTGGTGGGGGGGGGGGGGGGGGGTGGGGGGGGGGGGGGGCACGCGGGGGGGGGGGCGGCGGGGGGGGGGGGCGGAGGAAGGGGTGAGGGTGACTTCCCAGGCGGCTTTCGCGGCGCGGCCGGTGGTGGCGACGAGGATGCCTGGGAGGGTGGCGGGCCAGGCATCGCCTGTTTTCTTGACGTATTTGCGGAGACCTTGGGGGATGGGCTCGACTTTGGGTAGGACATCATAGCCCTGGCCGGCGTAGGGGTAGAAATCAGGTTGGGTTCCGGGGGGGGGGGTCCACTGGATGTCGAGGGGGCGGGTTTCGGCGAGGGGATCGCCGT
>CAZVRY010000494.1:0-3359 GCA_964629545.1 uncultured Verrucomicrobiota bacterium | reverse complement strand
CACTTCCTCGGCCCCTTCACCGGCCAACTCAGTAACGCCGGCGAACGCATCACCCTCGCCCGCCCCGATACCCTCCTCGCCACCAACACCACCACCCAAACCATCTCCACCAACCTCTTCTTCATCCCCGTCGACTCCGTCACCTACGGCGACGGCGGCCGCTGGGGCGAATGGGCCGATGGCGGCGGCAGCAGCCTCGAACTCGTCGACCCCCGCTCCGACGGCTCCCTCGCCCCCAACTGGGCCCCCAGCGACGAATCCTCCAAAGCCCCCTGGACTATCATCGAAACCACCGGTGTCCTCGACCATGGCATCTCCTCCTACCCCCAGGCCGACCTCCTCCACCTCATGCTCCTCGACCGCGGCGAAGCCGTCGTCGACCGCGTCGAAGTCATCGTGAACGGCGTCAACCGCCTCGCCAACGGCTCCTTCGATGCCGGCCTCAACGGCTGGACCACCGCCGGAACCCACCGCCTCTCCCGCTGGTCCCCCAGCCTCGGCCTCGAAAACTCCGGCGCCCTCCTCCTCTCCGCCTCCGGCCGCGGCGACCACATCGCCAACCACGCCCGCTCCCGCCTCTCCTCCCCCATCCCCCCAGGCGCCACCGCCACCCTCCGCGCCCGCGTCCGCTGGCTCCGCGGCCACCCCGAAATCCTCCTCCGCCTCCGCGGCAATTACCTCGAAGCCTCCGGCGCCCGCACCCGCCCCCCGGCCCGCGGCGCCCCCCCCGCCCCCCCCACCCCCCCCCGCCCCCCCCCCCCCCCCCCCCCGCCCCCAATAACCGCCGCCTCCCCAACGCCCCCCCCGCCATCACCGAAATCACCCACCGCCCCACCCTCCCCCAGGCCAACCAAAACATCCGCGTCTCCGCTCGCCTCTCCGACCCCGACCGCCTCAGCTCCGCCCGAATCCAATTCCGCATCGACCCCGCCGCCTCCCTCACCACCGTCCCCATGACCGATGACGGCCTCGGCGCCGACCTCGTGGCCAATGACGGCCTCTACGCCGGCACCATCCCCGGCCAACCCGCCGGCACCCTCGTCGCCTTCCGCATCCTCGCCTCCGACGCCGCCTCGCCCCCCGCCACCGCCGTCTTCCCCGCCGACGCCCCCCGCCGCGAAGCCCTCATCCGCTTCGGCGAACGCACCCTCCCCGAAGCCTTCGGCACCTACCGCCTCTGGATCACCCAGGCCAACGTCGACCAATGGGCCGCCCGCGAAAAAATGAGCAACGAAGACCTCGACGTCACCTTCGTCGCCGGCGACCACCGCGTCATTTACAACGCCGGCGCCCACTACAGCGGCAGCGCCTACACCAGCCCAGGCTACAACTCCCCCGTCGGCGCCCTCTGCGGCTATGACCTCCGCACCCCCGAAGACGACCTCTACCTCGGCGAACGCCACCTCACCCTCGATTGGCCCGTCCGCGACGCCACCAACCAGCGGGAACAACTCATGTTCTGGTTCCTGGAACAACTCCGCCTCCCCAACCTCCACCGCCGCTACGTCCACCTCTCCGTCAACGGCCTCCAACGCGGCACCCTCTACGACGACGTCCAACAACCCGGCGACGACGTCCTCAGCGAGTGGTTCCCCGACGACGCCGACGGCAGCCTCTTCAAAACCGATTGCCTCTACGAGTTCGACGACCACAACAACCGCCTCGAACCCTGCGTCCTCAATACCCTCCAAAATTTCACCACCACCGGCGGCCTCAAAAAAACCGCCCGCTACCGCTGGAACTGGCGCCCCCGCGCCATCGGCACCACCGCCAACGACTTCCGCGACCTCTTTGCCCTCGTCGACGCCATGAACGCCCCCGCCTCCAATTACCTCGCCACCGTCCAAAACACCGTCGACGTCGAACACTGGATGCGCACCTTCGCCATGAACGACCTCGCCTCCTTCTGGGATGCCTTCGGAAACCCTAACGCCAAAAATACCTTCCTCTATAAACCCACCCGCGATTCCTGGAAACTCCTCTGCTGGGACTTCGATGTCGGCCTCGGCGCCTTCGTCGACCCCGTCGATGCCCCCCTCTTCCCCAACCTCGACGACCCCACCATGAACCGCTTCTACACCGTCCCCGCCTTCCTCCGTCACTACTGGCGCACCCTCGAGGAATCCGTCCACTCCTTCTTCCGCCCCGAAGCCGTCACCCCCATCCTCGCCGCCAAATACGACGCCTTCCAAGCCGCCGGCATCCCCCTCGCCTCCCCCTTCGTCCCCAGCGGCGCCTTCGGCCTCTCCATCACCGACTGGATCGCCCAACGCCGCTCCTTCCTCCTCGCCGAACTCGCCCGCGTCAGCACCATCTTCTCCATCGCCGCCCCCCAAACCCTCACCACCAACCGCAACACCATCACCCTCACCGGCACCGCCCCCCTCGCCGTCGCCAACCTCACCGTCAACGGCATCGTCTTCCCCACCGCCTGGACCTCCGTCAAAACCTGGTCCCTCTCCCTCCCCCTCGCCCTCGGCACCAACACCCTCACCATCGCCGGCCTCGACCGCGCCGGCCAACCCGTCCCCCAATCCTCCGGCACCCGCATCGTCATCTCCACCGCCACCCCGCCCAACCCAGGACAAATCGTCTTCAACGAGTGGATGGCCGATAACGCCAGCGCCGTCAGCGACCCCGCCGATGGCCAGTTCGACGACTGGTTCGAACTCTATAACCCCACCGACCAACCCGCCGACCTCGGCGGCTACTGGCTCAGCGACGATGACCTCACCCCCCAACGCTTCGTCATCCCCCAGGGCACTCTCGTCCCTGCCCGGGGTTTCCTCCTCCTCTGGGCCGACGACCAATCCGCCCAAACCGGCGCCGACCTCCACCTCAACTTCCGGCTCGGCAAAAGCGGCGAAACCCTCACCCTCCGCGACCCCTCCGGCCGCACCGTCGACCGCCTCCAATTCGGCCCCCAACGCGAAGATGTCAGCGAAGGGCGCTTCCCCGATGGCAACCCCTCGTCCATCCTCCCCCTCCCCTTCCCCACCCCGCGCGCCCCCAACGCCCGCCCGACCGCCCCCCCCATTCGCGTCCTTGGAATCGAGGCCTCCATCCCGGAGCAAATCACCCTCACCTGGACCTCCGCTCCAGGCTACCTCTACCGCGTCCAAGCCAGTGCCACCCTCCAACCCGGCTCCTGGACCGACCACCCCGGCGACGTCACCGCCACCGGCCCCTCCACGGCCCTGACCGTGCCCGCGCCCGCCGATTTCCCTCACCGCTTCTACCGCGTGGTCGCCCTCCCCTGATCGCCCGCGCCGCCCACTGACTGATGTTCCCCCATTCTGAGGGATTTTACGCATAAGATCGCCAATGACGACAGGGGTATGCTGGCGAATAGTGGTTGT
>CAZVRY010000493.1:0-3391 GCA_964629545.1 uncultured Verrucomicrobiota bacterium | reverse complement strand
AAGGCCGCCCCCCGCTTCCCCTCCACATGGTGCGCCAACGCGAGATCCAAATTGTCACCCCCCAACATCAAATGCCGCCCCACCGCCACCCGCCGAAGTCGAGGCACGCCCCCCCCTCCCTCCGTCACCTCGATCAACGTCAAATCCGTCGTCCCACCCCCCACATCACACACCAGGATCACCTGCCCCGCTCGCAGCCGCCCCCCCTCATCCGCCCCGCACGCCTGCCACCACGCGTAAAACGCTGCCAACGGCTCCTCCATCAGCCGTACCCTCCCCAACCCCGCCGCCCGCACCGCCTGCACCGTCAACTCGCGCGCCACCTCGTCAAAGGACGCCGGCACCGTCACCACCACGTCCTGCTCCGCCATCGGCCACTCCGGATGCCCCGCATCCCAACTGTGACGAAGATGCGCCAAATACCGCGCACTCGCCTGCATCGGCGAACACCGCGGCACATCCGCCGCCCCGTGCCATGGCAATAACGCCGCCGTCCGATCCACCCCCGCATGACATAACCACGACTTCGCCGAACTCACCAACCGCCCGGGATTCAGCAGGCCGTGATCCCGCGCCAGAACCCCCACCACCCCACCCTCCCCTGCCTGCCGCCCCCACGGCAAGGCCGTCGCCTCCCCACTCCACTCCCCCTCCAACGGCCAATACAAGAATGAAGGCAAGGTCCACCGCGACTCCACCACCCCCGGCGCCACCAACTGCGGCACCGCCACCGCCTGCACGCCCCCTGCCCCACTCCCCATATCCACGACCCCCATCGCCGAGTTCGTCGTCCCCAAGTCAATCCCCACCACGTAGCGCGAGCCCTCACCCCAGGCCCCGGCACCCCGCGCCCTCAATCGTCAACCTCCGCCGACCGCACCCGGTATTCGAGCTTCCACCGATCCCCCGACCCCACCCTCGCACACCATAACTCCAGGAAACCCAACTCCGTCACATGCGATCGAAACCGCACCGGCACGACCTCCTCCTCCACCCCCGGCACCGCCGGCAACATCGCCTCCAACCCGTCCGTCTCCTCTAACTCCACCCCCGGACGAACCTCCACCAACGCCCCCACCGCATCGCCCTTCCGCACCGTGGAACTGAAAAGCCGAAACCTCGCTCGCTCTCCCACCACCAAGCCAATCGCTTCCCCCGGCACCTCCGACTCCGTCCCCTCCTCCATCCCAAACGGCACCACACACAACCCCCGCAAGGGCCGCTCCATCCCTGGGACCGCCAACCCCGCCGACTCGATCCCCACGTAGTACGACCGCCCCACCCCGCCCCGGATCCGAATCGCGCGGCCCCCCTCCTTGACCAACCCGTAATACGCCGCCCCTCTCGCCACCGCAAAATCGTAGTCGTCGCTGCCTTCCAACACCCGCGGCGCCGCCCCCTCCCCAAACCACGACGCCAACACCTCCCCCACCCGCCGCCGAATCGACGCCGCCTTGAATACTCCGCCATTGAACAAGACATGCGTCGGCCGCACCGGCCCCGCCTCCCCCCCGTGCACCGACAGGAACCGCGCCAAATGCTTCGTGATCGAGGGCTCGCTCTCATACGGCAAACCCAACTCCCGAAAACCCGAAACCCGCTGCCGCACCGGCCGATCCGTCACCGCGCACCTGCCAAAAAACCCCTCCAACAACACCGCCCGAGCCTGCTCCCCGTCCAACTCCACTGAGATGGTCCCCCCCACCAACCGACTCCCTCGCCCCAGCACCGTCAAGGGATACCGGCCCGGTTCACCGGTCGACAACAGGGACTCCTTCGCGCCCCGACAGGCATGCCACAACGATACCGCCTGCCAAGCATCCACCTCCACCCCGCGCTCCGCCAGCAATCCCCTCGCCACATGCGCCAAGGCCAAATCCATGTTGTCCCCACCCACCAAAATGTGATTCCCCACCGCCTGACGATGCAACGCCAGATCACCCCCCTCCTCCTCCACCGCCACCAACGTGAAATCCGTCGTGCCCCCGCCCACGTCGCACACCAATAACCGATCCCCTGCACCCAACCTCCGCCGCCAACGATCCCCGCTCGCGGCCAGCCACGCATACACCGCCGCCTGCGGCTCCTCCAACAACACCAAATCCTTCGGCAACCCCGCCGCCAACGCCGCCTCGTGCGTCAACTCCCGCGCCCGCTCGTCAAACGACGCCGGCACCGTCAAGACCACCCGCTGCTCCGCTAACCTCGCCCCCGGAAACCGCTCATCCCACGCCCACACCAAATGCGCCAAATACCGCCGCGAGGCCTCCACCGGCGACACCTTCCCCACCTCCGCCGGAGCGTTCCACGGCAGAATCCGCTCCTGCCGGTCCACCCCGCTGTGCGCCAACCAAGACTTCGCCGCTGCCACCGTCCGCGTCGGCACCTCCGCCGACTGCTGCCGCGCCCAGTGCCCCGCCACCCAACCCCCAGCCTGCCCCCCACTCCCCTCATACGTGCCCGCCTCCACCTCGTTCGCCGTCGGCAAATACAAGAACGACGGCAACCACGGACGCGACTCGACCGTGCCCCGAGCCACCCACTGCGGCACCGCAAGCACCTCGACCTTCGCCCCCTCACCCCCACCCTCCAACGGCACATACGCCAATACGCTGTTCGTCGTCCCCAGATCGATCCCCACCGCATAACGCGGCTTCTTCATGCCCCACCCCCCACCTCCACCTCCGCCGGCGCCACCACCCACGCCGACCGACCCGAACCGCTCCACACCGGCAACTCGCACTTCGTCGCCCTCCACCCATGATGCCGCAACACCCCGCGATAAGGCGGCGCCCCCGCGACCTGACCCGTCAAATGAAACTCGTGAGGCTCGAACCCCACCGGCACCTCCAACGATACCCCCTCCGCCTCCGACCGCAACCGGCCAAGCTCAAAACAACGCCGAATCACCGCCCCCGCTTGCGCATGGATGTCCCGCACCGCCGCCCCCACCTGCGCGTCACTGTAACCCCCAATCCCCTCCATCAGGAAATCCACCAACCGCGCCTCCCGCTGCAACGTCGCCAACAACGTCAACGCATCGCTCCGCCCAGTAGCCACCCCCTTCCCCTCCCCCGCGACCCCCGCTGGCCCTCGAGCCTCCGAACGCACCGGTTCCCCCGGCCCCACCTCCAACGCCCGCACCCTCTCCGCAAACGCCCGATCCGACCACACCCGCCAAAACGCCCGCCATGCCAAACCCAAACTGCTCATCGTGTCGCTTTCCTTCCATCTAAAACCCACACCATGCCACGCCGGCCCGTCCCCGAGCCCGCCCAACGGGCCGCAACTCATCCATCCTCACCCTCAATCCGTCAACCGCCTTTTTCGGTCCGCTCCCCTCCGCCCCGCCGGCGGCCCGGGCCGGGGGGGGGGGGGGGGGGGGGGGGGG
>CAZVRY010000492.1:0-3397 GCA_964629545.1 uncultured Verrucomicrobiota bacterium | reverse complement strand
CCGGTCCGCCCGGTTCATGGTCCCCATGCGCGTCGGTTCGTTCGACTTGGAAGCTTTCCATGCTTGACGCACCCAAGGGGAGATCCGGCATCCTCGCGCCGTGCCCTGCCTCATCCGGGTCGATGGGCAGAGTGTGATGTCGCCGAAAGCCCAACCCGAGCCAAGTCCTCGCATGAACCACCGCCTCCTCTCCGCTCTCCCCCCCCTGCTCCTCGCCGGCCACCTTCTGTCTCCCATGCTGGTCCAGGCCGCCCTCCAAGCCCACTTCAAGCTCGATGACGGCGCGATCGACCCGAATGTGGTCACCGTCGTCTCCGCCGTATCCGGCCACACGGGCGCCTTCGCCGGCGGCACCTTTCCTTCTTGGTCCACCGCCGAGGTCGCCCCCTTGCCGGCCAGCGAAGGGGTCTCGACCGCCTCGCTCACTTTCGTGTCGCCCGGTGGATACGTGGTCACCGACTACGAGGGCCCCGCCGGCAGCGCGGCTCGGACGTTCGCCGCCTGGGTCAAATCCCCCGCCAGCCTGATCGGGAGCGGGGCTGGCAATGGCACTCTCCTCAGCTACGGCGGGACCGCCAACTACACCCGGTTCAGCCTCCGCGTCGATCCCTCGAACGGAGGCCGCCTCCGCCTCGAAATCGCGGCCGCCGCCATCGTCGGCACCACGGTGGTCGCCGACGACCAGTGGCACCATGTCGCCGTGGTCGTCCCCGAAGGCGCCACCATGGGCGGCGTCCGGCTCTACGTCGACGGCAACCTCCAGACCTTCACAATCAACACTGCCCCCAACCAGGCCATCAATACCTCCGGCACCACCGGCACCATCCACCCCCTTCATATCGGAGTCTCCGTCCACAACTTCGGCGTCATGTTCATCGGCCAAATCGACGAGGTCCGCGCCTACGACGAAGCGCTCAGCGACGGTCAGATTCTCGAACTGGTTTACGGCGCTGGCACCGCGCCCGCCATCGGCCAGCAGCCGGCCCCTGCCACCGCCGTCCTCGGCGCCACCAACGCATCCGCCTCCTTTAGCGTCGGCCTCTCCGCAGGCAGCCCGCCCATCGCCTACCAATGGAAGCGCAACGGCGTCGCCCTCCCCGGCGGCACCACCCAGATCCTGACCCTCCAGAACATCACCGCCTCCGACATCGGCACCTATACCGTCGAGGTCAGCAACCCCAGTGGCAGCACCGTCAGCACCCCCGCCACCCTCTCCTGGGTCACCCCGCCCATCGATCCTCGCGAACAAACCGTGCTCTCCGGCCGGACGGCCACCTTCACCATCAACCTGCCCGCCGACAGCACCGGCTACGGCTACCAATGGCGAAAGAACGGGACCGACCTGGCTGGCGCCACCCACCCCGCCCTCAGCCTCCCCTCCGCCAGCGCCGCCGACGCCGCCGATTACTCGGTCCTCGTCACCCTCGGGGACCAATCCGCCGCCAGCACCCCGGCTCCCCTCAAGGTCCTCCCCGTCCCGGCCTCGCCCTACGCGCAAGCCGTCCTGGCCGGCCCGGTCATTGCCTACTGGCGCCTGGGCGAACCCAACAGCGCGTCCGCCGCCGCCGACCAAACCACCCTGCACCCAGGTTCCTTGGTGACCTTCCTCGGCAACGAATTCCAGACCCCCGGTCCGATCCGCGACGACGCCGACACCGCCGCCCTGTTTTACGGAGGCAACCATATCGAGGTCCCCTATGCCCCGGCCTTGCACCACCCCAGCGGCTTCACCCTCGAGGCCTGGGCCCGCCCCGACGATAACATCGGCCGCCATTCCGTCATCTGTTCCCGCAACCAATACCTCTCCAGCGGTTACGAACTCGCGTCGGTCAATGGCGTCTGGCAATTCCGCACCGGTTACGCCACCTCCCCAGCATCCGAGTTCTGGAACGATCTCTCCGGCGGCGAGGTCCGCGTCGGCGAGTGGCAACACCTCGTCGCCACCTATGATGGCACGACCAAACGCCTCTACGTCGACGGCCGCCTGGTCGGTTCCCAGTCCCTCCCCGTTCTCCCCATCGCTGTCCCTCTCCGCCTCGGCGCGGGTCGCACCTATCAAACCCCCGCCGCCGACTTCTTCATCGGCGCCCTCGACGAGGTGGCCCTCTACTGGCAGGCCCTGTCCGAGGACGACGTGGTGAAGCACTACAGCATCGGCAAGTTCGGCGCGAACACCCCGCCCGCCATCCTCGAGGAACCCGTCGCCCAAACCCGCTACGCCGGCGGCACCGCCGTTCTCCGTGTCCTGGCCCAGGGCAGCTACCCGCTCTCCTACCAGTGGACCAAGGACGGCGCCGACCTGCCTGGCGCCACCCAACCCGCCCTCACCCTCGAGCGCCTCGCCACCTCCGACCAGGGCAACTACCAGGTCAAGATCTCCAACCCCGCCGGCGCCGCCACCAGCGCCAGCGTCACCCTCACCGTTGTCCCCCTCACCGAAACCGGCTACCGCGCCATCGTCATGGATGACGCCCCCGCCGCCTATTTCCCCCTCGATGACGCCGAAGGCTCATCTGCCGCCGCCGAACTCTACAACTTCGGCGCCTACGAAGGCCTCTACAACGGCAGCCCCCTCCTCCAACAACCCGGCGCCACTGCAGCCACGCGTTCCGCCGTCCAATTCGACGGCCTCTCCCAGTCCGTCGTCATCCCCAACTACCCCGAACTCAACTTCCAAGGCCCCTGCTCCCTCGAAGCCTGGATCAACCCCGCCCTCGTCGTCCCGGCCGGCGCCTTCGGCAATATCGTCGCCCACGGCCACGGCGGCAGCCCCACCCGCGAACTCGCCCTCCGCGTCAGCTCCGGTTCCTATCAAATCACCAGCTACGATGGCTCCAGTTACGGAACCAGCCTCGCCATGCCGGAATCCGACCTCAACACCTGGATCCATCTGGTTGGCACCTATGACGGTGCCGCCTGGAACCTCTATCGCAACGGCGCCCTTGCCGCCCGCACCCCCAGCGCCACCGGAGCCTTCACCGTGGACGCCGATTGGGCCATCGGCGCCCGCGGGACCGGCACCGAGCGGTTCTTCCAAGGCAGCATCGACGAAGTGGCCATCTATGCCTATGCCCTGTCCCCAGTCCAGGTTGCCAACCACTACCTCGCCGCCACCGGCCAAACCGTCACGCTCAGCCTCAGCCGCAGCGGCGATCACCTCACCCTCGCCTGGAACGTCGGCCAACTGGAATCGGCCCCCTCCGTCCAGGGCCCCTGGCAGGCCATCGTGGGCGCTATATCCCCCCTCGGCGTGGCCACCTCCGAATCCGCCGCGTTCTACCGCGTGCGCGCCCAATAGCCACCGACGCGACGCCGGCCAGCATCGCGCCCCGGGGGGGGGGGGGGGGGGGGGGGCGGCGGCCGGGGGGGGGGGGGGGGGGGGGGGGGCCGGCGGCGG
>CAZVRY010000491.1:0-3420 GCA_964629545.1 uncultured Verrucomicrobiota bacterium | reverse complement strand
CGGGACGAGAACTTGACTCGATTTGATCAAGTTCTGGGCGGCAAGGATTCTAGCATCTGGCCAAGCCGCGTTCCCGCCAAAGCCCGAAGTTATTTTTGCACAGACCCTTAGGTGTCGAGGGGGATTCTCCGGACTTCTGTCTTTGCGGTCGGCGGGGGAGTGGATAGAGTGGGCGCATGCAATCACACGAAGTCCTCCGTGAGGTCCTGCAACACGGGAGTGCGAAACAGGTGGCGGCGGATTTGGGGTTGTCGTTGTCCATGATCTACAAGTGGGCGGAGCCGGCGGATCGGGAGGCCGGGAGTGGTTCAGCGAATCCGTTAGACCGGGTGGCGACGCTGGTGGAGAGCACGCATGATGTCCGGCCGATCCACTGGCTGTGCGAGCGGGCTGGGGGCTTTTTCATTCGCAATCCGAAAGCGAGCTGGCCGCATCCGTTTCAGTTGATTCCGGCGACGAACGAGGTGGTGCAGGAGTTCGCCGATCTGCTGGCGGTGGTGGCGACGGCGGCGGCTGACAATCAGATTTCACGGGCGGAGGCCAAGACCATCCGTGCGCGGTGGGAGAAGCTGAAGTCGGCCACCGAGGGTTTTGTGTCCTGTTGCGAGGAGGGGAATTTTTCGACCTTGAAGCCTGTGGTTTCCGTGTCGTCGCCGGTTGCGACGGGAGCGATGCCCACGGCCTGAGGGTGCCTTTTTGCGCTATGAATTCACGAAGCTGGTTTTCGCTGGTGAGCCGGGGTTGGTGGGGCACGGGGTGGCGCTGGGGCAGGTGGGGGGGCGCGGGGTTGTTGTTGGTGGGTCTACTGGGATGTCGCACGCCGGCGCGGGTTGGGGTGCATCGGGCGGAGGTATGCGTGTTTGGGGCGACCTCCGGGGGCATCGCGGCGGCGATCCAGGCCCAGCGGATGGGGCGGACGGTGCTCCTGGTCGAGCCGGGTTCCTACCTTGGGGGGCTGACGACCGGGGGCTTGGGGGCGACGGACATAGGCAACAAGGCGGCCGTGGGTGGGGTGTCCCTGGAGTTTTATCGGCGCATCGCGCGGCACTATGCGCGGGATGAGGCTTGGACGATCGAGACTCGGGAGGCCTATTTCGGGCAACGCGGGAGCGGTCAGACGCGCGCCTCGAGTTTGGGGGAAGCGCAGGCAGCGATGTGGACCTTTGAACCGCGGGTGGCGGAGAAGGTTTATGTGGGGATGTTGGAGGAGGCGGGGATTAGGCCCCATCTCCGGCAGAAGTTGACGGCGGTGCGCAAGGTGGGTGCGCGGGTGGTCGAGTTCAGCACGGAGACGGGAGAGCGGTTTCAGGCCTCCATCTTCATTGATGCGACCTACGAAGGGGATTTGATGGCGAAGGCGGGGGTGTCGTACCACGTGGGCCGGGAGGCGAACGCGGTTTACGGGGAGACGCTGAACGGGGTGCGGGCGGAGACGCCACACCATCAGTTCATCGTGGCGGTGGATCCCTATGTGCGTCCGGGTGATCCGGCGAGCGGGTTGTTGCCGTTCATCCAGGGGGGCGATGGCGGGGAGCCAGGGAGTGGGGATCGGAAGGTGCAGGCTTACAACTATCGGCTTTGTTTTACGACGAACGAGGCCAATCGGCTGCCGCTGGCGCCGCCTCCGGATTACGATCCGGCGCGTTACGAGTTACTGGGGCGTTACTTCGATGCGCTGGTGGCCGCGGGGAAGCAGCCGGCCTTGGGCCAGTTTTGGCATCCGATTTGGATGCCGAATCAGAAGACGGACATCAACAACAACGGGGGCTTCTCGACGGATGCGCTCGGGATGAATTGGAACTATCCGGAGGCGAGTTACGCGGAGCGAGAGCGGATGGCGAGGGAGCACGAGCACTACATTCGGGGGTTTCTCCATTATTTGGCCACCAGTCCGCGCGTGCCGGAGAATGTCCGCCGGCAGATGCAGCAATGGGGTCCGTGTCGGGACGAGTTCCAGGAAACCGGCGGGTGGCCGCGCCAGCTTTACGTGCGGGAGGCGCGTCGCCTGGTGGGGGCGTATGTGATGACGGAGAAGAACTGTCGTTACCAGGAGGTGGTGCCGGATTCGGTGGGACTGGCCGCTTACAACATGGACTCGCACAACGTCCAGCGGATCGTGAAGGGCGGACGGGTCGAGAATGAAGGGGACGTGCAGGTCCCGCCGATGAAGCCGTATCCGATCAGCTATCGGGCCCTGCTGCCGCGGGCGGAGCAATGCGACAATCTGCTGGTGCCGGTTTGTTTGTCGTCGTCGCATATCGCGTATGGGTCGATCCGGATGGAACCCGTGTTCATGATCCTGGGGCAATCGGCGGCGACGGCGGCGGTCTTGGCGTTGGAGGGGGGCGTTCCCTTGCACGAACTGCCTTACACGCGGCTGGAGGCGCGGTTGCGGGCGGACGGCCAGGTTCTGGAATGGAAGAGTGAGGAAGGGAGTGCGCCCAAGGCTGCCCTGATCGACCCCCGCAGCCTGCCTGGGGTGGTGCTCGATGACAGCCAGGGCAAGACCGTGGGACCGTGGGTCAACAGCGCCTCGGCCGAGCATCGGCGGGTGGGCACCGGTTACATCCACGACGGGAATGCGGACAAGGGCGAGCGTAGTGTGAGTTACACGCCGGATCTGCCGAAGGCGGGGGCGTATCGGATCGTGCTGATCTCAGTCCCGCATGCGAACCGCGCGACGAACGTCCCGGTGACGGTGACCGTGAATGGCCAGGTGGCAGCGTTGAGGAAGGTCGATCAGCGCAGTGGGATTGGGAATGGGTTCATCGAGTTGGGCCAGTTCGATTTGCCCCAGGGGCGGCGGACGACGGTGACGGTCGCGAACGCGGGCACGGACGGTTACGTGGTGGCGGATGGGATACAGTTCTTGCCGGTGGACAGTGGACGCTGAGTTTGCAGTTGCCACGGCCTCTCGGGCCGCTATTAGGATGGCTGCCAGATGCCGAAAACGACGCTGCACCGCCATCTCACTCCGGAAGCCTTGGATCGTATCGCTGCCAGGTTCAAAGCCCTGAGCGAACCCCTGCGCCTCCAACTGATTATTGCCCTCGAGGAAGGCGAGAAGACCGTCAGCGAATTGGTGGCGGCCACGGGCCGCCGCCAAACCAACGTGTCCCGGCAGCTCCAGGTCCTAACCCAAGCGGGCGTACTCAGCCGGCGGAAAGAAGGAGTCAGCGTCCACTACGCCATCGCCGACCCCGCCATCTTCGATCTCTGCCGGCACGTCTGCGGCAGCCTGCAGAAACAGCTCGAAGCGGAAGCGGAAGCCTCCCGCATGTTCGCTCTCTAGAGAGGGACGGGGTGAGGGGTGCCGGTTGCCCCGAGCGTGTCTCGCAAGTGGTTGGAAGTCAGTAATTCTCATCTTGAAACTCGGACGGCCCCTCACCCGGCCTTTGGCCACCCTCTCCCCGCGCCTTT
>CAZVRY010000490.1:0-3435 GCA_964629545.1 uncultured Verrucomicrobiota bacterium | reverse complement strand
CTCCGCTTCTCCGCCCTCCGCCAACTCACCTGGCAACGCCGCTATAACACCAAACCCCGCGAACTCGCCCACGCCCAAGACCGCCTCACCCAAAAACTCGCCCTCCTCGCCCTCCACCACCCCAACGCCCGCCCCTTCACCCGCCTCCTCCTCGGCACCCTCGGCCGCGGCGGCGATGGCCAGCGCATCCGTGACGAAATCCTCCACATCATGCACCGCCATCACATCAAAGAAGTCAGCGGACACTTCCTCGAAGAATGGCACCAGAAACTCCATAACAACACCACCCCCGACGACATCGTCATCTGCGAAGCCTACCTCGAGTTCCTCCGCAGCCACGGCCATCACGATCGCTTCTACCAAACCCTCGAAGCCGGCGGCGTCACCCGCCAACGCCTCGAAACCTTCGAACGCCCCATCCGCTCCACCCCCGATTACGTCCCCCACCTCCGGGACGCCCTCCTCCACGACTTCCACCACTTCCTCGGCATCCTCAAGGCCTGCCACGCCGGCACCGACCTCGAAACCAACCTCCACGCCGCCCGCGGCCACCTTGACGGCGACTTCCAAGGCCGTCTCCAACAGCTCTGGGAACTCCGTGACGCCAACCCCTCCCAACTCCTCCACCTCGCTCATCACCTCTCCGCCACCCGCCAACGCCTCCACCAACTCCTCCCCCACGCCGGCGGACTCCGCGACCTCCTCTACCTCGACCTCGCCCTCGAACAACTCCTCCGCACCGCCATCGAACGAAACCTCCACCCCTCGCTCGATCGCGACCTCCTCGCCAACCTCCTCGCCCCTGTCCTCGAAAACTACCTCCTCGCCCACGACCACCCCGAACTCCGCCTCGTCAGCCAACACTGGCAACGCCTCCTCACCCTCCCCCGCTCCTCCCCCTCCTGGGCCCTCCATGCCAAAGCCGTCCTCGACCGCCTCTCCCGCTGCCTCAGCCACTCCCTCGACCACCTCTACCAAACCCTCCAACCCATCGCCGAATACCTCGGCCAAGCCTTCCAGGCCCAGCCCTGGACCATCACCCTCTTCAGCGAAGAGGTCCTCCGCGGCAACAGCCTCGGATTCGTCCTCTCTACCCTCCTCCACCACCTCGAACCTAAACTCCGCCAAGCCGCCCACCTCGGCGACTGGCAAATCATCAGCCGCGGCCATGCCACCGGCATCGTCGAGGTCGTCGACTCCCTCCGCTCCGCCCAACACCGCCAGTTCCCCGCCCCCACTATCCTCGTCGCCCACCACGTCGCCGGCGACGAAGACCTCCCTCCCAATATCCGCGCCGTCATCGCCCCCAACGTCGTCGACCTCGTCTCCCACGTCGCCGTCCGCGCTCGCAACGCTCGCCTCCTCTTCGCCGCCTGCCACAACCCCAACCGCCTCGAGCAAATCCAAACGCTCCAAGGCCGCTACCTCGAACTCCAGGTCAACCCGGCGGGCGACGTCCTCGTCTCCGAACCCTCCCATCCCCCCGCCGCTCCCACCCCCGCCGCCCCCCCCCCAACCGTCGCCGCCCTGGCCCCAGCCCCCGCGTTCACCCACTACGTGATCCCCGACTCCGATTTCCACCCGCGACTCGTCGGCGCCAAGTCCTGCCACCTCGCCCAACTCCGCGGCCAACTCCCCTCCTGGATCCAAATCCCACGCGCGGTCGCCCTCCCCTTCGGCGTCCTCCAACACGTCCTCGCCCACCCCGCGAACCATGCCCAGGCCACCCGCTACCACTCCCTCCTCACCCGGGCCGACCTCGGCGACCTCTCCTCCCTCCCCGATCTCCGCGCCACCCTCCTCGACCTGAACGCCCCGAACGAACTCCTCCCCGCCCTCCACCAAGCCCTCCACCAGGCCAGCCTCCCCGCCCCTCGCCCAGGACCCGCCGCCTGGGACCGCATCAAACATGTCTGGGCCTCCACCTGGAACGAACGCGCCTTCCTCAGCCGCCAACGCCTCGGCCTCCCTCACCGCCAACTCCTCATGGCCGTCCTCATCCAACCCGTCGTCCCCGCCGACTACGCCTTCGTCATCCACACCACCCACCCCGCCACCAACAACCCTAACGAACTCTTCGCCGAAGTCGTCCTCGGCCTCGGCGAAACCCTGGTCGGCAACCACCCCGGCCGCGCCTTCAGCTTCTCCTGGAACAAATCCACCCACCAAATCACCCCCCTCTCCTTCCCCAGCAAGAGCTCCGGCCTCTACGGCCAAGGCCTCATCTTCCGCTCCGATTCCAATGGCGAAGACCTCCCCCAATTCGCCGGCGCCGGCCTCTACGATAGCGTCCTCCTCGACCCTCCCCACTCCGTCACCCTCGATTACACCCAATCCCCTCTCCTCTGGGACGAACCCTGCCAACACGACCTCGCCGGCACCATCGCCCGCCTCGGCCTCGCCGTCGAAAGCACCCTCCGTTCCCCCCAAGATATCGAAGGCGCCCTCGTCCAAGGCCAACCCTTCCTCCTCCAAACCCGCCCCCAAGTCGGCCTCCACTAAGGGTCCGTCAAGGAATAAGCTATGATCGCCATCGGCAACCAGACATCCTGCTGGGCGACCCCCCTCACCGACCCCTTCCACTTCGCCCTCTCCCAAGGCTTCGATGCCTTCGAGTGGTTCCCAGATAAGAAGCCCGATGCCGGTTGGGACGACACCGACCTCGACCCCGCCACCCGACACGCCCTCCGCGAGGCCGCCCAAGCCCGTCACCTCCGCGTCTCCCTCCACGCCCGCTGGCAGGCCAACCCCCTCGACCCGGCCTCCCGCGATCCCCTCGCCCGCGACCTCACCCTCGCCCGCGACCTCGGCGCCTCCGTCTTCAATATCCACCTCCATCACGAGCAGGGCCTCGCCGCCTTCGTCGACGCCCTCCAGCCACTCCTCCAACAAACCGCCCAGGCCCAACTCCTCCTCACGATCGAAAACACCCCCCACCATTCCCCCGAACTCTTCAACGAACTCTTCGCTCGCCTCCACGACCGCTCCCCCAACCACCACGCCGGCCTCTGCTTCGACCTCGGCCACGCCAACCTCTGCGCCGCCACCCGCAACCATTACCTCGCCTTCCTCGACCGCCTCCACCCCGACGTCCCCATCCTCCACCTCCACCTCCATGAAAACTGGGGCGACGCAGACACCCACCTCCCACTCTTCACCGGACCCTCCGCCCACGACGACTCCGGCCTCCGCGGCCTCCTCACCCGCCTCCGCCAACGCCACTACACCGGCTCCGCCATCCTCGAACAATGGCCCTCCCCACCCTCCCTCCTCACCACCGCCCGCCACCGCCTCCTCCGCCTCCTCACCCCCACCCCACCACCCCACCCAGGCTGCACCCCACAATCCGCAACCCGTAACCCGCCATCCAACCCGCCCCCCAAATCAGAAATCAGAAACCAGAAATCAGAAATCCCCCCCCCCGGCTTCCTCACC
>CAZVRY010000489.1:0-3437 GCA_964629545.1 uncultured Verrucomicrobiota bacterium | reverse complement strand
GCTGGTTGATGGGGAGGGGAGATTACGATTACGAGCAGGATTACGATTAGGAGAAGGAGGTGACATAGGAGAATGGGGTGACAGGCTCACTGTTCAACATCGAAGCTCCCCATGAATCCGCTTGCGAGAAGCCTCGTCCATCCTCAAATCTGTCCGCGTTTAACACCAAATAATCGACACCATGAACACGCCTCACGCCCGGCGAACTCCCCCGCTCCTCGTCCGCTCCTCCCTCGCTGCCGCCGCCCTCCTCGCCGGATACACCCTCGCGGCCGCCCCCTCCGATTGGCCCTCCTGGCGCGGGCCCGCCGGCACCGGCAGCACCTCCCACTCGGCCCCACTCAACCCCTGGCCCGCTGATCCCGTCGCCTGGAAAACCCCCCTGCCCGGCAAAGGCTCCTCGACCCCCATCGTCTGGAACGACCGCATCTACCTCACCTGCCCTGCCGACGGCGAAGACGCCGTCCTGGCCTTCGATCTCCAGGGCAAGCAGCTCTGGCAAACCAAACTCGGCCAGGAAAGCCCCCCGCGCCATCGCACCCTTGGCTCGAGCTGTAACTCCTCCCCTGTCACCGACGGCCAAGCCGTCTTCGTCTACTTCCGCAGCGGCGCCTTCGCCGCCCTCGAACTCGACGGCAAAATCCGCTGGCAGCACAACCTCGTCGACCGCTTCGGCGCCGAACGCCTCTTCTGGGATCAAGGCAGCTCCCCCATCGTCACCGACCGCCACGTCATCCTCACCCGCATGCACCAGGGCGAGTCGTGGGTCGCCGGCTTCGACAAGGCCACCGGCGAACTCCAATGGCGCCAACCCCGCCAGTTCAAGACCCCCACCGAAAACGACAACGGCTACTCCACCCCTTTCCTCTTCCAACACCAAGGCCGCCCCGCCCTCCTCGTCTGGGGCGCCGACCACGCCACCGCCCATGACGCCGCCGACGGTTCCCTCCTCTGGACCGCCGGCGGCTTCAACCCCGACGCCACCGGCTTCTGGCCCGCCATCGCCTCCCCCCTCATCCATGACCAAATCGCCATCATCCCCGTCGGCCGCGACGACCGCCCCAACCAAGCCCGCCTCTTCGGCATCAAACTGGGCGGCTCCGGCGACGTCTCCGCCTCCCACCGCGCCTGGCAACGCGACGACCTCGGCGTCTTCGTCACCGCCCCCGCCGAATACAACGGCCGTATCTACCTCCTGCGCCATCGCGGCGAGATCGTCTGCCTCGATCCCAAGACCGGCCAAACCCTCTGGAGCGAAACCCTCCCGCGAGCCTCCTCCCCCTTCTACGCCTCCCCCGCCATCGCCCAAGACACCCTCTTCGCCGCCCGCGAGGACGGCACCCTCTTCGCCGCCAAAGTCGGAGAGAAATTCGAACTGCTCGGCTCCGCTGAACTCGACGAACGCATCGTCGCCACCCCCGTCCCCACCGGCCCACGCCTCCTCCTCCGCGGCGACCGCCACCTCTTCTGCCTCGCTGCGAAGTAATCCCCCCGCATCCTCACTTCCCCGGCCCCGTGCGGAAGCGCACCGGCACTGACTTGAGCGGGATGCCCTCCGCGCTCCGGAAACCCCGGAATTCATTGCGATTCAGCCAAAACTCATAGTCGCGCTCCGGCTCCAAGCGCACCGGCCACGTCACCGTTCGCCGCGCCGCATCGAACGAAGGTTGCCCGGCTGCCTTCGGGTACTTCTCACCCCCGCCCACGAACGAATACCCACCCCCCATCGCACGGTCGAACACCACCACGATCGCTCCAAGCTCCGGATCGACCGCCCGGTCCCCGTTCGCCGGGATCATCGACTCCACCTTCGGCGCGTTCCGCTCCTCCTCGCGCAACCGCTCCACCCAGATGGGCGCGGCTTCGCTGAAGAATCCAACGATCCTCGGGAAGAACGAGGCGAAATCCGGATATTGCTCCCGCTGCGCCTCGTACTCCCCCAGCAGCTTCACTAGCTCCGGCATCCACCGGAACGAACGCGTCTCCTCCTGCCGGATAGCCCAGCGGACCGCCGCCTCCCCATCCATGGCCTGCTGATAGCGCACCACCGACGCCCGCACCAACGACTCGTGCATCATCGTCGTCCAGTTGCCGTAGGCCTGGGCCCGCATGGCCTCGGCCACGGCCGGATACAGGATTTCCCCGGCCGCGCGAAGCTCGTCCTCACGCGCATAAACCAGCGGATTGACGAAGGCATGCGCAAACTCGTGCACCACCGTCGGCAACATGGTGCGGTCGAACTTCGGCTGACCCTCGGCGTCCGTGGCCCACACCCCTAACACACAATACAATCGCTCCGGTTCGCCCGGCACCCGCGTGCTCGCTCCATAGCAGGCCCCCCCATTCAACATCCCCAACACCACCTCGAACCGCGCCCCCGGGCGCACCCCGAAGAACCGATCGAACCACCCCAGATCCGCCTCCTTCATCACCGCCTGCATCCGCGCCGCCGCCGTCTCGTAAAGCGTCCGGTGGGCCGTGAAGAACCCGTTGAACCCCGATACCTCGGCGAAATCTCTCAACCGCTCCAGAAACCGCGCCGCCTCCTCGGGCCGCCACCGCCCATCCAAGGTCGGCGGTCGCGGGTCCAACGGGAGAAGTGGCTTCAGTTGGGCGTCCACATGGACCGCGAAACTCATCACGGCGTCATACGACACGCCGCGCGTGTTGCGCAGGCGCCGCGCCAAGGCGACCACCTCGTGATCCTTGAACGCCGCGAAGTGCTTCTCCACATCCTGCAGATACAACGCCACCGCCCCCTGGTTATACTCGCGATTCCCCGCCAACCGGAACACCAGGCTCATCAACTCCACCCGTTCGTCCACCCGCACCTCCACCGCCGGCGCTGACCCGGCCCCCACCGCAACCGACTCCGCCGCCCCTCCGCGGGCGGCCAAGTGGGCTAGGCCGATCGCGACTGAAACACCCCACATCCGCAGCATCGTGTTCATAAAAGCGCTCCGCCAACCCCCCCTACCCATCCGCAACCAAGAAAGACTCCGCCACCGGCCGCCCATCCGGGTAAACCAGCCAAACCAGATCATGCTGGAAGTTGTTCCTTGGGCTCACCGCCAGCTCGCCGTTCTCCGCCTCGTCATGGCGGCGGTCGTCAGGCATCGACTGGAGATCTGCCTGGGTCCAGACCCGCTCCGCCCGCCCGGCTGCCGCGCTCATGGGGCGCAACCTACGTGGCACCCTCCAGGCTGTCAACGCCCCTAGCCCGGATCCTTCACAACCAGCATGTCCCCTCTCCCTGTCTCCCTCTCCCCAACCCCTTTGAAAAGCTCCGCAGCAAGGGGTTGGGGAGAGGGTAAGGGGTGAGGGGTACGGCCGTCTCGATGGAGAGAGCGTGGCTGTTTCGAAGCGCGTATGAACTATGCACACTAGAATCCTTGCCGCCCAGAACTTGATCAGATCAAGTCAAGTTCTCGTCCCGT
>CAZVRY010000488.1:0-3439 GCA_964629545.1 uncultured Verrucomicrobiota bacterium | reverse complement strand
CACCCCCCCGCTGGCCTGCCCGCGCACCCATCATGCGCCGCCTCGGCCCCCCCCGAACATTAATAACCCGCATGCTCATTACCTCGTTCTCTAACTCACCCCCTCCCCCTTTGTCAAAAACCTTCCACGCACCGGGAACCGCGGCGAACCGGCCGGGCCCGCCGCGAACTCCGCGATCCGTTCCGGGTGCCGAAGCGAGCGTTCGGATCCTCACCCGCCCCGGTAAACGCACCGCGCCGTGCAGGTCTCCGCCACCATCACCTCGGTCAACCCCGGTAACCGCGGCTGCAACCTCTCCCAAATCCAACCCGCAATGTTCTCGCTCGTCGGGTTCTCCAACCCGGGCACCTCGTTTAAATACCGATGATCCAATTGCTCCCACAAGGGACGAAACGCCGCCGACAACTCGGCGTAGTCCACGAGCCAGCCCAACCGCGGATCACATTCCCCCGCGACCGCGATCTCCGCCTGGAAGCTGTGACCGTGCAACCGCCGGCACTTGTGCCCCTCCGGCAGGTGCGGCAACAAGTGCGCGGCCTCGAACTGAAAAGTCTTGCGTAACTCGACGTTCATAAACGCTCAAAACCCCGGCTCCCAATCCGTCCACCTCACCAAATCCCCCAAGACCGGCCGCCCATCATGACGCCAGGTCAACGGCGGCCGCTGCATCTGCCCCACCGGACATACCCGCGTCGCCCCCCAGCGACCCAAGTCCCGGACCAGCGCCCCCGCCAGTTCCTCCGCCGCCGCCAACCCCACCGTCGACACCCTCCCCCGCACCGCGTCGGCCGCCTGCAGCGCCTCCGTCAAATGAGAAACCCTCTTCACGTAAACAAACCGATGCAAACACGATACCTGGAACAGCGGATCCGCCTCGTAAACCACCGTCCACGCCGTCGACTCCGGACTCGCCCAGATCCGCGTCGCGTCGCTGTAGGCCGCCCGCACCTCGTAGAGATGCCGGCGCGCCGCGATCCCGGCCGCCACCTCCGTGGACACCGGGCCGCGCGGGCTCCCCACCTCCGCCGCCGCCAACGCCTCCGCCACCCGCTCCGCGAACCCCGCCGGCGACACCGTCCCGCCTTCCTCCACGTAGACCACGTGAGGCGACAGGCATCCCAACTGGTTCCACGCCACCACGTCATCGGCCACCCGCGCCGCCACCTGCCCCGCATTCCGGCCATACAACACCTCGCGCGTCACATAGCCAAAACTCAGTCGATGCCCATAGCCCAGGAACCGCACCCCCGCCCCCACCCGGCTCCGAATCGCCTCCAGCGCCTCATCCGACCCCGTCGCCGTCACCGCCTCCGCCTCGCTCAGCACCGCTCCCTCCAACGCGATGTCCCCGCCCTTCCACTCGGCCACCTCCAAACACGAGGCCAACTTCGGCTCCACCTGATACAGCGAATGCGCAAAGAGACGCGGCAGCAGCGAACCGCCCCGCGCACACTTCAAGAACTGCGCCGACCTCACCAGCAACCCCGTCACCACGCTCATCCACGCCGGACTCGGCACATTGCCCGCCGCGATGTGCACCACCAACTCCGGCCCCGACACCAGCGCCGACCGATGCATCGCCCCCTCCGCCGGCGTCGACGCCACCTGGTCCAGTCGCAACGCATGCCCCAAATCCTGCACCACCAACGCCCTCAGATTCTCCGCTGTCAACTGGCCAAAAAACGCGTCCAACCCCCGCGCCAATACCCCCGCCGGAAAACCCGTCTCCGCCGGCCCCATCGCCAACGCCATCTGGCGGAACTCGTAGTCAGGCCGACACCAGTTCTCCCCCAACTCGGCCAGCGGCCGAATCAGCGAACTCGTCGACCGCCCCGCCAAATACTGCTCCCGGTTGCGCCGCAACGAACGACACGCCTCCACCTGCATCGACGGCGTCAACACCGCCTCGGGCGGCAGGTCCGCCAGGAAATAATGGGGCAGATTCATGCCGCCATTAACGAACACCCCCGCGGTTCCACCTCCGCCGCCCGCCCCCGCAACTCGAACCCATCCTCCCACCGCACCGCCACATCCTCCGTCTGAACCGCCAACACGGACCGCACGTTCGCCAAATCCACCACCCTCAGCAACCCCGCCTCCCCCACCCCCGCCTCCCGCCCCGTCTCCGGCGACACCACCGCGGCCCGCGCCCACGGTGGGAACCGAAACCGCCTTGGCTCCGCCCCCAACGGCGGGCCCGCCACCCCATCGTAAGCCTGCGAACTCAACTCGCTCATGCCGTACTCCGACACCACCTGCGCCCTCGGCACCCCCAGAACCTCGGCCAGCCGCCGCAACAGTTCCGCCTTCGGCAAGGCCCTCGCCCGCCCCTTGTATCCCCCCGTCTCCATCACCCTCGACCCCGCCGGCAACCTCAGATCCAGCCGCTCCCTCGCCCCTTGATCGAACACCTGCACCAACGAAAACGCAGTCCCCAACAACACCACCGGACCCTCGCCCACCCCCCGCACCACCGCCTCCAACTCCCTCGCCTCCACCGTCCATGCCCCCGCCCCGTCCACCTTCCCCAAACACCCTGACCCCGGCCCGCCCAACTCGCGGATCGCCGTGCCCGCCATGTGCGCCAAGGACGAGTGCGGCGCCTCTCCGGGTGATGGCGTCAAGGAAAGCAGAGGAACCCGCCGCCCCGCCTCGGCCCATCCCGCGAACACATGCCGCTCAAACCACGGAAGCAGGGAGGCCTCATACACCTCCAAGGACACCGCGTCGTGCGCATGACGACTCGGCCTCTGCCCCGTCGTCCCACTCGAATGAAACACCACCCCCCGCACCTCCGGTCCCAGCGACGTCACCTCCCATTCCTTGAAGGCCGCGGTCGGCAAGACCGGCAGCTCACGCCAATCCCGCACCCCACCCGGCTGCACTCCGCAACGATCCGCCCAGCGCCGCAGCGGTTCCACCGCCTCATACTGCAAGGCAAATAACTCCCACGCCCACCGGTTGAATGTCGCCTCCTCCCCCCAACCTCCCCCTCCCGCCTCCACCCCGCCCACGCCGGAACACCCCCCCGCGGAGGGCGCCCCCGGCCTTGCCCGTTCCCGCCGGAGTCGGTCGCGCAGCCGTGTCGCGAATTGGGTTAAAGCATCAGTCGATTTCATGCGGTTTTAAAGGGCGCCTCACGGTGCCCGGCTGGTTGTCCGCCACAGCCCCCGCAATCTCCCCAACCCGCCCCGCCCTGTCGAGCCTCATCTCCCAACCCGCAGCAATTCCGTCGATCCCGCAGGCCCTCCGCGTCGCCCGCGCGATCCGCGGCGATTCCGAACCCGCTGGCCGCGGATCCAGGCCCCACAGCAATTCTCATCTTGAAAGGAGGACTCCCCCTCTCTCCCCAACCCCTCTCCAGCGCTTCGCTTTCCAGGGTTGGGGAGGGACGGGACGAGAACTTGACTCGACTTGATCAAGTTCTGGGCGGCAAGGA
>CAZVRY010000487.1:0-3449 GCA_964629545.1 uncultured Verrucomicrobiota bacterium | reverse complement strand
ATAATCTGTCCGGGCAGATCCGCCGGTTGCGGGAGGAGTTGGAGGCGGAGGAGAAGGCGTTATTGGTGAAGCGGCAGGAGCAGGTGCGGGCCGGGCTGCGGTTGACGGCGACGATCGTGGGGTTGACGACGGTGGGCAGCGTGGGGGTGTTTGCGTTCATTTTTGCCATGATGGGCCGGGAGAACGCGGCGCGCCGTCGGGCGGAGGGGGAGGCGCGAGCGATGCGGGATCGGGCGGAGGCGGCGAGTCGGGTGAAGTCGCAATTCCTGGCCAACATGAGCCATGAGATCCGGACGCCCCTGAACGGGGTTCTGGGGATGACGGAGTTGTTGCGGGGGACGCCGCTGACGGAGCAGCAGCGGTCGTATTTGGGGATGATGCAGGCGTCGAGTGAGGCGCTGTTGCGGTTGATCAACGATATCCTGGATTTGTCGCGGATCGAGTCCGGACGGTTGGAGGTGGAGGAGGTGCGGTTCAGTTTGCGGGAGGTCATCGAGTTGGCGGTAGCGGCGGTGGCGGAGCGGGTGCAGGCCAAGGGGCTGGAGTTGGTGTGCGATGTGCCGGTGGCGTTGCCGGATCGCTTCGAGGGCGACCCGACGCGGTTGACGCAGGTCTTGGTCAACCTGCTGGGGAACGCGGTGAAGTTCACCGAGCGGGGGGAGATCGTGGTGCGGATT
This sequence comes from uncultured Verrucomicrobiota bacterium, assembly GCA_964629545.1. Classification (GTDB taxonomy): domain Bacteria; phylum Verrucomicrobiota; class Verrucomicrobiia; order Limisphaerales; family CAZVRY01; genus CAZVRY01. Next base: position 2,772 of record CAZVRY010000487.1, on the reverse strand, counting down.
GGGGAGGAGGAAAAGACGGAGGGGCGGAGGCGCCTGCATGTCACGGTTCAGGACTCGGGGGCGGGGATTCCGCCGGGGCAGTTGGAGGCGATCTTCGAGCCGTTTCAACAGGCGGATCTGTCGACGACACGTCGGTTTGGTGGGAGCGGGCTCGGGTTGGCGATCGCCCGCGAGTTGGTGACCCGGATGGGCGGGAGGATGTGGGTGGAGAGCGAGCTGGGGAAGGGATCGACGTTTCACTTCACGGTGGCCTTGAAGGCGGTAGGGCCCGCCGGCGTGTTCCCCGGCACTTCGGCTGGGTTGGGGGGGATGCGGGTCTTGGTGGTCGAGGACAGCGGGGCGCAACGCGGGATGATGACGGCGATGTTGGCGAGTTGGGGGACGGAGCCGGTAGGGGCGGCGGATGGGGCGGAGGCCATGGCGGCGTTGCGGTCGGCGCAGGCGGGAGCGGGCAAGCCGTTCGGTTTGGCGCTGGTGGATGTCGGTTTGGGGACGGAGGACGGGTTTCGGTTGGTGACGCGGTTGCGGGAGGAGGGAGGGTTTCGGGGGAAAGTGGTGATGCTGCTGTCGGCGTTGCCGAGCGAGCGGGATTTGGAACGAAGCCGGGAGCTGGCGGATGGGCGGGTGTCAAAGCCGGTGACGCCCTCGCGGCTGCTGGATGCGGTGATGGAGGCGGTGGTTGGGCCCGTGGCGGCTGCGGGAGGGCGGGCAGGGGAGCGGGAAGCGCCGGCCTCCGGAGGCGGGCGGCGTTTGCGGTTGTTGGTGGTGGACGACAACGAGGTCAACCAGGTGGTGGCGCGGGGATGGTTGGAGCGGGCGGGGCATCAGGTGGTGGTGGCCAGCAGCGGAGCGGAGGCGGTCGAGCGCTTTGAGGCGGGGGCGTTCGACGCGGTGTTCATGGACATCCAGATGCCGGGCATGGATGGATTCGAGGCGGCGCGCCGGGTGCGGGCGAAGGAGGAGGGGGCGGCCCGGTGCACGTGGATGGTGGCCATGACGGCGCACGCGATGCGGGGCGATCGGGAGCAATGCCTGGCGGAAGGGATGGACGACTACCTTTCGAAGCCGGTGCAGGGCGGGGAGTTGGCGCGGGTCCTGGCGGAGGTCCAGGCGCGATCGGCGGGGGCGGCGGGGAGGGGGAGCGGCCCCGGGGGTGAGGCGGGACGCGGTGGGCCGGGGGTGGGCGGGGGGGCGGATGCGGAGGTGGGGAAGCGGGCCATGGCGGCACTGGTGGCGGGGTTGGGGGATGACGAACGGACGGCCCGGATGGCCGCGGAGGCGATGGTCCGCGATGTGCCGAAGCGGTGGGCCGAGTTGCAGGCCGGAGTAGAAGCGGGGCGGCCTGGGGAGGTGATGCGCGCGGCGCATACCCTCAAGAGTCACTTTCGGTTGCTGGGCGACGAGGAGTTGGCGGGAGTGATGCGGGGATTGGAGGAATCGGCCACCCACGGGGATCTGAGCGGGGCGACGGAAGCCGTGGCCAGCCAACGCGAGCGGGTAGGGGTCTTGGTGGCTTCGCTGGGGTCGGCGTGATCCGTCGCAGGACGGGGCAGCGGCCGCGTTTGCCTTTCGCGGAGGTTTTGGTAGCGTCGCCGGCGTGCATTTGGCATTCAGCAAGATGAACGGGGCCGGCAACGACTTTGTGCTGGTGGACAACCGCGCGGGGGCGGTGCGTTTGACGTCGGAACAGGTGGTCCGGTTGTGCCATCGGCAGCGGGGGATTGGAGCGGACGGGTTGTTCTTGCTCGTGCCAAACCGGACGGGGCGGGCCGATTGGTCGTGGGAGTTTTACAACAGCGATGGGAGCGTGGCGGACATGTGCGGGAACGGGGCCCGGTGCTTCGCCCGGTTTGTGCAGCGGCTGACGGGGGCGGCGGGGGAGGTGACGTTCGAGACCGGGGCGGGGGTGATTCGGGCGACGTTCGCCGGGGAGCGGGTCACGGTCAACCTGACGCCGCCGCACGGGATGCGGTTGAACGAGCGGGTCGAGGTGGGGGGGGAGCAGGTGACGGTGCATGCGGTGAACACCGGCGTGCCGCACGCGGTTGTGTTGGTGGAGGATGCGGATCAGGCCATGGTGCAGGAGCAAGGCCGGGCGATCCGGCGGCATGCGCATTTTGCGCCCAAGGGGACGAACGTGAATTTCGTGCAGGTGCTGGGGCCGGGACACATCCGGGTGCGCACCTACGAGCGCGGCGTGGAAGGAGAGACCCTGGCGTGCGGGACGGGGGTGACCGCGTCGGCCTTGGTCATGGCCCGGTTGCACGGACTGGGATCGCCGGTGAAGGTGCAGGTGCAAGGCGGCGACGCATTGGAGGTGATGTTCGGGCAGACGGCCGACGGGTTTGTCGATGTGCGGTTGACGGGGCCGGCGGAGTTCGTGTTTGAGGGACGGATCGAAGTCTAGCGAGGCGTGACCTCAGACCCGCTCCGGCCCCCATTTTCGTGCCACGCGCCTTCGCCGTCTGGACCCCAATTTCCACGCCTCGCTCTGTAGAATCCTTGCCGGCAGGAGGGACGGGACGAGAACTTGACTCGATTTGATCAAGTTCTGGGCGGCAAGGATTCTAGCCGCACTGCGGGTCGGAGGTGCTTGCATGTCGGGGGCGCGGGCTTACTGTGGGCGCGACGGAAATGACATGAGACTGAGTGTGGACGAGCTGCGTCGCTACGCGAGGCACCTGACGCTCCCCGAGGTGGGATTGGCCGGGCAGGAGCGACTGCGTGCGGCGCGGATCCTGTGCGTGGGGGTGGGCGGGTTGGGGTCGCCGG
>CAZVRY010000486.1:884-3478 GCA_964629545.1 uncultured Verrucomicrobiota bacterium | reverse complement strand
CCACCGCCGGCGTCCGAGCGACCTCTCCCCGCGAACCTGTCACCCTGTTATCCCCCCTCCAGCCCGCCTCCACTTTGAACCTGTCACTTTTCTGTCACTTTTCTTTCCGCGGTTCATGGTTTTGGCTGCCGCATCAGGTTCTGCTTGAGGTAGCGGTCCATGGTGCGCTTGACCAGTTCTTCCTCGTTCACCGTCACCCCGATTTGGCAGTTGGGCGGCGCGCCGTCCACGACTTCGGTCATGCCCTGGTCGTTCACCCGCACATGGGCCGGACGCGTGGTGACCAGTTCCGGCCAAAGCACGGCGCCGATGGGCACGACGTCAAACAGCGTAGGGTCGGGGCGCGCGTAATCCTCATAGCGCCACAGGATATAAAGCCCGCACAAGGCGTCGGTGAGCGGTGATTTTCGGTAAAGGAGGCGCGTGCGGTCGGCTTCGCCCAGCTTGACCATGGTGGTGGTATCCAGTCCGTGCAGGACGGGATTCGCCCCGGCGTTGATGAAGGCCTGGGCGGCCTTGACGTCGGCGCGCACGTTCCATTCCGGCTCAGGCTTCGTGCCGGGCCCGCCGTAGCCCATCGTGAAACTGCCAAACATGGAGACGACGCGTTGGGCCAGTTTCAACGCCCCGGGATCCTGCTTCGCCACGTCCTGGATATTGCAGACCGGGCCGACGGTGAAGAGGATGACTTCATTCGGATACTTGCGGAGATTTTCGATGATGAATTGCGCGGCGTTGGTGGAGGCGGGCTGCCAGCGGTCGAAGCCGTGGCCCCAGACGAACTGGTGCGATTCGCCCGCGATGCCGGTGTGCTGGCCCACGATGCCCGGCGTGGGCCGGCCCACGACAATCGGGACCTTCTCCTCCAGCCCGAGTTCATACAACAACCGCCCCGCGACCCGCGCACGGCCCCAAGTGTGGCCGTGATCCAACACCAGGCCGAGCACCTCGAACTCCGGGCTGGCCAGCAGCAGCGCGACAGCGTAGGCGTCGTCCACGTCGCCGGCGAGGTCGCAGTCAAAGATGACTTTCTGTGGGGGCGCGGCCGAAGCGGGAGCGGAGAGCACGGCGGCGAGCGCCACGGCGAGGAGGAGGCGGAGGATTGTCTTCATAACGGTATGCTGTGATTCGGTTTTCAGTTCCAGAAAGCCCCAGGCGCGGTTCGTGGGATGAGCCGTCCAGGAATCGGGCTGCTGCGCCGAGGCGCTGGAGCGGCCTCAACCGGCGCGTCACCGCTCGGCCCGTGAGCCAGTTCAGCCCGGTTGCCGCACCATCGAATCGCGCTGGGCCCACCCCGGGTCCAGGCCGGGATAATCCAGGTTGTAATGTAAACCCCGACTTTCCGGCCGCTGCAACGCGCTCAAGACCACCAACTCCGCCACTGTCGCGATGTTCCGTAACTCCAAGAGATCCGCCGTCACAATGAAATCCCAGAAATACTCCTGGATCTCCTCTTGCAGATTGGTGATCCGCTTCAGCGCCCGCCGCAAGCGCTTGTTCGTCCGCACAATCCCCACGTAATCCCACATCGCCCGGCGGATCTCGTCCCAGTTGTGCGCCACCACGACCGACTCGTCCGCATTCGACGCCTGACCCGATTCCCACGCCGGCAGATCCGACGCCGGCGCATCGCCCCCGGCTTCCCTCAACTTCACCGAACACCGATGCGCGCACACCAGCGCTTCCAGCAGCGAATTGCTCGCCAATCGGTTCGCCCCATGCAACCCGGTGCACGCCACCTCTCCAATCGCATACAACCCCGCCACGTCCGTCTCCCCGTCCACCGTCGTCCTCACCCCCCCACACTGGTAATGCGCCGCCGGCACCACCGGAATCGGCTCCTTCGTGATGTCCACCCCATACTGCAAACACGTCCCGTAAATGTTCGGAAACCGATCCATCGTGAACCGCGCCGGCTTGTGGGTAATGTCCAGCCAAACATAGTCCGCCCCCGTCCGCTTCATCTCTGCATCGATCGCCCGCGCCACGATGTCCCGCGGGGCCAGCGACTTCAACGGGTGCTGCACATTCATGAACTCCTCCCCCGCCAGCGACTTCAGAATGCCCCCCTCCCCACGCACCGCCTCACTAATCAAGAACGACTTCGCCTTGGGATGGTAAAAGCACGTCGGGTGAAATTGCACAAACTCCATGTTCGCGATTGTCGCCCCCGCCCGATACGCCATCGCCACCCCATCCCCCGTCGCAATGTCCGGATTCGTCGTGTACAGATACACCTTCCCGCATCCCCCCGTCGCCAACACCACCGCCCGCGCCGCCATCGTCTTCACTCGCCCCGCCTGCTTGTCCAAGACGTAAACCCCAACACACCGCGCCGGCCCCTCCCGTCCCAACTTGCCCGTCGTGATCAGATCGATGGCAATGTGGTTCTCGAAAATCTCCAGGCTCGGCCGCCCCGCCACCGCCGCCAACAACGCCCGCTCGATCTCCCGTCCCGTCACGTCCTTCGCATGCAAAATCCGCCGCTTCGAATGACCCCCTTCCCGACCCAAATCCAATTTCCCGCCCCACCCCCCCCCCCGCCCCCCCCCCCCCCGAAACCCCCCCCCCCCCCCCAACCACCCCCAGGACCC
>CAZVRY010000486.1:0-874 GCA_964629545.1 uncultured Verrucomicrobiota bacterium | reverse complement strand
CCCCGTCCCGACCCAAAGCCAAGTCCCGCCCCAGCCCTCCCCCCGGCACCTCCCGCTCCGTAAAGCGCATCCCCAATTCCATCAACTCCTGGATCCGCGCCGGTCCCTCCTCCACAATCGTCCGCACCACGTCTTCGCGACACAGCCCCGCCCCCGCCGTCAACGTGTCCCGCACATGGTTCTCGAACGAATCCTCCCGGCTCGTCACCGCCGCAATCCCTCCCTGCGCGTAATTCGTGTTCGATTCCGCCCGGTCTTTCTTCGTCACGATCGCTACCCGGCCGTGCGCCGCCAACTTCCACCCCAAAAACAAACCCGCGATCCCACTCCCCAAGATCACATAGTCATATCGTTCCATCCCGCCTCCTAAAGTCGTCCGTTGTCGATCAAGCGCGTCTTCCCTACCCGCACCGCCAACGCCATGTGCACCCCCCGACGCACCCCTCGCACCGGCGCCAGACTCTCCCCATCGAAGAACTCCACATAGTCCAAGTGACACGACGGCCGCCCCGCCACCAGCGCCGCCACCTCCCTCCGTAACCGCGCCGCTTCCACCTCCCCTCGCCGCCGCACCGCCGCCCGCGCCCACCGGATGCTCTCCCACAGCACCGTCGCCTCCCGCCGCTCCGCCGCCGACAAATACGCGTTGCGCGAACTCATCGCCAAACCATCGCTCTCCCGCACCGTCGGCGCTACCACAATCTTCACCGCAAAATTCAAGTCCGCCACCATCCGCCGGACCACCGCCGCCTGCTGATAATCCTTCGCCCCAAAGACCGCCACCTCCGGCAACACCAGGTTGAACAGCTTCGCCACCACCGTCGTCACCCCCCGAAAATGCGTCGGCCGCGACGCCCCCTCCATCCCTCGCCCC
>CAZVRY010000485.1:0-3563 GCA_964629545.1 uncultured Verrucomicrobiota bacterium | reverse complement strand
TTGCGGGAGGCGTGGAGGGAGGGGGATTGGGGGGGGGTCGAGCGGTTGGCGCATACGGTGAAGGGGGCGGCGGCGACGGTAGGGGCGGTGGGGTTAAGCGGTTTGGCATCGGCCGTGGAGCGGGCAGGGCGATCGGGTGCAGGGGTGGAGGTAGAGGAGGGGATGCTGCGTTTGGAGGAGGAGTTTGCGACGTTGATGCAGGTATTGCGGGGGGAGGGGTGGTTGGGGACGGGCGGGGGGGCCTTCAGGGACGACGGCGTTTGCCGATAAGGGAGGTGACCGAGGCGTCGGGACGGGGGCGCGGGTGGCCGCCAGGGGAGCGATGTGAGGGTCGTTCACGATGCATGCAACAACCAGGGACCCGGGGGATGGGACAGGACCCGTCGTGACCACATGGCGGCCGCGCGCGGTGGTGGTGAACGACGATCGGACGCAGTTGCGGGTCTTGGAGGGATTATTGGAGGCGGAGGGGTTGCGGGTATTGAGTTATGGGGGAGCGGAGGAGGCGTTACGGGAGTTGGATCCGGCGGCGCCGCCCGATTTGATCGTCACGGATCTCTACATGCCTGGGATAGACGGCTGGCGGTTTTGTCGGTTGCTGCGGTCGCCGGAGTATTCGAGCTTCAATGGGGTTCCGATCTTGGTGGTATCGGCGACGTTTTCCGGGGAGGACGCGGCGGAGATCACGTTGCGGTTGGGGGCGAACGCGTTTGTGCCGTGTCCGGTCGAGCCGGTGGAATTGGGGGAGAAGGTGCGGCGGTTATTGAAGGGGGAGGCTCCGAAGGGGGTGGCGCGGGTGTTGGTGGTGGAGGATGCGGAGGATCAGGCGCGGGCGTTGGTGGAGGGGTTTCGGTTGCACGGTTATGAGGCGCGGTCGGTGGGGACAGGGGCGGAGGGTTTAGCGGCGTTGGAGGCCAGGTCGCACGAGGTGGTGGTTTTGGACTATCACTTGCCGGACGCGAGTGGGGACGAGTTATTGGACGAGTGTCATCGGCTGCGTCCGGAGGCGGTGGTGGTGATGATCACGGGGGATCCGCGGCCGGAGTTGGCGGTGGGCTGGATGAAGCGTGGGGCGAGCGCGTATGTGCGGAAGCCATTTGAGTTGGGGTATTTGCTGCAGTTGTGCGAGAACGCGCGGCGGGAGCGGGCGCTATTGAGGGTGGAGGATTTGTTGGAGCGAAGGACGCGGGAATTGCGGGAGCAGGCGGAGGTGCACCGGATTGTGGCGGACTTCACGCACAATTGGGAGTATTGGCTGACCCCGCAGGGGACGGTCCGCTACGTTTCGCCGTCGTGTGAGCGAGTGACGGGGTATCCGGCGAGTGCGTTTGTGGGGTCGCCGGGGCTGCTCTTGGATTTGGTGCATGCGGATGATCGGGAGCGGGTGCGGCAGCATTTCCGGGAGGAGTCGGTGGATCATGAGGGAGTGGTGGAGTTGGAGTTTCGGATCCGGACGCAGTCGGGCGAGGTGCGGTGGATTGGGCATGTGTGTGCGCCGGTGCACGATGCGGAGGGGGTGTATCGGGGGGTGCGGGTGAGCAATCGGGATTTGACGGATCAGAAGCGGGCGGAGGAGGCGCGTTGGGAGATGGAGCGGCGGTTATGGCACGCTCAGAAGCTGGAGAGTTTGGGTTTGATGGCTGGGGGTATTGCGCATGATTTCAACAACTTGCTGACGGCGATCATGGGCAATCTGGATTTGGCGATGGAGGAGGCAGGGGGGGTGTCAGCGGGGCGGGAGTGTTTGCAGCACGCGATGCAGGCGTCGCATCGGGCGGCGGATTTGACGCGTCAGTTGTTGGCCTATGCGGGGAAGGCTCGGTTTGAGCCGCGGGCGATGGACATTGGGGAGTTGGTGAAAGCGAATGCGCGGCTGATCCGGATGGCGATTCCTTCGAATGTGAGGTTGGAGTTGGAGTTGGGGGTGGCGGTCCCGTCGATTCTGGCCGATCCGGTCCAGATGCAGCAGGTGGTGATGAATTTGATCACGAATGCGGCGGAGTCGTATGGGGGTGGGCCCGGGGTTGTGACGGTGGCGACCGGGCGGGTGGAGTGTGATCGGGGGACGTTGATGGCGAGCCGGGTTGAGGAGGTGCCGCCACCGGGGCATTACGTGTTCGTGGAGGTGCGGGATGTGGGGTGTGGGATGGACGCGGAGACGCAGCAGCGGCTCTTCGACCCGTTCTTCACAACCAAGTTCATGGGGAGGGGGTTGGGGATGTCATCGGGGGGGGGGATTGTGCGGGGGCATCGCGGGGCGGTTTTTGTGGAGAGCGGGGTTGGGCGGGGGACGGCAGTTCGGGTGTTGTTTCCGGTGCCGGTGTTGCCGGCGGGGGGTGGAGGTCGTGAGGGGCAGGCGGGGCACGGGCGCGGGGGCGGGGGTGAGCCGGGGGGGATTTGGGTAGTGGATGACGAGGACCCGGTGCGGGAGTTATGCACGCGGATTGTGCAAGGGTTGGGCTATCGGGCGGTGGGGGCGGCGGATGGGGAGGAAGCGATACGACTGTTGGCGTCGTTGCCGGGGGCGGTTCGGTGTGTGGTGTTGGATCTGACGATGCCGCGGTTGGGCGGGGTGGAGACATTTCGGAGGATGAAGGCGATGCGGCCTGGGTTGCGGGTGATTTTGAGCAGCGGGTATCCGGAGAGCGAAGCGACGAAGGAGTTCGCGGGGGAGGGTTTGGCGGGCTTTTTGCAGAAGCCCTATCAGCCGCGCGGGTTGCGGGATGCGATCGAGAGGGTGATGCGGCAACCGCTGGAGGGGGGCGGAACGGGGTGGTGAGGGCGATGAAGATTCTGGTGGCGGATGACGATCTGACGACCCGGGTGATGTTGCGCGGGGTATTGGGGAAGTGGGGTTATACCGCGGTGGAGGCGCGCACGGGGTCGGAGGCTTGGGAGCATCTGGTCTCGTCGTCGGCGGCGCCGATGGCCCTCTTGGACTGGATGATGCCTGGGCTTAACGGACCGGACTTATGTCGCCGGTTGAAGCGGGGTCCGCTGGTGGGGCCTCGGTATTTGATCCTGTTGACGGCGCGGGGGGCGTTGCAGGATGTGGTGGAGGGGTTGGATTCGGGGGCGGACGATTTCGTGGTGAAGCCGTATCATCATGAGGAGTTGCGGGCGCGATTGGACGTGGGGCGCCGGGTGGTGGGCTTACAGGAGGAGTTGGTGCTGGCTAACGAGCATTTGGAGCAGCGGGTGGAGGACCGGACGCGGGAGGTGCGGCGGCTCTTGGACCAGCGCGATTCGTTGTTGGTGCATCTGGGTCACGACCTCAAGACGCCGCTGACGCCGTTGTTATCGCTATTGCCGCTGCTCCTGGAGACGGAAGCGGAGGAGGATCGGCGGCAGATGTTGAGGTTGGCCTGGGAGGGGGCGCGGGAGGTGAAGGAGTTGGTGACGCGGGTCATGGATGTGTGTCGGTTGGGGGCGGCGGGTGGGGAGTTGCGGGTCGAGGAGAGGGATTTGCGCCGGTTTGTGGATGGGGTATTGATGGAGGCGGGGGCAGTTGAGATGAGGGGCGGGCGCGAGGTGGGGACCGGGGTAACGGCGGGGGTGGGGGT
>CAZVRY010000484.1:0-3564 GCA_964629545.1 uncultured Verrucomicrobiota bacterium | reverse complement strand
CCCCAATACCCCCTCCTCACTGCCAGGACCCAACTCCAGGTGCCGCTCCTCCCGCGTCCGCTGATCCAGAATACTCAACCGACGGTGATCCAGCGACAGCGCCACGTCCAAGTGCGACTTGAACGCACCCCCATGCTGCAACTCCGCCACATTGTGATGCGTGAACGCCTTCCCCTCGGGCGGCCCCCCGCGATCGGTGTGGACCTCCATCCACAAAAACAGGCGCGCCTGTGGATTCCGCGCCACCTTGATCCGCACCACCCGCGCCGCCGGCTGCCCTGAACCCGGGTCCTCCCGCTCCCCTGCCCCGGATCCCCGCCGCCGAATCGCCGGGTGATTCAACGCCCGCTCCAACTCCGCCGCCGTGCTCCGCAAGTAATCCAGATCCGGCAACTCCCCCATCGCCTCCTCCCCGCCATCCAACCGGCGACGACGAAACAACAGTCGGGGCGGCGACAGCCGAAGTTGCGTCCCCGGCCGCAGCAGGTCGCACTTGTGCTCATCGGTCAGCAGATCCAGCTTCTCCTGCGAAAGGTGCCCCTTCACCATGACCCTCGTCCCCGCCATCAAGCCCGGAAACGCAACGTCAAACCCCGTCGGCGACGCCGCGTTCTCCCGCACCTCGATCTGCGCCTCCTGGTGATGCTCCACCGGCGGGGCATACCGCTGGTTCAACTCCGCTTCCAACTCCCGAGCCCCCGCCTCGCTGCACTCGAACCGCCGACCGTCAATCTCGATGGCCCGCTGCAGCGGATCCACATGCACGGTCCCAGGCTTCGTCATCAGGCCGTGATGCACCAGCGACGCCAAACCCCGTAACCCCGTCTCCACCCGCTCCTCCCCACGCCGGGCCTCCACCGCCAAATGACCCAAATGATCCAAATGCACCCGAAACCGCACCTGCCCGGAGGTCTCCTCCGCGCGTTCCCCCTTCCCCACCGCCCCGCCTGGCGAAGAAGGCCGCACCGGCGATGGCCCCGCCACCACGTGCTTCTTGTTGATCTCGTGCTCCAACCGGGCCACCCCATCCCCATCCGTCACTCGTATCTTCTCCCCATTGATGTCCACCTCTCCCCCGGGCAACACGTGAAAGGACTGCGGCGGCTCAATCAACCCACGCGTCACCCACTTGTAACTGTCCGCTTTCACCCAGGTCTTCCCAGGATCCAGGTGGACCGTCTCCTCCCCTAACGTCAGCCTGAATACTCGCGGCTGACCCTCATGATCACACCACACACTCACTCGCACTCGCCCCCCGGCCGACGGATGATGACCAGACGCCTGCATAGTCAAGAAAGGGATAGGTTGCTCGGTGCATCAGACCCTAACGCACTCGCCCCAACTCGAAAACCCATTTCTTTGCACCCCGCCTCCTGCGCCCTCCCCGCCCTCCTCCTCTCCTCCTTCCGCCGACCGACTTTGCCATTGCCTAGCCTCATCCAAATGGGTACCCTGCGGTCAAACCAGCCCCCCCATCCTCCTATGCAATTCGGCGCCGACTATTACCCGGAGCATTGGGTCTATCCCTATGCAGGCACCGCTGAAGCCCCTGAATCCCGCTGGGACCGAGACGCCGAACTGATGGTCGCCGCAGGCATGAACGTCGTCCGCATGGGCGAGTTCGCCTGGGGACTCTACGAACCTGAGGAAGGCAAATTCGACTTCGCCTGGATGCGCCGAGCCATGGACGTCATGCAAGCCCACGGCCTCAAAGTCGTCCTCGGCACCCCCACCGCCGCTCCTCCCCTCTGGCTCGGACAGCAATACCCGGAGACCCTCCCGATCGACGAGCGCGGCCAGGTCCGCCATGAAGGCACTCGCCGCGCCTGCTGCATGAACAGCGACAAATACTGGGAAGCCTCCCGCCGCCTCGTCACCGAACTCGCCAAGAACCTCGGCCCCCACCCCGCGCTCTGCGCCTGGCAAATCGACAACGGCCTCGGCGGCCACAGCACCTGCGCCTCTTTCAACGAGGAAACCCGCCGCGACTGGATCGCCTGGCTCCAAGCCAAATACCAAACCGTCGAACGCCTCAACGACCTCATGGGCACCCGCTTCTGGGCCCAAACCATCACCCGCTTCGACCAAGTCCCCATGCCCCGCCTCGCCCCAGCCCCCTTTAACCCCGCCCTCTTCCTCGACTGGCGCCGCTTCTGCAGCGATACCATCGTCGCCTTCGCCCGCATGCAAGTCGACCTCCTCCACGAACTTACCCCCAACCTGCCCGTCACCCATAACCTCCGCGCCCTCAGCCGCAACTTCGACCACTTCGACGTCGCCGAAGTCCTCGACTTCGCCGCCATGGACAGCGAAGCCACCATCAAATCCAAATCGGCCGAAATCGCCTGCGGACTCGACATGCTCCGGTCCCTCAAGAAAACCGGCGCCCGCCTCCCCGACAACCAGGAAGGCTTCTGGGTCATCGAACAGAAAGCCGGCAACGTCGACTGGCAGGAAGTCAATTCCCTCGTCCGCCCCGGCGTCGTCCGCCTCTTCACCTACCAATGCATCTCCCGCGGCGCCTCCGGCGTCCTCTACTTCTTCTGGCGCCAACCCCGCATCGGCCCCGAAAAATTCTACGGCGGTGTCCTCTCCCACGACGGCCGCGGCGATAACCGCGTCTATAAGGAAATCAGCCAGGTCGGCGAGGAAATCAAACTGCTCGCCCCCGTCATCCACGGCACCAAAGTCGTCGCCGAAACCTGCATCCTCTGGAGCCACGAAAACGAGTGGGCCCAACAACTCCCCCCACGCCCCAATAGCAACTTCATCCAACGCGACCACGTCCAACTCCATTACACCGCCCTCCACGACCGCAATATCCCCGTCGACTTCGCCCGCCCCACCGAAGACCTCTCCCGCTACAAACTCGTCATCGCACCCTCCCTCCACCTCCTCGCCGGCGGCGAAGCCGACCTCCTCAGACTCTACGTCCATAACGGCGGCACCCTCGTCGGCACCTTCAATACCGGCCTCGCCGACGAACACCAAATCGCCCCCGATAACGGCTACCCCCACGACCTCACCGACCTCTTCGGCCTCGAAGTCCTCGAATTCGATCCCCTCCCCCCTGGCGAGGAAAACCACCTCAACTTCAAAGGCGCCTTCCCCACCAGCCACCTCCACCCCGCCCGCATCTGGTGCGACCTCATCGAACCCAAAGAATGCCAGGTCCTCGCCGTCTACGCCAAAGACTTCTACGCCGGCCGCCCCGCCATGACCATGAACACCTTCGGCAACGGCAAAGCCATCTACATCGGCACCATGAGCCACCTCCACTTCTACTACGACCTCGTCGTCTGGCTCCGCCAAATCTGTAACCTCTTCCCCCTCCTCAAAGTCCCCGACTCCGTCGAGGTCAGCATGCGCCAAAAGGACGACACCCGCATCTACTTCCTCCTCAACCACCAAAACTCCCCCGTCCGCATCCAATTCTATAAGCCCATGCACGACTTCCTCACCGGCAATACCTTCACCGGTAACTACGACCTCCCACCCCACGGCGTCCTCGTCCTCGACGAACAAGCCGGCAAAGCCTCACCCCGGCCCCCCGCCCCCCCCCCG
>CAZVRY010000483.1:0-3568 GCA_964629545.1 uncultured Verrucomicrobiota bacterium | reverse complement strand
CCTGGGGGGTGGGGCGGGGCTGGGGGCTGATTTGGGACTTGTGATTTAGGATTTGGGGGGTGGGGCTGCGTTCCTGGGGGGTGGGGCGGGGCTGGGGGCTGATTTGGGACTTGTGATTTAGGATTTGGGGGGTGGGGCTGCGTTCCTGGGGGGTGGGGCGGGGCTGGGGGCTGATTTGGGACTTGTGATTTAGGATTTGAGGGATCTCACCCCAGAGGACGAGGGCTAGACTAGAAAACACGACCTCGCGATGGGGCCAAATCATAAGTCATAAATCATAATTCATAAATCGACTCGGCTTTTTGGATTGAACCTGGCGGCAGGGGAAGTGAGGGTCGAGCGATGGACAGGGAGGAACTGCAGGGAAGGACGAAGGCGTTTGCCTTGCGGGTGATGCGGTTGGCAGAGGCGTTGCCACGAACGGCCAAGGGCCGGGTGCTCGGGGACCAAATCCTGCGATCGGCAACGGCGGTGGCCAGTGGATACCGAGCCGCCTGCCGGGCTCGCAGCCGAGCCGACTGGGTCGACAAGATCGGTCGCACGCTGGAGGAGGCGGACGAGTCGCTGCTCTGGCTCGAACTGATCGAGGAAAGCGGCGCTTGCGCTCCGCCACGGCTCGCGTCCCTCAAGCAGGAGGCCGCCGAACTCACCGCCCTCTTTGCGGCCATCCATAAATCCTCCAAATCCCAAATCCCAAATCCGAAATCCTAAATCATAATTCATAAATCATAAGTTCCGGCTGGCTTGGAGACGCTGGAGGACACGGCGTTGGTTGTAAAGTTTGGCGGCGACGATGCGGCCGGACATTTGCAGGGCGAAAGCGGGGTCGAGGGTGCGCTGGTATTGACGAAGGCGGGCGAGGCCGTGGTGGTTCTGAGCCGGCAGGAAGTTGCCAAGGAACTGCCCGCTCCACGAAAAGATCTGGATGGGAATGCCGCGGCGGAGAATCTCGGCCAGCGCCGGAGCGGTGAAATGAACATCCTCGCTGGCGATGATACGATCGAGGTCCCGCAGAGGAATCTCCCGGAGGAGACCATCTCGGTCCTTCTCGGGGTCATGACCGTAGACTTCGAGGCGTTCGCCGGTGAGATGAACGCGGCAGTGGGAGTGGTTGAGGCAGGCGGTAGGCATGGAGGGGAATTAGGATTTAGGAGTTATGATTTATGATTTGGGGGTAGGGCTGCGTTCCTGGGTGGTGGGGCGGGGCGAGAGGCTGATTTAGGAGTTATGATTTAGGATTTGGGGAGCTCAGTGAGGTGAACGCGGCAGTGGGATTGGTTGAGGCAGGCGGCAGGCATGGAGGGGAATTAGGATTTAGGAGTTATGATTTATGATTTGGGGGTAGGGCTGCGTTCCTGGGTGGTGGGGCGGGGCGAGAGGCTGATTTAGGAGTTATGATTTAGGATTTGAGGGAGATCATCCCAGAGGACGAGGGCTAGACTGGAAAACACGACCTCGCGCCGCCTCCAAATCATAAATCCTAAATCATAATTCATAATTCATAGATTCCCGTTCCTCTTCCGGGTGTTGCACGACCGGTGGGCGGGTTGGAGGTTGGACAGAACGGTCAGGCCGCCTTTCGAGAACGGGATCTTGTGGTCGAAGGTCAGGTCGTTCTCCTGCTGGATGGGCTGTCCGCAGAGGGCGCAACGCCAGCCGTGGAGAGCGAGCACTTGCTCGGCCAGGGCGGAAGAGATGCCATGGCGATAAGCCGCTCCCTGACCGTAGCCGGCGCGGGCACGAGGTTTGTTGCGGCTGGCGATGAATTCGCGCCGACGCTGCTTGGGCATCGGCGGGCCGAGGCGTTCGATGAAGTCGTCGAGGACGGGATGGACAGCGCGGACCAGGGAGGCCAGCCAGGGGAGCAAGAGGGGGGGCAGAGAGGCGGGGGCGCCGTCGAAGTCGAAGCCGCGTTCGATGGCGAGGAAGCGGGGGTGCGGATGCCAGTCAAAGCCGGTGGGCACGACGGCGGGGAGGCGTTCGAGCAGATAAGCGCGTGGCTCGAGGCGGTCGGAGTAGATGCGCACCGTGTTGCACTGGAACTTGAGCATCCAGTCGGTGTGGCGGGTTTCGAAGTGATTGGGGTCATAGTTGACGGACCAGGCGGTGTAGACCGGGGGGAGCACATCGCGGTGCTGGCCGGCATGCCAGAGGGTCCAGAGGAAGACCGTGGAGCAGGTGCCGTGGCGTTCGACGGTGCGGCGGCCTTGCAGGGTGGCCGCCATCGCCGGCGGGAGCTGGTGACGCAGTGCGGTCAGCAGGGTCTGGTAGGCGGGGAGGAGGGTTTCGGGGGTGTAAGGAGGCCGAGTCGGCTGGAGGGGTCTGTCGTTCACGCCGCCGAGCATGCTCCAGGGCCTGAAGACTTGCACGGGTTGGGACGTCCCTGGACGTCCGAGGCGTCTATTGGAGGTGGATGAGGGCGGGTTCGAGGTCGAGCGAGCAGCGACCTTTCTCGGGGAGGCACTGGGCGAGGAGATGGGCTTCGCCGGAGCGGCCTCGCAATTTGCCGCGGAGGCTGGATACCGCTTTGCGAATGGCCTCTTCGTCGAGCGGGGTTCGGAGGGAGTCGGCGCGGCGCCAATCGCCGAGGCGGTTCGGGTCGGCGCGGCTGCGGAGGGAGATGCGGAAGGCGTTCAGGTCGGCCACCGCCTCTTTGTAGGCGCCGTAGGGAGGTTCGCCTTGCTTGGCGCGTTGGGCGAGGAACAGGAGGAGGGCGTGTTCGGCGGGGGTTAACTTGAGGGTCGCGCCATTCACTTCGATCTCGGGTTTGGCGGCGTTGACGGTGAGGCGGAGGTCTTCGGAGGCGCGACGGCGGATGGCGTCGCGGCCGGATTGGACGAGGCGGGTAAAGGTGCCGGGCATGCGTCCCAGTTCGCGTTGGAAGAGGTTGCGGAGGGCGACGAAGGGGACATCGGCGATCTGGACGAGGGCGGATCGGGGATCCAGGGAGGCGGTGGGAGGGACGATGGCGCCGGCTTGGGCTGGGCGGGCGGGCAGGGAGAGGAGGGGACCGGGTTGAGCGGGGAAGAAGAATTCGGGGACGGAATCGAAGGGTTCGCTGACGAGGACATGGGTGAGGCGGTCGTGTTCGCGGCCGGCGAGGGTGAGGCAGGCGTAGAGGAGGGCGCCCATGGTCTTGCGTCCGCCGGCGATGGAAGCGATGAGTTGGGTGTCAGGGTTTTCGACGATGGAGCGGACTTGTTCGAGGAGGAAATCGGCGGCGGCTTCGTTATCGGCGGGGGTGCGGAGGTCTTCGAGTTCGCGGGAGAGGCCGGTGGCGGGGTCGGTGGCGGTGATGACGCGGAGGTCGGTGGCGGTGGAGCCGAAGGCGAGGCGCCCGGCGAGGGCGTGGCCTTCGGCGGCGAGGGATTCGCGGAGGGTGTCCCAGGCGGTGCGGCCGTGGAAGCGGGGGAGGGGGAGGAGGAGTTTGGCCTCGAGTTGCCGGCGGCCCGCGGCCGTGGTGACGACGATGACGCGCGAGGGGAGGATAGGTTCGGGTTCGTGGGCCAAGGCCCAAACGGTTTCGGTGAGGACAGCGGGCGACATGCCGGTGACCGCGAGGAGAATG
>CAZVRY010000482.1:0-3608 GCA_964629545.1 uncultured Verrucomicrobiota bacterium | reverse complement strand
CCCCCCCCCCCCCCCGCCCCCCCGGCCCAGACAGGCTTGGGGGGAGCGCACTCACCGAACGGAATCGCGCCATGAAGCCCTGAACCGAGGGCGAGCAAGAGCAGGAGCAAGAGCAGGGGTTCAGCCTTTAGCCCGGAAGTGTCACAGCTAGCCTGCCCCCTCTCCCTTTCTCCCTCTCCCCAACCCCTTAACAAGATCCGTGGGAGGGGGTTGGGGAGAGGGTAAGGGGTGAGGGGTACGGTCGGGTCGATTGACATGCCGGGGCTGGTTCTCAGTGGGTGTGAAGTATGCGGGTTAGCCTTCAGCCTTTAGCCTTTGCGGTTCGTGGGGAGGGCGTAGGGGGTGGGGTCTTCGCCGTCGAGGAGATGTTGGGCGGCGGTTTGGACGGCGGCGATGAGGCCGTCGAGGACGGGGGTGCGGCGGCCCTGCCAGAGGATGCCGAGGGTGACGGGTTCGAAATGGGGGAGTGGGAGGATACGGATGTCGGGGTGGAGTGTCATTTTGGGGATCCGGATAGTGACGCCGATGCCGTAGCCGTATTCGACATAGGTTTGGACGAGGTCGACGGTGCTGACCTCGATGCTGGAGAACCAGTCGACTTTGAGTTTGGCGAGGCCTTGCTGGAACGAGCGGGTGATGGGTTCGTTGCTGGGGACCGTGATGAGGGATTCTTCGATGCGGTCGCGGGACCAGAGTTCGTCGGCGGACTTGAGCTTACTGGATTTGGGGACGAGGAGGACGAGGGGGAGTTGGAAGATGGGGAGGCTGCCGAGGCCGGGCGGGGTTTTGCCGCCGAGGAGGCCGATGGCGGCGTCGATTTGCTGTTGGAGGAGCCAGGAGAGGACGGCGGGGTGATAGCCTTCGCGGAGGGTGACTTTGAGTTTAGGGAATTGCTGGCGGAGGTTCTGGAGGATATGGGGCAGGTGATCGCGGAGGACGATTTCGGAAGCGGCGATGCTGATATGTTGGGCGAGGCCGCCGCGGAGTTTTTCGGCCATGGGGGCGAGGTTTTCGAAGAAGGGGCGGATGAAGGCGAAGAGTTCCTGGCCGGCGGGGGTGAGGGCGAAGGGGCGGCGTTGGAAGAGGGTGAGGCCGAGGGTTTCTTCGAGTTGGATGACTTGGCCGCTGACGGCGGGTTGTTGGATGCCGTAGGGGATATTGCGGACGGCTTCGGAGATGCCGCCGTGTTTGGCGACGTAGTAGAACAGTTCCAGGTGGTGGATATTCATGGGTTGGAGGGTGGGGTGAGGAGTTGGCGGAGGGCGTGGAGGAGGACGGATTCGGCGGCGGGGCTGACGTTGGAGGCTTGGGGGCTGGTTTCGTAGCCGCCTTGTTCGTAGGCGATGGCAGTGCCGATGTAGCCTGGGCCGTAGTCACCGTAGGCGGCCAGGGCGGTGAAGGCCTGGGGGCGCATGGCTTTGGCGGCGAGTTGGTATTCGACGAAGAGTTCGCCGGGGAGGTGGAGGATGCGGGCCTGGTTGAGGCCGAGGCAGGTGAGGTCGATGGGTTGGGCGCGGCGGGCGCGTTCGAGCCAGGCGAGTTTGGCGGCGCCGCCGCTGAGGAAGAAGGCGGCATCCTTGCCCTGGAGGCGGGCGCGGAGTTCTGCTTCCTGGAGATGGGGGGCTGGGGGCAGGACGACGGGGGCGACAGTCCAGGAGACGTCGGCAGGGGCGAGCGGTTCGCGGCGGGTTGCCTCCCACGCGCGGCCCATGGCGTCGGCGAGGCGTTGGGCGAGGGTGAAGCGGTTGGTGGGGGAGCCGTCGTTGTATTTGCCGGCGCCGAGGTTGCCGCCGGCGCCGTTGAAGTGGAGGTGGAGGGGGCCGGGGACGGCCAGTTGCTGAAGGAACCGGGCGATGCCTGGGAAGTCGGGGTTGGGGACGCCGGTGCGGTAGTAGCTTTGCGGGTGGACGGCGTAGTAGGTGAGGACCGCGAGGGGTTGGTTGGTGTTCCAGAGGCTGACCATGGAGAGGACGGGGTCAATGGTGCCTTCGGGTTCGGCTTGGAGGTCGGGGTCTTTGCAGGCGGTGAAGCGGGTGGCCCGGACTTTGCCGTCGGGACCGAGGATGCGTCGATTGGAGGCGACGCGATCCACGGTGGCTTCGCCGAGGCCGAGGTGGGTCACGGGTTGGGCGTGGGGCAGGTTGTCGCGGATGGCTTGGCGGAGGCGCGCCAGGACGAGGCGAGGGAAGTCGCCGTCGTAGTTCAGGGGTTGGAGACCGGCTTGCTTGAGGATGCGCTCGGCGGCGAAGTCGCAGTCGGGGGCGTCATGCTGATGGAGACTATGGACGGCGACGCGGTGGGGGGAGGTGCCAGCGGCCTCTGCGAGGCAACCGCGGAAGGTGTCATAGCCCTCGTTGCCGATGCCGATCCAGTCGACTGCGCAGAGGACGATGGGTTGGTCGGCGCCGAGGAGGACGACGCCGCGGGCGCGGAGGGTGAGGTCCCACGTGCGGGCGACGGGGTCATAGGCCAGGAGGGTGCCGACGGGAGGGGTGGCGTCGACGTCGAAGGTGGCGAGGCGGAGGGTCGGGGGATCGTCCGCGAGGAGGGTGGTGCCGAGGGCGAGGGTGAGGAGGAGGGGTTTCATGATGGGGCGGGAGCGGGTTGGAGGTAGCGGTCGAACCAGTGGGCCAGGAGGCGGACATCCCAGAGCATGGTGAGCCATCCGTGTTGCTTGCCGGGGCGGACGATGAGATCGACGGTGCGCCCGAGTTCGCGGGCCTTGGCTTGGAACCGTTGGGACTGGTCGAGGGGGACGAGGGTATCGGCATCGCCGTGCAGGATGAGGATGGGGGGCAGGTTGGAGGTGACGTAGTAGATGGGGGAGGATTCGTAGCCGATGACTTTCCAGACGGCGAGGTTGGTGGAGTTGGGCCCGAACCCTTTCACGAAGCTCTTGGGAGGGCCCCCATCGCCGAGGTTTTCGGTGGAAGCGCCGAGGTTGAGCAGGTCGGTGACCGGGTAGAAGATGGCGGCGGCCTGAATGGCGCTGGATTGGCGGTCGACGGGGTCGGGGGCATCCTGGGGGCCGGGGCCGCCGCGGGTGGCGAGCATGAGGCTGAGGTGGCCGCCCGCGCTGCCGCCGGTGACGCCGAGGCGTTGGGGGTCCACGCTGTAATCCTGGGCGTGATGGCGGATGAAGCGGACGGCGCGGTGCATGTCCTGAATGATGTCCATGATGGTGGAATGCGGTTGGGAGATGTGATAGACGGCGAAGACCGTGTAGCCACGGCGGAGGAGGGGGGCGGTCATCCAGGGGCGGAAGGAATTTGTGCCGGATTTCCATCCGCCACTGACGAGGAGAACGACGCCTAGGCCGTTGGGTCGGGCGGGGACGACGCGGTCGAAGGTGAGGGGTCGGCCGGCGTTGTGACCGTAGACGGTGCCGTTGAATCGGGTGTAGGCGGGGTTGAAGTACCACCAGAGACCGCCGGCGAGGAGGGCCAGGAGGGCCAGAAGAACCAGGCCTCCGAGGAGCAGTTTACGGAGGAGCGGGGGGAGGGTCATGGGAGATTGCGGATGGGGGATGGGGGATTGGGATTAGGAGGGGGAGGAGGCGGGAGGGGGCGTTGGGGTTCATGTTGAGTGTGCATGGGTGATGAACGTGG
>CAZVRY010000481.1:0-3642 GCA_964629545.1 uncultured Verrucomicrobiota bacterium | reverse complement strand
GGCGGAGGCGGAGGTGATGGGGGCGGAGGCGCCGGCGTGTCCGTCGGCGTCTTGGGCGTGGAGGACGACGTGGGGGGCGGGTTGGGGGAGGGTGAGGAGGCCGGCCCAGCGCCCCTGGGTGAAGGGGGTGGACGAGGGGGGGAGAACGGGGAGGGAGGCGAGGCTGGTGAGGCGGAGGTTGGGGACGCGGGCGGTGGATTCGGGGGCGGGGTTGCCAGGGTCGGACCAATCGAGGGGGTCGTCGTAGAGGCTATCGGTGGAGAGGAAGAGGGAGCGTCGGTGGGTGGTGGTGGTGAAGCGGCATTGGCCGGCGGTTTGGTAGGTGTTGTTGTTGTAGCTGAAGTCGATGAGGAGGTGGTTGGAGCCGTTGTAGTCGAAGGGGGTCGTGAAGGGGAAGTGGTTCCAGCCGGTTTGCTGGAAGGTGTGGTTCGTTTGGAGGCAGGTCGTCCAGTTGGTGCCCACCCACGAGGGGGTAACGCCATAGCGGTCGAGCGTGGTGTGCTGGAGGCGGATGGTCCAGCGGGTGAGGGGGAGGTCGGGGGGGACGGTGATGTAGAGGGCGAGGCCGGTCAGGCGGCGTGGTCCGTCCAGTTCGGAGGCGAGGTAGATGGATTGGAGGCGGGTGTCTTCCCAGAAGGTGTGGAGGGGGTACTCCCAACTGCCGGTGCCGTGGCCGATGAGGAGGTCGGGGGCGGGGGCCTGGGCGGAGAGGGCGACTTGGCCGGTGAAGGTGGTGGCGGGCAGACCGGAGGCATCGCGGGCTTCGATGCCGGCGGCGAAGGGCATGTCCGCGTAGTGGGTGGCAGGGAGGGGGGCCCAAGCGAAGTGGTGGACTTGGCTGGGGAGACCGTCGTCGTTGAGGATGAGGCCGGTGGCCCGGTCGGAACTTAGGGTGACGTTGACGGGGTTGGCGAGGTCGAGGAAGAACTGTTCGTCCGGTTCGACGGCGAGGTCGCCGAGGATGGGGACGGCGATGAGCAGGGTGGTGGCGCCGGGAGGGAAGGTGAGCGTTCCGGATGTGGGCAGGAAGTCGGAGTGCGCGGTGGCGGTGTGGTCGGTGGTGGTGAAGGTAGCGGAGACGAGTTGTCCGCTCGGTTGGGAGAGGGTGGCTTCGAAGAGAGCTGGGGTGGAGCCGGAGGAACCTTCGAGGACGCTGGCCGATTGGATGTGGAGGACCGGAGGGGGATCGTCATCGAGGATGATGCCGAGCGCGGAGGGGTCGCCGAGTTGCGCGGCGGAGGGGTTGAGGAGGTCGACAGTGAGGTGTTCGGCGGGTTCGTCGAGGGTGTCGGGCAAGATGGGGATGGAGACGCGTTGGGTAGTGGATTCGGGCGGGAAGGTGAGGGTGCCGGAGGCGGGGGTGTAATCGAGGTGGGGGGTGGCGGTGCCGGGGACAACTCGAAAGTCGACGGTGACGGGGACGGGGGTGGGGAAGGAGAGGGTGACAACGAACTCGAGGAACGCGGGTTCGGCGGCGCCTTCGGTGACTTGGGCATCGGCGATGGAGAGGAGGGGGAGCGGGAGGACGCGGGTGACGAGGGTGGAGGCGTTATTGGCGGGGTAGGGGTCGGGTTCCTGGCGGTAGGTGGCGGCGGTGTTGGTGATGAGGCCTGGGGATTGGGGAACGCCCTGGAGGACGATGGTGGCGGCGGAGTTTGGGGCGAGGGTTTCGAGGAAGCCGGAGACGATGGGGAGGGAGTTGGTGTTGAGGGTTCCCAGGGTGGTGGATGCGGCGAGGAGGGTGACGCTGGCCGGAAGGGTATTCGTGAAGGCGACTTGGAGGGCGGGGTTGGGTCCGGTGTTGGTAAGGGTGAGGGTATAGGTGAGGGGTTGGCCGAGGGGAGAGGGCGAGGGGGTGGCGGCGAGGGTGAGGCCGAGATCGTCGAGGAGGACGGCGCGGAGCGTGGTGCTGAGGCTGCGGTGGCCGTCGAGGTCATCGGCGAGGAGGCGGATTTGTTGACCGGGCGCGTGGAGGGTGAGGGAGTCGGCCCAGTGCCCTTCGGTGAAGGGGGTGGCGAGGCTGGGGACGATATCGAGGCGGGTGTTCGAGAGCAGGCGGAGGTTCGGGATGTGGTCGAGGAGGATGGGGACGGGCGAGGTGGGGCCGGACCAGAGGAGGGGGTCGCCGAAGGTGCTATCGGCGCGTTGGTAGAGGGCGCGTGGGGTGGAGGTGGGGGAGGCGCGGACGAGGCCGGATGAGGAGAAGGAGTCGTTGTTGAAACTGAAATCGAGCATGAGGTGGGAGGCGCCGTCGTAGGGGAAGGATTGATCGAAGGCGAACTCGGTCCAGCCGAGGCCGGTGAGTGGTTGGTCATGGGAATAGACGGTCGTCCAATCGGATTCCCAGGCGGGGTTTTGGGTGGCGTAATGGGCGATGGGGGTGGGGCGGAGGCGGAGGGTGAAGTGTTGGAGGGGTTGGCCGGGGAGGCGGGTGACGTCGAGGGCGAGTCCGGTGAGGGGGCGGGCGGGGCCGAGTTCGGAGGCGAGGAGGATGACTTGGAGGCGGGCGTCATGGTAGGCGGTGTGGAGAGGCAGGTCCCAGCTTGAGGCGCCCTGGCCGATGGCGGTTGCGGGTTGTTCGGCGTGGGCGGAGAGGTGGAGGGGGCCGAGGAAATTGGAGACGGCGAGGCCGGCGGCGTCGCGGGCGAGGATTTCGGCGGGGAAGGGTTGGCCGACAAAGACGGTGGGGGGGAGTGGCGTCCAGAGGAGGTCGTGAACTTGGCCGGGGAGGCCGTCGTCGTTCCGGATGAGGGCGGTGCCGCGGGCGCGCCCGAGGGTGGCGTGGGTGGGGCTGGAGAGGTCGACGTGGAAGTCCTCGTCCGGTTCGATGTCGATGTCGCCTTTGACGGGGATGCGGATGCGGTCGGCGGTTGTGCCTGGGGGGAGGGTGAGGGCGCCGGAGGCACCGAGGTAATCGGTGTTGACCTTGGCGGTTCCGTTGGCGGTGGCGAACTGGACGGAGACGGGGAGGCTGATGGCGGGTTCGAGCGTGACGAGGAACTCGGCATAGGAGAGGCCGGTGTTGCCTTCGGGGAGGGAGAGGTTGGCGACGTTGAGGGTGGGGGCGGGGTCGTCATTGATGATGGTGCCGAGGGCGGTGGGGCGGGGGAGGGTGAGGTGAGTGGGGTGGGTGAGGCGGAGGGTGAACGTTTCGCTGGCCTCGTAGGTTGTGTCGGGCAGGAATGGAACGACGAGGAGGGCGGAGGTGGCGCCGGGAGGGAAGGTGAGGACGCCGCTGCGGGCGGCGTAGTCGTGGCCGGCGTGGGCGGAGCCATCTTCGGTGGCGTAATGGACGGAGGCGGTGAGGGGGCTGGGTTCCGCGAGCGTGAGAGTGAAGGCAAGGGAGGGGGTGCCGACGTCGCCTTCGGCGGACTGGGCATCCTCGACGAGGAGGCTGGGCGGCGCGGCGACGCGGGTGAGGGTGGTGGTGTGGTTATTGCCGGGGAAGCCGTCGGGTTCGGCGCGGGAGACGGTGAGGTGATTGGTGAGGGGCCCGACTTGGAGGGTGCGGACGGTGAACTCGAGGTGGGCGGCGGTTTGGGCGGGGAGGGCTTCGTAGAGGGCGAGGAAGGACTGGTTGGAGACGAGGGGGGTGGCGTTGGGGGTTTGGAGGGAGAGGAGGGTGGTGTGGGCGGGGAGTTG
>CAZVRY010000480.1:0-3665 GCA_964629545.1 uncultured Verrucomicrobiota bacterium | reverse complement strand
TCCTCGGTTTGTGCGGCGGAGCGGTCTGGCTGATCGCGGCGGCGCGGGGCAAGAAGGAGCGGGATTCCAGTCCGTAAACCTGTCACCCTGCCTGCCCGCCATGGTGAGTTCCTCGGGTCGGCTCGCGAGGACGCTCGCCCCACCATGCCTCCTGTGGAACCGGTTCGCGGACAGGATGGCTGGATGGGCTGTGGTCGGTGGGTTGCTGGGCCTGGTGGTCTCGGCGACGGGGCAGACAGCCATCCGGCCTCCGGCTTTCCTCCTTCCCCCGCCGGCTAAAAGCCTTCCGGGTCGCCATCTTCGATGACACGGGCGAGGAGTTCGGATTCGTGAACGTGGCCAACCCCTTCTTTCGGGCCTACCCGGAATGGCGGCCGGAAGCCCTGCCTGCCACCCGCACGAACGGCCCGGTCGCCTTGACCTTGACCGAGCTCGAGATCAGACCGGTGCTATGGGGTTACCACGTCTCTACGCCGAGTGGTACGATCACCACGAGGGTCGCAAGATCCATCAGGAATGGCGTAGCCCGGGGACGTTTCTCCTGATCCGAGCCAGCGGGATGGGCGACCGCGACGCCCTGCTGGTCCAGGTGCGAGCGCAGGATGGCCGGACGCTGGTCGCGCCGTTTCCGCCGGCCAGCTTCATGACGTTTGGGACCGGCCCCGATGCCGTGCGAATGTTCCCGGTGAGCGTCGATGTTCCGGTTGGAGAGACTCGTCTTTCCGTGGATGTGATGATGAGTCAGCCGCTCCGGTTCGATTTCTTTGTGGCGCCGCCGTCGGCTCCCGCGAAACGGCGACCGTGACCCCGGGAACAACCCCGTCGGATGATGGGGTCACCCATTAGGGCGGGTGTCAGTTCTCACTATTGGCACACCAGCGAGATGAGATCGAAAGGGAAATGGAAGATGAGGGCCAACCGAGCGGTTTGGCGTGGGTGGGCATCATGCTGCGCTCGCCCTCGCGTTGGCGATTACGCTTTGGCGCCTTGGCGTTGCTTCAAACGCTCAGAAAGCAGTGGCGATCCAACGCGCGCGGGAGGGCGAAGCAATGACCAGGTGATTGGCAAGCTGCGAAGGCTGGCTGGCACCCAACAGCGGTCCCAAGACACGCATCACATTGTCCGTGCTGGTGGGATGGACTTTAACCCGAATGACCCCGGGATGCTCACGCAACGGCAGGATGGCCCAATCACCAAAATGGCCGTCCAGTGTTACCAGGATGCGGTGCTCGGCGATGGCTTGGGCAAGGATCTCCGCGTCGTCCGCCCGGCTCAATCCCACTTCGCTGGCGCGGCGGACATCGTGGCCCAAGGCGCGCAATCGATCAGCCAGTTCCACCTGGAGCATCTGGTCGAGAAACAGGCGCACGCAGACTCAGGCGGGAGCGAGTTCGGTGATCTCCGAGTTGACCACGCTGGCCTCCGCGAATCGCAGCGCCGCCTGGATGTCCGCACGGGTGAGTTCCGGGTAGCCCTGGAGCAGGGCGTCCCACGATTCGCCGTCGGCCAGCTGGCCGAGAATGACTCCCACGGGGATGCGCGTGCCCCTGATGACGGGCCGGCCACCGCACACCCGCGGATTGAACTCGATGCGCTCGTTCATGCGGGGGATGGTCCCACTGATCCTTCGGCGTTACAAGCAAAGTGACAGGTTCGATGTCTCCCAGAGCGTCCGCTTGGCTCCTTGGTTTGTGCGGTGAAACCGCCGTGTGGGCCGCGGCAAGGCGCGGGAGGAAGGACCGCGATTCCAGACCATGATCCTGTCACCCTGCATGGCGACGCCCACTTGAAGAACATTTCCATGGTGGAGACGGCCGCGGGCGAGTTCCGGCCGTCTCCCGCCTACGACATCCTCTGTTCCAAAGCCGTGATCCCGCGCGAGGCAGACTCTGCGCTGACGCTGCACGGCAGGGCGAATCGCATCGAGCGAAGCGATTTCGAGCGCTTTGCCGAAAACCTGCAGATCCCGCCGAAAGCCATGGCGAGCATCTGGGAAGGATTCCAGGCTGCCGCGTCCATGATGCTCGACGCCGTGCCCCGGTCCCGGCCTTCGCCGGAACTCCGGGCGAGTCTGCGACAGGTCCTCCAAGAGCGGCAGCATCGGCTGTTCGGCCAGGTGGCGATGGGGTGACTCAACCCCTAACGGATCAAACCCGCGTCAGCGCGTTCTCGCTGACAAACAAGTTGCGGGCGCGAAACGCCGGCGGGCTCTCCAGAATCAAGACTGCCCGCAACGAGGCTAGCGGCGAGGCAAACCAAGGCCGGTGCAGCCAGCGGGATTCAGCCGCCGTCCAGCCCGGGCAACGAAGCGAATAGGCCCGAGCCAATTCCTCCGCCGTCGCCGCCAAGTAAGCGTCGCAGCGCGCCCCCACTTCTCCGCGGGACGGCACGAGCAAGGGTGGTTCTGCCGCGAGTGCCCCCTCGTTCGGGACGGCATAAAACTCGTCCAGAAAGTTGGCCAGGCCCAGGTCGAACGATCCACCCTGGAGCGTCATTGCGGCAACATCGGAGAGGGTTCGCGGACTCATCGCACCCCATCCTACGGCCCCCTCCGCGGGCTTCCAAGCGGGCAAAGCGGACCCCAATCGGCGCCGCCAAAACGCATCGAAATAGCCGCGGATTTCGCGGATGGCGCGGACATGCAGGAGTCGGGAGGACGGCTTGATTGTCCGGGAGGCTTCGCAGACCCCTGCCCCATGAGCACGGCCACGATCGAACAGTTCCAGAGCAACCTCGCCTCGCTCCTCGCGGCGGTCGAGCTTGGGGAGCCTATCCTGATCTCGCGGGGGACCAAGCCCATTGCACGAGTCTTGCCCGTCGAAGTTGCCGAGCCACTGGCGGTCGAACGCGAGGACTGGCTCCGGTCGGTTGACCAAAACCTCCTGCGGAACTCCGGCCAGGACGAGCCCGATTACCTCGCGGACCAGATCATCGAACACAATTCAAGCTATCGGCCATGAGGGAAGGCGCCATCATCCTGCTCGCCCTGACGCAAGCCGACGGGACGATCAAGCCTCGCCCCGCCATAGCTCTGCGCCAACTTCCCGGCTTCGGCGACTGGCTGGTCTGCGGGATTAGCAGCCAACTGCATCAAGCCGCGGGCAACTTCGACGAGACCATCACCCACAGCGACCCCGACTACGCCAACAGCGGCTTGGTGCGGCCTTCGCTCATCCGCCTGGGGTTTCTTCAAGCGGTACCGCTTCAGAAGATCATGGGGCGGATCGGCTCCATCTCGACGGAGCGGCATCGCCGACTCTTCGGCAACCTCTCGCGCCATTTAGCGCCGTAGCATTCCTACGTTCACCCCCAGCCCAGCCTCGCGAGGACCATTCAACCGCAACCCGGCGGTGGACGCGGTCGCGCGAGCGTCGTGGAGTGCGGCGGTGCTCCGCCGCTTTCGATTCGGGCGCGGCGCCACGCCAACCGGACCGGCCGAGTCAGTCGCGCGAAATCCAGAGCGCCAGCTGGTACAACGACGCGTTCGGTGAGTCGGCAGACGGGAACACGGTGGTTGGCATCAGTTCTGGTGCCGCCGGAAACCGCGCCTTCCTCTGGAGGACAGCAAACGGCATGCGGCTCTTGTCGGACGTGCTAGCAGACGCCGGAGTCGACCTTAGGGTCTGTGCAAAAACAACTTCCGATTTTGCTGGAGGCGATTTTGG
>CAZVRY010000479.1:0-3683 GCA_964629545.1 uncultured Verrucomicrobiota bacterium | reverse complement strand
CCGGGCTACTTCACCCAACCCACCCCCAACCAACCCAACGACTCCGCCTCCGCCCAACCCGGCCCCCTCATCCTCTCCCCTTCCCACCAGCCCGCCACCCCCACCGCCAGCCAACCCCTCCTCATCACCGCCACCCTCCAGCCCGTCCTCGCCCCACTCGACCCGGCCACCGTGACCCTCCACTACCGCGTCATGTTCGGCCCCATCAACTCCCTCCCCATGCGCGACGACGGGCAACACAACGACGGCGCCCCCGAGGACCGGGTCTTCGGCGCCACCCTCCCCGCCGGCATCGCCAGCCCCGGACACATGATCCGCTGGTTCATCACCGCCGCCGATACCACGGGCCGCCCGTCCCGCTGGCCCCTCTTCGCCGACCCCCTCCGCTCCGCCGAATACCTTGGCACCGTCCTCCACGACCCCGCCGTCACCAGCCAACTCCCTCGCTTCCATTGGTTCGCCTCCAACCCCTCCGCCGGACGCACCCGCACCGGCACCCGCGCCTCCATCTTCGCCAACGGCCACTTCCGCGATAACATCTTCGTCCGCGAACGCGGCGGCTTCACCGCCTACGGCTCCCAAAAATTTGACTTCAACCCCGGCGACCTCCTCCCCCTCACCGACGAAATCGGCCCCGTCGAGGAAATCAACCTCAACTCGAACGGCAGCGACCCCTCTTTCATCCGCCAACCCCTCGCCTTCCAAACCTTCCGCCTCGGGGGCAGCCCCGCCAGCGACTCCTTCCCCATGCTCCTCTACCTGAACGGCCGCCCCGACCGCCTCGGTCTCTACGTCGAACAAGTCGACGAACGCTTCCTCCGCCGGCGCGGGTTCGATCCCAACGGCGCCCTCTACAAATTCGTCCAACGCTCCACTCTCACCCCGGTCCTCGGCGACACCCTCAACGGCGTCGAAAAGAAGACCCGGCTCGATGAAGACCGCTCCGACCTCCAAGCCCTCGTCAACGGCCTCGCCCTCACCAACACCCCCACCCGCCAAACGGCCTTCGTCCTCGACCACTTTAACGTCCCCCAAATCGTCAACCACCTCGCCCAACGCGCCATCATCCAAGACGTCGATAGCGTCCGCAAAAATTTCTACCTCCACCGCGATTCCAACCACTCCGGCCAATGGTCCCTCTTCCCCTGGGACAAAGACTGGACGTTCGCTGTCGCCGGCGGGGCCGGCCCTCACTACAACCACCCCTTCCTCGGCACGCAAGCCTACCTCCTCGACCCTCCCAACCACCAGTGGAGCCTCCTCCTCGAAGCCTGGTTCAACCTCCCCGTCACCCGGGAAATGTACCTGCGCCGCCTCCGCACCCTCATGGATCAGCAACTCGGCCCCCCCGGCTCCCCCCGTGGCCCCCTCGAACATAACGCCGTCACCTGGATGCAATCCATCGGGCCCGACGTCGGCCCGTCTGTCTCTAACCAACTCGCTGGCGTCCTCAGCTACTTCCCCCAACGCCGCACCGACCTCTACGTCACCTTCGCCGCCACGAACCTCGCCGCCGGCCCCAACGCCCTCATCCCCGCCAGCCAACCCGACCACCCAACCCTCCTCTTCCTCCCCCCCGACTTCAACCCTTCCTCCGGCAACCAGAACCACGAGTTCGTCTGCCTCACCAACCCCAACCCCTTCGCCGTCGATGTCTCCGACTGGCAACTCACCGGCGACGCCCGCCACCGTTGCGCCCCGGGCACCGTCATCCCCTCCCGCCGAGCCCTCTTCCTCTCCCCCAACGCCAACGCCTTCCGCCAACGCCCCACACCCCCCCACGGCAACCTCGGCCTCCTTGTCCAAGGCGACTACGAAGGATCCCTCAGCGCCCGCGGCGGCACCCTCGTCCTCCTCAATGCCTCCGGCTCCCCCGTCGCCCACCTCGACTTCCCAGGACAACCCACCCCAGCCCAACGGTCCCTCCGCCTGACCCAAATCATGTTCAATCCCCCACCCCGCCCCCATGACCCCTTCGACCCCCAACAATACGAATTCATCGCCCTCCACAATACCTCCCCAGATTCCCCACTCGACCTCAACGGCATCCGCTTCTCCCGCGGCCTCACCTTCTCCTTCACTCACACCCCACCCGCGGTCCTCCTCCCCGGACACACCCTCTACCTCGCCCGCAACCCCACCGCCTTCGCCCAACGCTACGGCCCCAACCTCCCCGTCGCCGGCCCCTTCCAAGGCGCCCTCGATAACACCGGCGAAACCCTCCGACTCGAAGACGCTTCCGGCGAAACCATCCTCGAATTCGCTTACCAACCCCAGTGGCACCCCTCCACCGACGGCCTCGGCGGCACCCTCCGCATCCTCGACCCCCTCGCTCCCTGGGATTCCTGGGGCGAACCCACGTCCTGGCAGTCCTCCCTCGACGTCACCCCGTCCCTCACCGTCCTCCACTACTCCCCAACCACCATCACGCTCTCCGTCCCCTCCTTGCTCGGCCTCACTTACCTTCTCGAGACAACCGAAGACGTCTCGGCCATGGCCTGGCAACCCGTCCTAACCCCCCTCCAAGGCCGCGACCAACCCCTCGCCTTCACCGATCCAGCCCCGCAGTCACGCCACCGCTTCTATCGCGTCCGTGTCCAATAACCTGCATCATCCACCCTCCCGCAGGCGAAACACCTTCAACGCATAATCATCCGCATCCTCCCCTGCCCGGAATAGCACCCCATCCAAATCCTCCACCCGCGCATCCGCCGCCAACAACGCCGCCGCCGCCTGCCGACGTCCCACCACGATCACCCTCGCCCCCGACGTCACAAATTCCTCGGCCCCAGCCCCCGGCCGCTCTCCATACCACGGTTGTCCCACCAGGAATGCCGTCAACAATCCCACCCGCCCCCCAGCCACCAACCCGTGCCCCGCCATCGGCCCCTTCACCCCAGCCCCACGCAACCGCTCCGCCAAGTCCTGCGCGTAGAGACTCGCCGGATCGATCCTCCCCTCCCACGCCCGCACCACCGCCGAGCCATAGGGCCACGCCAACCACAAACCCACCAGCACCGGAATCAACCGCGCCGCCCTCCCCGCGCCCGCTCCACCCCATCCCCTCTCGAACCCCTCGCCCCGACCAAACCTCCGCCCAACCAACCCTCCCACCCCCAATGCCGCCACGACCACGAACGGCCACGCCGGCTGCATGTAACGACCGTCCACCGCCTTCACGTAAACAGGCAAGTAAAGCCCCGCCAACACCAGCACGACGCCCAATCCCCAACGCCAACGCTCCTCCCCCCAGACCTCCCGCCTTCCCCGCGCCGGCCAGGCACAGCCCAACAAACCCAAATACGCCACTCCTGGCCCCCCCAACCCGCCCAATAGACCCAAAACCGTCCCCGCATTCCCCACCACCACCCCCAGTTGGTGGCGAAAATATCCCCAACTCGCCCACGGCGACCAATAGGCATAGCCCATCCTCGAAGGATCCTCCCAGACCGTGATCCGGCCGGGCTCCGGGGGGTGGAACGTCCGCCCATACGGATGACTCCGCTCCACGTCCGGCGGCCCCACCACCGCATGCGCAATCGCCCCCGACGTGGAGAACGTCGGCCGCCCATACTTCACCGATAACACCGCCATCCACGGCAAACATCCCACCAGAAACACCCCCCCCCTGCCCCCCCCCCCCCCCCCCCCCCCCCCCCCCCCCCCCCCCCCCCCCCCCCCCC
>CAZVRY010000478.1:0-3696 GCA_964629545.1 uncultured Verrucomicrobiota bacterium | reverse complement strand
GAGCACGAATTCTGCCTCTTGCACTCTGCCTTCTGCCTTTCCGGTTCATGGAGAGCTTCCAAGTCGAACGAACCGACGCGCATGGGGACCATGAACCGTTGACGTTTCCCCTCTCCCTGTCTCCCTCTCCCCAACCCCTTTCCATCGCTCCGCTTTCCAGGGTTGGGGAGAGGGATGGGGTGAGGGGACGGTTCATGGAGAGCACGCTCGATGAGAAGGAACTCGGCCGATTGCGGCTCGGGGTTTGGGGTTTGGGGCTCGGGGTATTCCAGGCATTAGGAGCCTGTTTGAGAACTGCGAGTGGACCCCTCCCGGCGGACCAACCGGCTCGCGGGCGCCGGGCGCGGTGGGGGGGCGCGATCGGGGCGGTCTGGCTCGCCACCATGGCCGGGGCCGATGGGTTCTTCGAGACCTACCCTGACGGGTCGCGGCCGGTTCGCCGGGAGCAGGATGCGCCCGTCTGGGCGGCGAGCCCGTTGGCGCCGGCTCCTGGGCAGCCTGCGGGCGCGTTGAGCGGGCGGCTGGTGTTCACCAGCGCCGGCCACGGCTGGACCTTCAACAACACCACCAAGGCCTGGTACACCCAACGGGGCATCACCCACGAAATGGTCGAGGACTACGGCAATCTCGATCAGATGACCCTGTTCGCGTATTACTGCTTCAACGCGGGGGCGACCGTGATCCCGATGCGCCCGGTGGGACAGCAGACGAACGAGGTCGTGCTCGACAACGACGCCCCCGAGGCGCGTTTCGTCGGGGCCTGGTCGAACAGCAGTTCGACCCTGTTCTACGGCCGCGCCGGCGATGTGCCCTACCGGTTCGCCGCGCTCGCCGCGACCGAGACCGCGACGGCGATCTACGCCCCGGACCTGCCCGCGGACGGGTATTACCCGGTCTACACATGGGTGCGGCATGGCTCGGACCGGACCTTTCAGCTCTACCGCATCCGGCATCCGGGCGGGGAGGTCGCCGTGCGGGTGCCGCATCACCTGGTGGGCAACGGCTGGGTCTATCTTGGGACCTACTGGTTCCGGGCGGGCCGCAACGAGGCGACCGGGGCGGTGATCGTCAGCAACCTGCAACCGGATGACCCGGGGGGGACGGTCGCGATTGCCGACGCCATCCGGTTCGGGAACGGGATGGGCGACGTGCAGCCCGAACCGGGCGCGGCGCGGTCGACTTACCCGCGCGAGGAGGAGGCGTCGCGCTACTGGGTGGCCGCCAGCCTGGGACAGGGGCAATCGACGTCCCTCTACGACACCTCCCTCGAGGACGGTTCGGACAATGTGGGGACGCCGCCACGCATGGCCCGCGAGATGAACCGCGAGGGCGCGGGGACGGCCACGCAACGCTTGTTGATCAGCTTCCACTCGAATGCGGGGGGCGGGCGCGGCGTGATCGGCCTCTACAACAATGACCTGCTGTTTCCGGGCACGGCCACACCCCATCAGTTGCGGCTGGCCCAGTTGGTGGGACTCGAGATTAACAACGACCTCGTGGCCATCCCGGCGCCGCCCCTCGAGTCGCGCTGGTTCAACCGCGGCAGCAACCTCACCTACGCCCGCAACGATTACGCGTTCGGCGAGATCCGCCATGACACGCTGGGAGGCGAGATGGACGCCACCATCATCGAAGTGGCGTTTCACGATAATCTCGAAGATGCCCGGCTCATGCGCGATCCCAAGGTGCGCAACTGGGTGGCGCGGGCGGCCTACCAGGCTGTGGTCCGGTATATGAACGAGTTCGACGGAGGCCTGCTGGCGTTCTTGCCCGAGCCGCCGGCCAGCCCCCGCGCGGGGGCGGCGTCCGGGGGCGGCGTCCGGCTCTCGTGGTCCACGCCTGGCGCCGGCGGCGGCAGCGTGGCCGGCTATCGCATCTACCGCTCCGCCGACGGCCGCAGTTTCGGATCGCCGGTCGAGGTGGGAGGCGCGACGACGACGAACGTGGTGCTCGTCGACGTGGCGGCGCAGGAGGCTGGCTATTTTCGAGTGACCGCGTTCAACGCCGGGGGCGAGTCAATGCCGTCGGCCGTGGTGGGGTGCCGCCCAGGCGGGCCGGATGTTCCTCGGGTGCTGGTGGTGAACGGATTTGACCGCTTCGATCGGGCGTTATCTCCGCGCCAGTCGCCGGTGCCAGGCCAGTATCGGCCTCCGGGGCCGTCCGGGACGATTGACCGGGCGATTCCGCGGCTGATGAATGCGTTCGATTACGTGGCGCCGCACGGCCAGGCCCTGCAGGCGTGCGGGGTCGCCTTCGACTCCTGCCCGAACGAGTCCGTGGCCAACGGCCAGGTGAGGCTAAGCGATTACCCCGTGGTGATCTGGGCGCTGGGGCGGGAATCGACGGCGGACGAGACCTTCAGCGCCGTCGAGCAGTCCCTGGTCCGAGCCTACGCCGAGGGCGGAGGCCACCTGTTCGTCTCGGGGACGGAGGTGGCCTGGGACCTGGATCGGGCGAGCGGCCCCAGCGAGGCGGATCGCCGGTTTCTCCGCGAGGTGTTGCGGGCGGCGTTAAACGGGGATGCCAACGACGATGCCGGCACGAGCCGGTTCGCGGCGGTCGCAGGCGGGGTGTTCAGCGGCCGTCCGCCCGGGCAGTTCGATGACGGCACGCACGGGATTTACTTCGCGGATTACCCGGACGTCCTGACGCCGGTGGGGCCGGGGGCTGGGGTTTCGCTTCTCTACACGGGGGGCCTGGGGGGCGGTGCGGCGGTGCACTACGATGGGAGCGCCGGCGGGGGGCGGGTCGTGTTCCTGGGTTTCCCCTTCGAGACGATCCTCGACCCGGCGCTGCGGGCCGCCCTGATGTTCGACGCGCTCGAGTTCTTCGGCGCGCTGCCGGCCCCGCGTCTGGCCG
The DNA here is from genome assembly GCA_964629545.1 of uncultured Verrucomicrobiota bacterium. GTDB lineage: Bacteria > Verrucomicrobiota > Verrucomicrobiia > Limisphaerales > CAZVRY01 > CAZVRY01. The sequence goes on along the minus strand of CAZVRY010000478.1, from coordinate 837 downwards.
TGCCCAAAGCGTTCGTGAGCATCGGCCAAGTGCTGCTCGAATGGCCGGCCGTGCCGGATCAACGCTACCAGGTGCAATGGAAACACGCCCTCGACGACCCCCTCTGGACCAGCCTCGGCCTGCCGGTGACAACGGGGGACGGGGTGGCGCGGTTTGCCGATTCGACGATTCCCCCGGGGACGTCCCAACGCTATTACCGGGTGGTTTGGCTGCCTTAAGGTCTGTTTGGAGCAGTTCGAGCGCATCTTCGGCGACTACCCTGGCGCACCCCAAGGCGAACCGGCGGAGGAAGATCACGCCGCCATCAGCGCCGCCATTCAGCGTCACCGTCGCGCGAGGCCAACCGTGCCGACCGCATGACCACGGTCTTCCTCCGTCCTTCCAGGGCCTCGACCAACCGATGCAACCACGCCTGCAGAGCCCGTCGCCTGGCCCCCTCAGACAGCAAGGAAATGCCCGCCTGAAGCTCGCCCATGACATGGCTGCTTGTGTAGATGTCCGCCGCATTCTGCTCCAGCCAAGCCAGAATGCGGGAATCGGGGCGCCGCCGGGTCCGTTCGCTCAAAACATCGGTGTCAACGAGCCAGCTCATGCTTCAGGCGGAACGGCGCCTTCCGACGAGGCGGCAGCTCGAACGCGCCGGGACATTCCATGTGGACTTCGAACCAGCGCCCGGAGTCCTTGACTTTCTTGAGTGTCACCACCTGCCGCTCGGGAACGAGCTGGAAACCCCTGAACCAGGAGGGGACGCGATTACGATTACGAGCTGGAGCGAGGATTCAGCCTTTCCGGTTCATGGGGAGCTTCCAAGTCGAACGAACCGACGCGCATGGGGAC
>CAZVRY010000477.1:0-3699 GCA_964629545.1 uncultured Verrucomicrobiota bacterium | reverse complement strand
ACGAGACCCGCTCCCCCCGCCTGCCCTGCTCCTCCGCCGCCCGACCGTCTGCCCCACCCACCCCCAGCCACCCCATCCCAACCGCCAACCCCACGCCCGCCCAGCGCCCCAACCGAATCGCCACAAACCTGTTGCTCTTCATCTTGCCCCCACCTTACCACCAACGGTCGCAGCCCGCCCCCAGCTTCCCCCTCCTGTCCTTAACCCTCATCCGACGCACCGGACCACCCGGTTGGCGTTCTTGCCGCCAGTTCTCTGACCAAACCCACCATTGCCTTGGCTTAAGTCCTTTGTTAAAAGCCGCCCTCATGCGACCCGACTCACCCCCGCCCGCCGACCGGCTGCATAGCGAGGAGTTCCTCCAGAGCCTCATGCGACGCCAACTCCAGCTCTCCATCCGCTGCGCCCTCGCCTTCTTCGCCGTGCTCCTCGGGTTGCCTCTGCTCAACTACTTCCTCCCCGAACTCATGGCCTCCCGCGTCTTCGGCTTCCCCCTCACCTGGTTCGTCCTCGGCATCGGCTTCTTCCCCGCCGTCTGGATCATCGCCTTCACCTTCATCCGCCGCTCCATCGACCTCGAGAACGCCGAAGTGCGCGAAATCCAGGGACCCTCGCCAACCTCGAGGCCTGACCTCCTTTGACCACCTCAGCCCCTCGCCCCTTCCGTGCACCTCGACCCCTGGATCCTCACCTGCAGCGCCGTCACTGTCTTCCTCACCCTCTGGATGGGGTTCCGCTCGGCCGGACGCTCGAAAACCGCCTCCGACTTCTTCGTCGCCGGTCGCAGCGTCAGCGTCGGCTGGAACGCCAGCGCCATCTCCGGAGAATACCTCAGCGCCGCCAGCTTCATGGGGATCGCCGGCATGGTCATGAGCGTGGGCTATGACGCCCTGTGGTACCCCGTCTGCTACGCCTGCGGTTACCTCTTCCTCCTCCTCTTTATCGCCGGCCCCCTCCGCCGCTTCGGCGCCTACACCATCCCAGACTTCGCCGAGGGCCGCTACGATTCCCCCTTGTTCCGCAAAATCGCCGTCGTCTTCGTCCTCTTCATCGGCTTCTTCTACACCATGCCCCAAATGAAAGGCGCCGGCACCACCCTCGCCTACATCTTCCAGGACCTCGACCTCCGCCACACCGCCTTCGAGTTCCTCGCCCCCAAAAGCCCCGACGGCCTCCCCCAAAAGGGCTTCCCCTATTGGGCAGGCGTCGTCCTCATCGGCGCCGTCATCACCCTCAACGTCGCCGTCGGCGGCATGAAAGGCATCACCCTCGTCCAGGCCTTCCAATACTGGCTCAAAATGTTCGCCATCTCCGTGCCCATCTTCGTCCTCATGGCCGTCCACGGCTCCTACGGACGCCACCTTGACGCCCAATCCTCCGCTCCCGCAACCGCGCCCCTTCCCGCCCCCCCGGCGACCGCCCCGACCGCCTGGCTCGAGTCCTCCGGCCCCGAAACCCCAATCCCCGTCAGCGCCTCGCTCGCCCTCCCTTCCCACAACGGTTGGGTCGATATCCCTGCCCCCGCCCCGCTCGCACGATCCATGGACCGCCTCCAGTCCTTCTTCGGCGACGCCAACCACTTCTCCCTCGGAACCCCCAAGGTCGTTGGGGTCCTGATCGGCTACTGCCGCCTGGCCGGCGAACCCGTCCGTGCCCACACCAACCTCGGGCTCACCCGCTTGCTCGGCCCCCTCGAAATCAACCGGAACACCTGGCAAGCCACCCGCGCCACGCTCGAATCCTACCTCCGCAGCAACCAGGTCGCCCTCGTCCGAACCCCCGACGGCACCCTCCGCGCCATGACCCTGACCCAGGAAGCGGCCTGCCGCCAACTGCCCGGCCCCTCCGCCCAACGCCGGCCCCTCCCGGAGCAGGCACCCCCGGACCGAGCCTGGCTCAATCCCTTCGGTCCCCTCACCGCCAAAGCCGCCAAGGCCGCCCAACTCACCCCCGAACAGGCTAAACCCTATTCTCTCCTCTACACCTACTCCCTCATCATCGCCCTCGTCTGCGGCACCGCCGGCCTCCCGCATATCCTCGTCCGCTTCTACACCAACCCCGATGGCGCAGCCGCCAAACGCACCACCATGTGGGTCATGGTCCTCATCGGCGTCTTCTACGTCTTCCCGCCCGTCTTCGGCGTCATGGGACGCAACCTCCTCCCCGAACTCTACGCCGGCGTGGGCGCCAAGGGCACCGACAAGATCGTCCTCGAACTGCCACGCGTGCTCGGCGAACGTTTCGGCCCCCTCGGCTCCATCCTCTCTGGCATCACCTGCGCCGGCGCCTTCGCCGCCTTTATGAGCACCTTTAGCGGACTCCTCGTCAGCATGACCGGCGCCCTCGCTCACGACGTCTACGGACGCATCCTCCGCCCCCATTCCACCCCCGCCCAACGCATGCGCATGTTCCGGGTGTCCGCGGTCCTCCTCGGGAGCGGCGCCATCCTCGGCGGCACCCAAGTCGAATTGCTCCAAATCAACTTCATGGTCGGCCAGGCCTTCGCGATCGCCGCCGCCAGCTACTTCCCCCTCCTCTTCATGAGCTGCTGGTGGCGCGGCATGACCATGACCGGCGCCGCCACCGGCATGCTCGTCGGCGGTTGCTCCGCCGTCGTCGCCATCTCCCTCACCAGCTTCAGCGACCTCGGTTGGATCCCCCTCGCCCCCTTCTGGGCCAAACACCCCCTCCTCCGCATCCTCTCGGAACAACCCGCCCTCTGGGCCGTTCCCCTCGCCATCTCCCTCATGATCGCCATCAGCAAACTCACCGCCCGCACGGTCCCCGCTGACATCCGCCTGAAAATGCTCGTCCTCCACGCTCCCGAACAACTCGGCCTCAAACAGGAATACATCCAGGAACACGCCAGCCACTGACCCGCACGGTCACCCCGGAAGGGATGGGGGATTCACGGGGAAGGGGCTTGCGGGCTACCCGGGCACGGGTCTATGAACCTGGAAAAGGCAATTGAACCGCAGAGACCTCAAAGAACTCAAAGACGGACAAGATCTTGAAGCGAGAGACACCCATACCCAGCGGGTGAGAAGCCCTTCCATCAGAACCTCCTTTCTCTCTGCGATCTGGGATCTCTGCGGTTGAATGAAGTGCCGTTTTTCGAGTGAAAAAGTAGTCCGAAGTTATTTTTGCACAGACCCTAAGGCCTCCCCCACCGCCTCACCTAACACCCCCACCATCCGCTTCACCTGCTCCCGAGTCGTGCAGTAAGGCGGCATCAACACCACCACATTCCCAATCGGACGCGTGATCACCCCGCGCCGCAGCATCGCCTCACAAACCCGCATCCCCGCCCGTTCCCCTAAATCGTACGGCTCCCGCGTCCGCCAATCCCGCACCAATTCCACCCCAACCACCAACCCCACCTGCCGAATGTCCCCCACCTGGAGCAAATCCCACAATCCTCGCAACCCCTCCGCCAGCGCCTTCTCCAACCGCCCCCGCTGCCGCCGCGAACCCGCTCCCATCAACAACTCCATACTAGCCAACCCCGCCGCCGCCCCTAACTGGTTCCCCGTGTAACTGTGCCCATGGAAAAAGGTCCGAAACTCCTCATACTCGCCCAAAAACGACCCGAAAACCCCCGCCGTCGTCACCGTCGCTGCCATCGGCAAATACCCCCCCGTCAACCCCTTCGCCAAACAAAGAAAATCCGGCTGCACCCCCTCCCGATGGCTCGCAAAC
>CAZVRY010000476.1:0-3702 GCA_964629545.1 uncultured Verrucomicrobiota bacterium | reverse complement strand
CCCCCCCCCCCCCCCCCCCCCCCCCCCCCCCCCCCCCCCCCCCCCCCCCCCCCCGTCATCGAACATCTTGCCTGGGTTGAGGATGTGGTTGGGGTCGAGGGTTTGGCGGATCTGCCGGAGGACGCGCATCTGGACGTCGCCGGCGAATTTGGGGAGGAACATCTTTTTGGCGAGGCCGATCCCGTGTTCGCCGGTGATGGTACCGCCGAGGCGAATGGCTTCGTCGAACATTTCCTGGAAGGCGAGTTCGACGCGGTGCATTTCGTCGGGGTTGCGTTCGTCGGTGAGGCAGGTGGGGTGGAGGTTGCCATCGCCCATATGGCCGAAGGTGCCGATACGGAGTTGGTATTTTTGGGCGACGGCGGCGACGAAGCGGATCATTTTGGCGAGTTCGCTGCGGGGGACGGTGGCGTCTTCGAGGATGGTGGTGGGGGCGACACGGGCGAGGGCGCTGAAGGCGGTGCGGCGGGCGCTGGCGAGGCGGGCGGCTTCGGCGTCGTCCTGGGCGACGCGGAGGTCGACGCAGCCTTGTTGGCGGCAGATCTGTTCCATGGCGGCGGCTTCTTCGGCGACGGCGGCGGGGTGGCCATCGGTCTCCATGAGGAGGAGGGCTTCGCAGTCGAGGGGGAGGCCGATTTTCGCGTAATCCTCGACGCACCGGATGGTGGTGCGGTCAAGGAACTCGAGGGTGCAGGGGATGATTTGGGCGGCGATGATGGCGGAGACGGCTTCGGCGGCCTGGTCCATTTGGTTGAAGGTGGCCACCATCGTTTTCTTGGCGGCGGGTTTGGGGATAAGTTTGAGGAGGACTTTCGTGATGATGCCGAGGGTGCCTTCGGAGCCGATGAAAAGGTCTTTGAGGGAATAGCCGGCGACGTCTTTGACGCACTTGTTGCCGGTCCAGAGGATGTCGCCCTCGGGGAGGACGACTTCGAGGCCCATGACGTAGTTGCGGGTGATGCCGTATTTGAGGCCGCGCAGTCCGCCGGAGTTTTCGGCGACGTTGCCGCCGAGGGTGGAGATGCGCATGGAACCGGGGTCCGGCGGGTAGAAGAGGCCGGCGGCGCTGGCGGCGTCGGCGACCGCCTGGGTGGTGACGCCGGCTTCGACGAGCATGGTGAGGTTGGCGCGGTCGGTTTCGAGGATGCGGTCGAGGTGGACGGTGCAGAGGACGATGGCGTTGGGGGAGGGGACGCTGCCGCCGCTCAGGCCGGTGCCGGAGCCGCGGGTGACGACAGGGGTGCGGGAGCGGTTAGCGAGTTTGAGGAGGAGGGCGACATGTTGGGGGGTGCGGGCGAAGGCGACGCATCCGGGGAGTTGTTGGAGGGTGGCGGTGCCGTCGAAGGAATAGGGGATGAGGTCTTCGCGGGCGGTGAGGAGGTTGTCCGGGCCGACGATTTCCCGGAGTTCGGCGAGCAGCGTGTCATCAAGGGGCATACGTCTAGGGCGTTGGGCCGGATCAGTCTGGCTAAACGTTGGGGGGGGGTCAAGGACGGGTTGGGCGCCGGGTTCCTGGCGGGTGGAGGAGACGGTCCAGGGCCGGCCGAGCATGGCCCGCTCCTTTCTCCCCGCGGTGTTTGGGAATGGAGGCAAGAGCGGACGGGCGGGAGGACGGGCGTGATTTGGGGCTGGCGGGGTGGTCTATGGGAGGGGTAAGAGAACGCGGTTCCGTAGCCGCGGTTGTCATGTCGAAGTGTGGTTGTCCCCGTGGAGTCTGACGTGTGAATGTCCTGCCGGTCATCGAACGCGAGTTGCGCGCCCAGGCGCGGCAGGGGACGACGTTTTCGGTGCGGGTGTTGGCGGCTGGGGTGCTGATGGTGGTGTTTTTGGGGGCGATGACGGCGGGGCAGTGGGTTCAGCCGGCGCGGCTCGGCCGGGACTTGTTTCTGGCCCTGAACGGGACCGTGTATTACCTGATTTGGCTGGGGGTGCCGCTGTTGGTGGCGGACGCGATCAGCGGGGAGAAGAGGGAGGGGACGTTGGGGCTGCTGTTTCTGACTCCGTTGGAGGCGATGGATGTGGTGCTGGGCAAGGGGGCGATCTTGGGGTTGCGAGCGGCGGGGCTGTTGGTGGCAGGATTGCCGGTGCTGGTGTTGCCGTTCCTGTTGGGAGGAGTGAGTGGACGGCACGCGGCGTTCATGGTGGCGGCGCATGGGCTCTCGTTGGTGTGCGCGTTGACGGCGGGGTTGGCGGCGTCGGCGTTATCGCGGCGGATGATGCGGGCTGTGATGGCGGCGGTGTTGCTGAGCGGGGTGATGTCGCTGGGTTTCAATGCGGGGGTGATGCTGTTGTTTGGCGGTCAGGAGGAGGGGTTCTTGCTCGGACCCCTGGCGTTGGCGGAGGGGATGGAGGGAATGGACAAGTGGACCGGAGCGCGTTCGCGTTGGTGGTGGGGGATGCCGGTGGCCGTGTTGCTGCTGGTGGCGGCGGCGTTAGTGGGGCAGGTCGTGCGGCAGGTGGAGGCGTTTTGGCAGGACGCGCCGGTGACGACGGGCCGGGCGCGGGCGGCGTTGGCGGGGTGGTTTCGGATGTTGGTTCGTTTGGGGGCGTTGGTGCTGTTGATCCTGGTGGTGGCGGTGAGGCAAGGCGATGTGGAGGAGGGCGCGTTTTTGCTGCTGGGGACGGCGAGCGTGGCCTTGAGTGTGAGTTTGTGGTTTGGGGGGACCGTGGCGGTCATCCAGGGTTCGTGTGACGAGGCGGAGAAGGAGGTGGCGGGGCCGAGTTCGGAGCATGCGGGGATGGGGGGGCGGGAGGGGGAGGTGGGGGTTGCGCGGAAGGGTTCAAGGTGGTGGCGGCCGGTGCGGGCTGGGTGGTGGGTGCTGGTCTTACTGGGGTTCCTGCTTTTCCTGGGAGCCGCGGGGTGGGCTGGGGTGGTGACGTGGCGGAAGGCAGTGGTGGTGATCGTGGGCCACTTGAGTGCGGCGGTGTTGGCATTCGGGTGCGGACGTCTGGCCTGGGCGTGGGGGCGGAGTTGGGCGCGGGCGCTGGTGCGGGGGGCATTGGTGGTGGGGGCAATGCTGGTGGCATGGAGTTTGGCGTTTGGGACGGTGATCGGGCAGGTGATGGTGGCATCGCAGCGGCTCCCGGGGTCGGACGAGCTTTGGCGGGAGGGGGTGGCGGTGGTGGCGTTCGTGGGGTCGATGGTGGGATCGGGGGCGTGGCTGGGGTTTGGGTGGGAGCCGTTCATCCGCTTCGACGAGTCGGTGTGGTTGCTGGGCACGCTGTTTACGTTCCTGGGGAGTGCGGGGGTGTCGTTGGGCTTGTGTGCGGTGGCCGCGGCGATGGGGAAGCGCTGGCGGGTGCGGGTGGAGGAGGACCCTGGGGTGGGGTTGCGGGAGGATCTGAGCGAGCCGCTGTTCGCGCGGGGCTTCCTGGCCCGGCGGCGGCGGCGGGTATTGGATCGGAATCCGATGCGTTGGTTATTGGACCGGTCGCGGTTGGGGCGGTTGCATCGGGTGGGGTGGTTAGGAGCGGTGACGGTGGGGGAGACGGCGATGGCGACGGAGGCGTATGCGTTATCGATGAGCGAGGCCTGGGCGTGGCAGGGGTTGTTCTTGTTTGCGTTGGCGTTGGGGTTGGCGGTGGCGGCGGGGATGAGTTTTCAGGAGGAGAAGCGGACGGGGGCGTTGGAGTTGATCTTGGTGACGCCGCTGACGGCCGGGCAGGTGGTCTGGGGGCGGTGGCGGGGGTTATTGGGGCAAT
>CAZVRY010000475.1:0-3747 GCA_964629545.1 uncultured Verrucomicrobiota bacterium | reverse complement strand
GGGACGAGAACTTGACTCGATTTGATCAAGTTCTGGGCGGCAAGGATTCTAGCCGTTCCCCGGGCCCGCTCTCCGGTCGTCGTCGCAGGCCTCGCAGGGGCGGTTGTTCGCCTTGTCCACCGGCTGCCTGGCTTGGGCCACGTGGTGCTTGTGCGAGCCACCCACCGCCACCCCGTTGGTTGGCGGCGGATCGGCTTGCCTGCTCGTGGCGGTGCGCCCATAGTCGCGGCGGATGAAGTTCTTGGCCGATAACCTGCCGCCATCGCTTCGAGGGGAGCGGGAGACGATGGCGCGCTGCCTGGAGGCAATGGACCGGGCCGTACCGTTGCGTCGGGTCATTCTCTTCGGTTCGCACGCGCGCGGCGAAGCCCGCCCGGACAGCGATGTGGACTTGTGCTTGGTATCAGACCGGGCGGAACGCCAGTTGGCCACAGCCGCCGAATGGCGGCGAGCCCTCGCTCCGGTTTGGCCACGACCGTCGTTCACGCTCATCCCGATCACGCCGGCGAGGCTGGAGGAGAAGAAAACGGTGGGCGACTTTTTTTTCGGCACCGTCTTACGGGAAGGCGTATTGCTTGCCACGGAAGACTGACAGCAATCGACCGGAGGATTGGATCTTCCTGGCTGAATCGGACCTGGAGGTCTTGCGGATGGCCTGCCGGGATTAAGCAGCGCCTGTAACGGCATGTGTTGGTCGCCCGCCGGAACAGAATCACCGCCCTGCTCCCCCAGACCCCCACCGCCCCCGCCTTCCGGACCCCGATCGCCGATCTCGCTTGCCCCCTCCCCCCTGACTCCCGATGATCCCGGCCATTGGCCGCATGAACGATCGCTCCCCCTCCCCCGCCGGCCGCCGCGCGCGTTCGCCCTGGACCTGGGTGCCCTCCCTCTACCTCGCCGAAGGCATCCCCTATGTGGTCGTCATGACCGTCTCGGTCATCTTCTACAAACGGATGGGCATCTCGAACACCGAGATCGCCCTCTACACCAGTTGGCTCTACCTGCCCTGGGTCATCAAGCCCCTCTGGAGCCCGGTCGTCGACCTCCTCAAGACCCGCCGCGCCTGGATCGTTGCCATGCAACTCCTCATCGGCGCCGGCCTTGCGGGCGTCGCCCTCTCCATCCCCCTCCCCGGCTACTTCCAATGGACCCTCGCCTTCCTCTGGCTCCTGGCCTTCAGCTCCGCCACCCACGACATCGCCGCCGACGGTTTCTACATGCTCGGCCTCGACGATCACCAACAAACCTTCTTCACCGGCGTCCGCAGCACGTTCTATCGGCTGGCCATGATCGCCGGCCAGGGACTCCTCGTCATGCTGGCTGGCGCCATCGAAAGCCGGTCCGGTCTGCCCCCGATCACCCTTGAGGTTCATGCCCACCCCAACGCACCCCCCCTCGACCGCTTCCGCCCCGACCAACTCCCTCCCGTCGTCCCTGCCGACCGCCTCCATTGGGTCGCGCTCCCCAACGGCCGCCCTTCCTCCACCCTCGACCTCGACCTCGCCCAGCGCCCCGCCGCCGAGGTCCAATCCCTCCTCGCCGAGGTCCGCGCCTGGAATCGGGCCCAGGGATTCCTCCCGCCCGAATCCCCCCACGCCGCTCCGCCTGCCATCCCCGCCGCCCCTTCCTGGTGGGCCCGCAACGTCTCCACCCCCCTCGGCCACTGGATCCGTGCGCGCTTCGGCGAAGCTGCCCCCGCCACCCCGGCTGACGGCCTGGCCCCGAACCTCGGCGTCATCTACTTCCACCTCAGCCGCCCGCCCGGCCGCGAGGTCGTCCTGAACTTTTCCTGGCTCCGCGGCGACAAGAGCCTGTCGCTGGCGGAAGGCGCCCGGTTGATCTTCGACGACCGCAACTGGAACCGCCCTGCCGCCGCCCTCATCCAACTCGATCCCAAGCTGCGCGAGCCCACCACCGCGACCTTCCAGGGGCGCAGCGGAAACCTGCCCTTGGCCTGGACTCTCACCTTCGCCGCCCTGGCTGCCCTCTTCGCCGCCCTCTGCGCCTGGCATGCGTGGGTCCTGCCCCGCACCCCCGCCGACCGACCCGGCACCGCCGGCGCCCTGGGCGACTTCCTCCGCCAGTTCCTCCGGGCCTTCGCCACGTTCTTCCGCAAGCCGAAGATCCTCACTCTCCTCGCCTTCCTCCTCCTCTACCGCTTCGCCGAGGCCCAACTGGTCAAGCTGGTCACCCCGTTCCTGCTCGACCCGCGCGAGGCGGGCGGACTCGGCCTGACCACCGGCCAGGTCGGCTTCGTTTACGGGACCGTCGGCATCCTCGCCCTCACCGCCGGCGGCCTCCTCGGCGGCTGGGCCGCCTCCCGCCAGGGCCTCAAATTCTGGATCTGGCCCATGATCCTCGTCATCAACCTCCCCGACCTCGTCTTCGTGTTCCTCGCCCAAACCCAGCCCGATTCCCTCGCCGTCATCACCGCCTGCGTGGCCGTCGAACAGTTGGGCTACGGCTTCGGCTTCACCGCCTACATGCTCTACATGCTCTACATCGCCCGCGGGGACCACCAAACCGCTCACTTCGCCATCTGCACCGGCTTCATGGCCCTGGGCATGATGATCCCCGGCATGTTCAGCGGCTGGCTTCAAGACCTCATCGGCTACCGCCACTTCTTCATCTGGGTCATGCTCGCAACCCTGCCCGGCTTCCTCGTCGTCCGCTTCATCCCCCTCGACGCCGAGTTCGGCCGCAGACGCCCCCCTTCCGCCCCCTAACCCCCAACCCCCATGCGCGCCGTCGTCCAACGCGTCTCCTCCGCTTCCCTCACCATCGACGACCACCCGCACGCCTCCATCGGTCCAGGCCTCCTCATCCTCGTCGGCGTCGAAGAAGCAGACGGCCCCGCAGACCTCGAATGGCTCAGCGGCAAACTCGTGCGGCTGCGGGTCTTCCCCGACGCGGAGGGCGTCATGAACCGCTCCATCCTGGAAACCGGCGGCGAACTCCTGGTCGTCAGCCAATTCACCCTCTTCGCCAGCACCCGCAAAGGCAACCGCCCCTCCTACGCCCGCGCTGCCCGCCCCGAAATCGCCATCCCCCTCTACGAAGCCTTCCTCCAACGCCTCGCCGCCGAACTGGGACGCCCGGTGGCGACCGGTGTCTTCGGCGCCCACATGCTCATCACCCTCACTAACGACGGCCCCGTCACCCTCGTCATCGATAGCCAGGCCCGCGAATAACGCTCAGGCCGGCTCCGCCGCCGGCGGCGCCACCGTCTTCACCTGCAACGGCATGCTCGCCTCCTGCCGCCCATCGATCGCAATGAGAAACTCGTATTGCCCCGGCTTCTCGAACTTCATCTGCTGAATGTTCACCACAAAATTGCGGGCCAGAAACGTCGCGTCCGCCGGCAAACTCACCTCCACCGGAATATCAATCCCCTGCATGACCGGCTGCCCATCGTCGTTCACGATCGTCATCCGCACCTTGTGATGCCCTTCCTCGATCCGGCTGAACACCACCCGCAAAGCGATGGAACATTGCGGATGCACCGCCGGCATCTTCTGCGCGATGATCGTGTCGAAGGTCCCAAGCAGACAGAGCTTGCCGTTAAAATCGGCGGCGGCATCACAGAGAGCAGCGATTTGAATATCCATGAGTCAAGGCCAACCATAGGCCTGGACCCACCTTGCCAGAACCCGCCCGCCCGTAAAGCACTTTGGTCGACCCGCCCTCGAGCCACCCTAGAATCCTTGCCGCCCAGAACTTGATCAAATCGAGTCAAGTTCTCGTCCC
>CAZVRY010000474.1:0-3752 GCA_964629545.1 uncultured Verrucomicrobiota bacterium | reverse complement strand
GGGGCGGGGGGGGGGGGGGGGGGGGGGGGGGGGGGGGGGGGCCGGGGGCGGGGGGGGCGGGGGGGGGGGCGGGGGGGGGGGTGGCGGCAGGTGCATTGGGTGTCCACGTTGGTGCTGCTGGCGGGAGTGGCGCCGCATCTGGGGGCTGCGATGTGGAAGCAGCGGCGGGTGGCGGCGGCGCCGGGGTGGGGGCGGTGTTGGGGGCAGGCTTTGGCCTGGGCGGGGTTGGGGTGCGCGGCGTGTTACGGGCTGGGCTGGGTGTATTCCGGAACGCGCTACGTGAACGAGTTTCCCGCGGACTACAGCTACTTGTACGGGACCAATCGGCCGTTTGCGCCCAGTTTGGCCAAGACGGACACGGGGGGGGCCTTCGATGCGCGGTCGTTGGCGGGGTCGCGCTCGTGCGGGACGGAGGGATGCCACGAGCAGATCGTGGAGGAGTGGCTGCCGAGTGCGCATCGGTATGCGGCGATGGACAAGGTCTTCCTGGGGATTCAGAACGTGATGGCGGAGCAGAACGGGGCGGAATCGACGCGTTACTGCGGGGGCTGTCACGATCCGATTTCCCTGTTTAGCGGGACCAAGAACATTTTCGTGGAGAATCTGACCGGGCTGCATGGGTATCGGGAAGGGGTGTCGTGCTTGGCCTGCCATGCCATTCGGGAGACGGACATCAAGGGGAACGCGAACTACACGATCACGCAGCCGCGGGAGTATTTGTGGCAATGGGCGACCCATGGGGTGGGGAAGTGGGCGCGGGATTTTCTGATTCGGAGCTATCCGGCGGAGCACGCGAAGCTGGCCAAGCGTTCGTTCAAGAAGCCGGAGTATTGTGCGGCGTGCCACAAGCAGTTTATCGATGCGGAGGTGAACCGGGTGGGGTGGGTGCAGTTGCAGAATCAGTACGACAATTGGGCGGCGAGTCATTGGAACAAGAAGGGGGATGCGACGCGGACGGTGGAGTGCCGGGAGTGTCACATGCCGCTGGTGGCCTCGCGGGATCCGGCGGCGGGCGATGCGCTGGATTACAATCGGACCCCGGGAGACCGCCAGCATCGGAGCCATCGCTTCCTTGCGGCGAACACGATCATCCCGTGGGCGCAGCGGGCGGAGTTGGAGGGGTGGGAGACGCAGTTCAAGCTGACGGAGCAGTGGTTGCGAGGCGAGTTGCCGATTCCGGAGATTGCGGAGAAGTGGGCGCACGGGCCGATCGTGAAGCTGGCGGCGAGCGCGCCCGCGACGGTGGGGGCGGGGGAGGCGATTCCGTTGCGGGTGGTGATGGCGTCGAACAAGGTGGGACACGATTTTCCGACCGGGCCGTTGGATATCATTCAGAGCTGGCTGGAGATTGTGGTGAAGGATGAGCGAGGGCAGGTGGTGTGGACATCGGGACGGCGCGACGGGCGGAATTTTCTGGAGCCGGGGACCTTCCTGTTCAAGGCGGAGCCGGTGGATCAGCACGGGAATCTGATCGACCGGCACAACTTGTGGGAGATGGTGGGGGTGCGGTTTCGGCGGGCGTTGTTTCCGGGCTATTCGGACACGGTGAATTTCTCGATCCCGTGCAGCGGGGCGGGGATGGGGGGGACGAACGAGGCTCCGGCGGCCGCGCGGTCCGAGACTTTGGACGTGCCGGCGCCAGCGGTGGCCGCGCCGGCGGCGGCGGGTCGCTACGAGTATGGGGGGGCGCTGCAATACCGCAAGGTGGATCAATTCCTGTTGAATTATCTGTTTGGGGAGACCAACGCGTTGACGGCCCCGGTGACGGAGTTGGCGCGGACGACGCTTTCGGTGGAGGTGGGGGCGAAGGCGGCGGGGAGGGCGGCAGTGGGGGCGACGGCGCTGGCGGCGCAACCGGAGCGATGAGCCGGCCGTTGTCACCGCGTCGGCGGCGCCTGCGCTGGACCGTGGCGATGCTCGCCTCGGCGTTGGCCCTCGGAGTGGCCCTGGGGGTGATGTGGCATCAGCGCAACCGGCCCCAGGCTTACCGGCCGGACGAGCGGCCGGAGGACATCACCAACGAACTGGCGCGCGGGTTGCCGCCGGGGGCTCCGCGCCCGCGGTGGACGGACGTGACGCGGGAGGCTGGGTTGGCCGAGTTCCGGAATTTTGCGGGGGCGCGCACGTCCCAATTGCCGGAGGACATGGGGCCGGGGTTGGCGTGGGGGGATTTTGACAACGACGGCGACGAGGATTTGTTCTTGGTGTCGGCGGGGGGTGCGTTGGAGGTGACGGAGGCGGAGCTTCGGCCGTGCGTCTTGTTCGAGAACCTGGGGCAGGGGAGGTTCCGGCCGGTGGCCGGGTTTCCCGAGCTGCGCGTTCGGGGGTTGGGGGCGGCGTGGGGAGATTACGATGGCGATGGGTTTCTGGACCTGGTGGTGACGGGCTACGACGCGTTGCGGTTGTTGCGGAACGAGGGGGGAACGGGCCGGTTTACGGCGGACCCGCGGCTGGCGGAGCGGAAGGGTTTTTGGGCGGGGGCGGCCTGGGGCGATTACGATCGGGACCGGCGGCTGGATCTTTACGTTTGCAACTATGTCGAGTATGCGGCCGACGAGGGGGATCGGGAGAAGGTGTCGGATCAGATTGGGACGGCGGTGCCGTTCACGCTGAACCCGGCCTCGTATGGGGGCGGGCGGAACGCGCTGTTTCATCAGGAGGCGGACGGGACGTTCGTCGAGGTGGCGGGGGCGTTGGGGGTGGCGAATCCTGAGGGGCGGAGCCTGGGGGCGGTGTGGCATGACTTCGATCAGGACGGCTGGCTGGACTTGTATGTGGCGAACGACGTTTCGGACAATGTGTTTTACCGCAATGTCGAGGGACGGTTACAGGACATCAGCCATGCGGCGTGGGTGGCGGATTACCGGAGTGCGATGGGGTTGGCGGTGGGGGACATGGATCGGGACGGGGACGACGACCTGCATGTGACGCACTGGGTGGCGCAGGAGAATGGGCTGTACGAGAGCCTCTGGATGGACTTGCGCAGGAAGGAGGCGGGTGGGGGAGGGGGCGTGGAGGGAGGAGGGCCGGGTGGGGCGCGGGCGGAGGCGGGGCGGACGAACGTGGCGCCGGCGGTGCGTTTTGTGGATGTGGCGAACCAGCGCGGGGTGGGGCATCTGACGTTGCCATTGGTCGGGTGGGGGACGGAGTTTGCGGATGTGGATCAGGATGGGTGGTTGGACTTGTGGGTGGCCAACGGGAGCACGTTGGAGGCGGAGGGGCCGCGGCCGCGGACGTTGCAGGGGCAGGAGATGATGTTGTTGTGGAGCGAGCAAGGCCGTCATTTCCACAATCTGGCCCCGCTGCACGCGGGGTTGAGCGAGCGGCATGTGAGCCGGGGGTTGGCGAGTGCGGATTTTGATGGAGATGGGGACCTGGACGTGGTGGTGGCGGATTTGTACGAGGGGGTGCGGCTCTATCGGAACGACATGAGTGCGGGGCATTGGCTGCAGGTGCGGCTGTATTCGCGGAACCGGTCGGGCCGGACCAACGGGTGGGGGGATGGATCGACGGTGATTGCGTGGGTGGGGGGAACGCCGTTGCGGCGGAGCGTGACGGGGGTGAGCTATCTTTCGCAATCGAGCCGGACCTTGCATTGGGGCTTAGGGGCGGCGACGAGGGTGGATCGGCTCGAAGTGCGCTGGCAGGCGGGGGCCACGAACGTGTTCGAGGGCATCGCGGCGGATGCGGTCTACGAGATCGGGGAAGGGGAGGCGCGGCCTCGTCGCCGGCCGGGGCGAGCGGAGCAAGGG
>CAZVRY010000473.1:0-3760 GCA_964629545.1 uncultured Verrucomicrobiota bacterium | reverse complement strand
GCGGGGGGCGGCGGGGGTGGGGGGGGGGGGGGCCGGGCCCGGCCGGGGTGGGGGGATGGCGGAGGTTTCCGGGCTGGCATTGGCGGGGGGATCGGCTACGGTGCGCGCATGCAAACGACTTTCCTGGCGCGGTTACGGGTGTGGAGTGGCTGGTTGCTGGTGGGGTGGGGGGCGGCCCACTGGGGCGTGGGCGTGGCGGACGAGGCGCGGTTATTGCGGTTTCCGGCCCTGCACGGCGACCAGGTGGTGTTCGGCTACGCGGGAGATTTGTATACGGTGTCGGCCGGGGGGGGAATGGCGCGGAGGTTGACGAGCGATATTGGCTACGAGTGTTTTCCGCGGTTTTCGCCGGACGGCAAGCAGATCGCGTTCACGGGCCAGTATGATGGGAACACGGAGGTGTATGTGATGCCGGCGCAGGGGGGCGAACCGCGGCGGTTGACCTACACGGCGACCCTGGAGCGGGACGACGTTTCGGATCGGATGGGGCCGAACAACATTGTGATGACGTGGCGGGACAACGAGACGGTGGTTTATCGGTCGCGGCGGACGCAGTGGAATCCGTTCAAGGGGGAGTTGACTTTGGCCAGGGTGGGGGGAGGGGTGCCGGAGGTGCTGCCGTTGCCGCGTGGGGGCTGGTGCAGCTTCTCGCCCGATGGCAAGCAACTGGCCTACAACCGGGTATTTCGGGAGTTCCGGACCTGGAAGCGGTATCGGGGCGGGCAAGCCGACGAGGTGTGGCTTTACGATTTTGGGACGAAGCAGACGACGCGCTTGACGGAGGAGCCGGCGCAGGACGTGTTCCCGATGTGGCGGGGGGATCGGATTTACTTCGTGTCGGAGCGGGATGCGAATCGGCAGGCCAATCTGTATGTGATGGATCTGAAGACCAAACAGACGCGGCAACTGACGCATTACACGGAGTTCGCGGTGAAGTTTCCGTCGCTGGGCGATCGGGCGATCGTGTTCGAGAACGGGGGGTATCTCTACCGGCTGGATTTGGCCTCGGAACAAGTCACGCCGATTCGGGTGGAGATCGGGGAGGATATGGCGGTGGGGCGGGATCGCTACCGGGAGGTGAGCCGGGAGACGTCGGGCTCCTACGATGTGGCGCCGGACGGGAGTCGGGCGGTGGTGGCGGCACGGGGCGAGATTTTCACCGTGCCGGCCAAGCATGGCCCGACGCGGAACTTGACGCAGACACCTGGGGTGCATGAACGGGATCCGGCGTGGTCGCCGGATGGGCGGTGGATCGCGTATGTGAGCGATGAGTCTGGGGAGACGGAGATCTGGGTGCGGTCGCAGGACGGGGCGGGGGAAGCGCGGCAACTGACGACGGGGGCGGACACTTACAAGTATGGGGTGGTGTGGTCGCCGGACGGGGCCCGGATCGCGTGGACGGACAAGAAGAACCGGTTGCAGTTTGTGGTGGTGGACACGAAGGAGGTGACGCTGGTGGCGGCGTCGGCGGCGTTTGAGATTCGGGATTTCGTGTGGTCGCCGGACAGTCAGTGGTTGGCCTACACGATGCCTGAGGAGCGGCGGATGCCGAACATCTATCTTTACGGGTTGGAGGGGAAGGTGACGGTTCGGGTGACGGACGGGTGGTTTGACGTTGGGGATCCGGCGTTCAGTGGGGACGGGAAGTATTTGTATTTCGTGTCGGAGCGCAGCTTCAGCCCGACCTACAGCGCGACGGAATGGAATCATGTCTACAATGACATGCAGCGGATCTACCTGGTGGCGTTGACCAAGGAGACGCCGTCGCCCTTCGCGCCCAAGAGCGACGAGGTGAAGATCAAAGAGGAAAAGAAGGGGGAGGAGAAGAAGGAGGAGAAGGCGAAGGACGGGGAGAAGGCGAAGGAGGGTGGGGCGAGCGGGGCGGGCCAGGAGGGGGAGAAGAAGGAGGGCAAGAAGGTGGTGGTGAAGGTGGATGCGGAGGGGCTGGCGGAGCGGATCGTGGTGTTGCCGACCCCGGCCTCGAGCTATCGCGGGTTAGCGTCGGTCGGCGACAAGGTGTATTACCTCCGGAAGGGCAAGCTGGCGGTGTTCGAGTTGGAGAAGGCGAAGGAGACCGAGTTGGGCGATGTGTCGGGCTACATGATTTCGGCGGATCAAAAGAAGATGCTGGTGCGGAGCGGGGATGGGTTTGCGATCGTGGATTTGCCGAGCGGGAAGCTGGACACGGCGGACAAGCGATTGAACCTGGCGGACCTCCGGGTGCATCTTGATCGCCCGGCCGAGTGGCAGCAGATCCTGGTGGAATGCTGGCGGCAGATGCGGGACTTCTTCTACGCGCCGAATTTGCACGGGGTGGATTGGCTGGCGATGCGCCAGCGTTACGAGCCGCTGGTGGCACATGTGCGCCATCGGGCCGATCTGACCTACGTGATCGGGGAGATGATCGGCGAGCTCAACGCGGGTCATGCCTATGTGGGGGGAGGGGACTATCCCAAGCCGGAGCGGATTCCGCTCGGCCTGCTGGGGGCGCAATTGAGCCGGGACGGGAGCGGGTATTACCGGGTGGACCGCATTTTGAAGGGGCAGAACTGGGATGCGAAGTATCGGTCGCCCCTGACGGAGATGGGGGTGAAGGTGAGGGAGGGGAATTTCATTGTGGGGGTGAATGGGCGTTCGACCAAGGAGATGGTGGACATTTATGCGGCGTTGGTGGGGCTGGCGGGGAAGCAAGTGAAGCTGCGGGTAAATGGGGAGCCAAAGGAGGAAGGGGCTCGGGAGGAGACGGTGATTCCGACCGACGACGAACTGGGGCTTTATTATTTGAACTGGGTGTTCAAGAACATCGAGACGGTGAGCCAGGCGACGGACGGGAAGGTGGGTTATGTGCACGTGCCGGACATGGGGGTGCCGGGGTTGAACGAGTTTGTGAAGTTCTACTACCCACAACTGCACAAGGAGGCCTTGATTGTGGACTGTCGGGGCAACGGTGGCGGGAATGTGTCGCCGATGATCGCGGAGCGTTTGCGGCGCGAGCCGGCCATGTGGACGATTGCCCGCAATGGGAGCGTGAACGTGGATCCGTCGGGGCAGGTGCTGGGTCCGAAGGTCTTGTTGATCGACCAGCATTCGGCGAGCGACGGCGACATCATCGGGTATCGGTTCCGGAAGCATCGTCTGGGGCCGATCATTGGTCAGCGGTCGTGGGGCGGAGTCGTGGGGATTCGCGGCACGCTGCCGCTGTTGGATGGGGGCTTTTTGAACCGGCCGGAGTTCAGCCGCTTTGATTGGGAGGCGCGGGAATGGATCATGGAAGGGGTGGGGGTGGAGCCGGACATCGTGGTGGATAACGATCCGGCGCGGGAGTTTGCGGGGATGGACGATCAGTTGAACCGCGCGATCGAGGAGATCAAGAAGGCGATGGCGGCGAATCCGGTGAGGATTCCGGAGCCTCCGCCGTATCCGAACAAGGCCCGGTGAGGGCCTGTCCCCGCGCCGATACGATTCGAGTTGTTGAATGTCCTCGTCTCAGGGCTCCGCGCCTCCGGCGCGGCCAAAGGCTCCGCGCCGAGCCGCAAGGACATTGCCCTCCCATGAGCGGCCAAGGATGCTATCTCAACGCACTCACCCCGACGCCCATCCCAACCCGCTGAAAAACCCCCCAGTTTTCACCAAAATCGATGGTTATGACTTGACCCCGTTGTGCTCCTCCCCCTGCGCGTCGGTTCGTTCGACGGGTGACGGTGACGGTGGCAACCGGGCGATGGGCGAGGGCGCGCCAGCGTCTTGGAGTGCGGCGGTG
>CAZVRY010000472.1:0-3809 GCA_964629545.1 uncultured Verrucomicrobiota bacterium | reverse complement strand
GGGTTTGCTCGAGCTCGACCCCGGACACTCCTGATCCGTGTTCCGGCCGCCAACTAAGCTGGGCGATGGAGGATTCGGTCTTCAGGCTCACGACGGCGAGCCAGGCTTCCGTGCCGTCCGCGCTTAGCATCCGGTGCATATCCCCGGGCCTGGGTCCCTCTTGGGACGCTGCGACCAACAGCCATCCCACCTTGCCCGCCCCCTCCAGACGGAAGAGGTCACCCGGCCCGAGCGGAAACCGCGAGGCGGTCAGTTCCAGGACTCCTGAAACCTGGTCGAGGCGGGTGGCGGTCCAGCGGGATCGACGGAGCCGGGTGCTTACCCGCAACGGATCCGACCAGGTCCCCGGGCAACGAGCCCGCGCCATCCCGGGGGCGCCCTCCGGTCCGGCGAGGTTCGGCACTTGGAATTCGTTGGTGCAAGCCTCCGCCGCGTTGGCCAACCGCTGCACATAACAGCGGCGCCCGCCGTTGCGGAAGAACTGCTCCACCGCCAACGCAAGCTGGGCCTGGGTCCATTCCCCGGTGGCTTCGTCCCAGGCCAGACGGACGCTACCTCCGAATAGGTCGTGGAAACGGCTTGCGTCCTCGATCGCCACCGGGAGGCCAATGGGACCGCGTTCGGCAAAGCCGACGAACAGCGCAATGTCCATCCGAGGAAGTGCTTCGGCTGGCGTGGGCGCCTCGACCTCGAAATAGACGCCCGGCAGACGATGGATGGCTGCAGTGGCCATGAAACGTCCTTGGCACATGCCCGCGACAACTGGACCGGCCGGGCTGCGGGGACCGGCGCGGAGGCGCGTTCTTCTACTCGATTTCGATACGCTCGGCCGCCAACACCAACTCTTCCACGGCGACATCGGTGCCCTTGCCGTTCAGGCTTGGTCCTGTGTACTTGATAGGCCGCGCGTTGGTGAGTTTCCAGCGTTGGACGATGTCGGTGTGACTTTCGTCCTGGATGCCGATGACCACGGTCTTCAATTGGTCCTGCGACCCGTTGCGGATCTCGTTCAGCCAGCTGTAGAGGTCCAGCGAACCGATCAGGCCACGCTTCAGCGTGACGTCGGGGACCTTGCTCAGGCAAGTGAGCTTGCGAGGAGCGTTGTCCTTCTCGTTGCCGTTGCGGTATTCGGCGACGGTGATTTCGAGGCCGAGGCCGCTGACTTCCTGGAAGCCGGCCTGAGCCGAGGCGGTGTCGCCGTTGTCGATTTGCACCAGGTAATTGAACTGGCCGTAGGGTCTCTCTCGAAATGTTGCCATGATGTGACGGGGTTAAGGGTTCACAAGGTTCCAGCTAGCTGCGGCGGGTGGCCGTCCATTGGCCAATGCGGAAAATGACGAACTCGGCGGGCCGGACCGGCGCCACGCCGATGAGGCAAACGAGCCGGCCGTTATCGATGTCATTTTGCGTCATCGTCGAGCGGTCGCACTTCACGAAGTAGGCCTCCTTGGGGGACTCGCCCATCAAGTGTTCGTTCTTCCATTCGTTGTAAAGGAAGTCCTCGATGGTGGAACGGACGTTGGCCCAAAGGGGCTCGCTGTTGTTTTCGAAGACCACCCACTGGGTGCCTTTGTCGATGGAACGTTCCAGGTAGCCGAAATAGCGGCGCAAGTTCACATACTTCCACTCCGGATCGGAGCTGATGGTTCGCGCCCCCCAGAGCCGATAGCCGCGCCCCTCGAAGAACCGGAAACAGTTGACGCCCTCCGGATTCAGCACGTCTTGCTGCCCCTTGTTGAGGAGCAGTTCGAATCCGATGGCCAGCCGCACCACCTCGTTCGCCGGCGCCTTGTGCACACCATGCTCGATGTCGTTTCGGGCGTAAATCCCCGCCACAAAGCCACTCGGCGGCAGCTTGATCTCCTGTCGCGTGACCGGATCCAGGATACAGATCCACGGGTAGTAGAGCGCGGCATATTTCGAGTCCAACTGACCCCGGTAGTTCCGCACTTCTGAGATCAGGTGGCCCTGCGCCGAGTCAAGCACCGCGATCCGGTAGCGCATCCGCTCGCAGTGCGAGATCAGATGTCGGTTGATGGTGTCGGCGTCGGTCTGATTATTGGCGTAATCCGCGGTCGCTCCGGGTGCAGCCACGATTGAGACGTCCTCCAGGTCCTCCAGCGTCTTGAAGCCGCTCTTCAAGCCCGTGGTGTCCCCTTCGTCACCTTCATAAGCGTCGGCGGTCGGACGCGATCCGTCCGTGCCATCTTCGAGTTCGACCGAGAACGACCGGTTGGCATCGGTGGACTTCACGTCGATCAGGGCCTCCAGGATGGTCTGGTACTGCGCCGGCGGCGAGGCGTGGTCGCCCGTGTCGTCGGTCGGCCGCTGGCTCAGCAGGATCGCGGCGATCTGCGCGCCGCTCTGGACATCGGTGCTGATTTCCAGCGGCACAAAAAGCTGAGTCGACCGGCTCAACCGATCGAGCTTGGTCTCGAAGACGCGGCTGAGGGACTGCTCGTGCTCGGGATGGAAGGTCAGGCCTTCCCAGGTGAGCGGCGACATCGCAACGCCCATGGCCCCGACGGCCACACTCACGGTCACGACGTAGACTTTATGCGGTCCGACCACGAGTGAATCTCCCACCGTGGGTTCGGTTCCGGAGGGTGCCCCGCCCGCGTCCTCCCGCAGACGAAAGTCCTCCAGGTCCGTCTCCGTGTTGAGGAAGCGATCCAACCAGAACAGCCGGCGGTCCAGCGAGGGCGAACCCGCCGGATCCTCCTCGACGAGCACCAGATCGTGGTCTCGAGCGCCACGGAGCACGGTACGGCCCCGCGCGTCCTGCGCAAGGATGTCGCGCCCGCGGCGGAAGGTGAACTTGACCACCACATTGGCCGCCTTGCCGGCATAGCGCGCGCTCAGGCGGACGAAGTTGGAGTACGGGCTGACCATTGTGGTCGGCGGCGAAGTGGCCTCGCCCAGCACGGCATTCGCGGATGCGGCCCCCTCGCCGATGACGCGGGCCACGTAGAGCCGCCGGCCCCCTTCCTCGAAAAAGGCGCGCACGGCGTGGGCGACCTGGTTGTCCACCAAGTTGCCGTCGAATTCCAGTTGATCGAGTCCGCCGTAGATGCGCTCGAAGTCGTTGAAGCTGGTGAGCAGTTCGGGTTCCCCGTGATCCGGGCCAAATCGCGTTGGCCCGACGAATGCGGCGTTGCTGGTGCTCATCCCTTCGATGGTTTTGTTTCGGAAGCTCGTCTCTTCGACGTAAACACCGGGCGCGAGATACTCTGGCATATGGGATACCTGGGTTAGTGGTTTGGTGCGATGGGGATCGGAACTCAGACTATCAAGTGAAGCCGCGGGCTCGCTCCGGAACGGAGCACCAACGGCTCGCCGAAACGAAGTGTGGCGGTCAACACCGTCACCGGCGGCGAACCCGGCGGCGATTCGCCTGCCAGCAAGCCCGCCTCCGCCTGGTCGCGGATACTGCGCAGGTCAGGGACCTCCACGCCGGGAAACCAGACGAGCCGCGAAGGCTCGTAACGAACCCGGATCTCGACCGGCCATGCTTGCTCCTCCGGGGCCAGCCCGACCGGAGGCGAACTCCCGAGGACCAGGTTCGCCAGCGGATAGGGGAAGAACACCGCCGCCTGCCCCCGTTCATCGGCTAGCCCATACCACCAGGCGTCTACTACCCTCGCCTCGAGCAGGGCATGGGCGGCCGGTTCATCCGCAACGACGTTCCAAAGTTCGGCGAACACAGCCGCGAATCCCGGGGGAACCCGACGACAAGGCGACGAGAACAAATAAAAACCCGGCACCCCAGCCTCCGGGCTCTCCGCCCCGGACGGCGGATATAGGGGGCC
>CAZVRY010000471.1:0-3850 GCA_964629545.1 uncultured Verrucomicrobiota bacterium | reverse complement strand
GCAAGAGCAAGAGCAAGAGCACGAATTCTGCCTCTTGCACTCTGCCTTCTGCCTTCCCGGTTCATGGAGAGGAGGGCGGTTCATGGGGAGGGGGACCTTCCCGCGTCCGTCCACGGCAAAGGCGCGTGATGGTCGCCGCACTCCTGATCACGAACCAAACCTGGCTATGGCCGGCGGCGGGCGTCCTGGCGGCGGTGATCGTCCTGCTGATTTGGAACTACCGCCGCGCGCCGGCAGACCGCGGCTGGCGGCTCGCCTGCGCTCTCCTCAAGCTGACCGGCATGGCCGCCTTGCTCGCCTGCCTGCTCGAACCGCTCTGGACGACCCAACGCGCGCGCCCGGGAGCCAACCACTTCATCGTCGTGGCCGACAACAGCGAGGGTCTGCGGATCAAGGACCGTGGCGCGGCTACGACCCGTGCCCACTGGCTCACCAACCGGCTCGCCGACGCCCAGCGCTCGTGGATGGCCAGTCTCGAACGCGAGTTCCAGGTTCGCCGCTACACCTTCGACACTCAGCTCCAGAGCACGCGCGATTTCTCGGAACTCACGTTCGATGGCCGGGCCTCGGCCCTCGGCACCGCCCTGCGCACCCTGGCGGAACGGTTCCGGGGCCAACCGCTCGCCGGGATCCTCGTGTTCACCGATGGCAATGCCACCGACCTCCCCGACGGCCCCCCCTCCACCGAGGGTTGGCCGCCCGTTTACCCTGTCGTGGTCGGTCGCGACGATCCCATGCAGGACCTCGCCCTCCAGAAGGTCACCGTCAGCCAGACTGCCTTTGAGGACGCCCCCGTCACCGTCCAGGCGGACGTGGCGGCCATCGGCTATGGCGGGCGCCCCCTCACTGCCCAGTTGCTCGATCCGGCCGGCCGCGTCGTGCAGGAACTGTCCCAGACTGCCGCGCGCGAGCGCGCCGCCTTCCGCTTCCAACTCCGCGCCGAGCAACCGGGCCTGGCGTTCTACCGGCTCCGCGTGGCCGCCCGGGACGAACTCGGCCAGTTCGAGAGCCCTCCCTCCTCCCCGGAAGCCACCCTCGCCAACAACGGCCGTGTCGTTGTCGTCGACCGCGGCCAAGGCCCCTACCGCATCCTCTACGTCGCCGGCCGGCCCAACTGGGAATTCAAGTTCCTCAACCGCGCCCTCGCCGAGGACAGCCAGGTCGAACTGGCCCCGCTTATCCGCGTGGCGCGACGGGAACCGAAGTTCGAGTTTCGCGGGCGGCTTGGCGAGACCAGCAACCCGCTGTTCCGAGGGTTCGACCGCCAGGACGAGGACACCGAGCGCTACGATCAGCCTGTCCTCAAGTGCCCCAACCCGAAATACGCCCTCGAATTGGCCGACGGCTTCCCCAAAACCCCGGAGGCCCTCTACCGGTTCCACGCCGTCATCCTCGATGACCTCGAAGCCGACTTCTTCACCCGCGATCAAATGGCCCTCCTCCACAAGTTCGTCACCGAACGGGGCGGCGGCTTCCTCATGCTCGGCGGCGCCGAGTCCTTCCGCCAGGGCCGTTACGACCGCACCCCCGTGGGCGACCTGCTCCCCGTCTATCTCGATGCCCCGCGCGACCCCGCCCCCGGCGAGAACCTGCGCCTCAGCTTCACCAAGGAAGGCTGGCTCCAACCCTGGGTCCGCCTCCGCGACACCGAGGCCGCGGAACACCAGCGCCTCGACACCATGCCCCCGCTCCAGGTCCTGAATACTGTCCGCGGCCTCAAACCCGGCGCCACCGTCCTCCTCGAAGCCCGTGACCAAAACAACCGCCTCCACCCCGCCCTCGTCGAACAACGCTTCGGCCGCGGCCGCGCCGGCGCCCTCCTCGTCGGCGACTGGTGGCGCTGGGGACTGCGGGACGAACAGAACCGGCGCGATCTCGACAAGGCCTGGCGCCAACTCGGCCGCTGGCTCATCTCCGATGTCCCCGAACGCCTCGAGGTCCACCTCGCCGCCCAGCGCGGCGACCCCAACCAGGCCATGACAATCCAAGTCCGCGCCCGCGACCCCCAGTTCCGGCCGCTCGACAACGCCACCGTCGCCGTCACCGTCACTCCTCTCGAGGGCCTGCCCTCGACCAACCGCGTGGATCCGCACGTCGGCGGCCCCGGCAGCGTCCGCCTCCCCGCCGAGGCCTCGGCCACCGAACCCGGCCTTTACTCCGCCACCTACGTCCCGCGCACCCCCGGCGGTTACCTCGCCGGCATCGTGGTGACCGACGCCCAGGGCGGCGAAGTCGGGCGCACCCAGGCCGGTTGGGCGGCCGACCCGGCGGCGGAGGAGTTCCGGTCCCTCAAACCCAATGCGGCCCTGTTGGAAACCTTGGCTCGGCAAACCGGGGGTGAAGTCGTGCGGTCCGACGACCTCGCGGCCTTCGTGGCCAGCCTGCCGAACCGCAAGGCGCCCATCACGGAGAGTTGGTCCTTCCCACTCTG
This sequence comes from uncultured Verrucomicrobiota bacterium, assembly GCA_964629545.1. Classification (GTDB taxonomy): domain Bacteria; phylum Verrucomicrobiota; class Verrucomicrobiia; order Limisphaerales; family CAZVRY01; genus CAZVRY01. The sequence continues at coordinate 1,419 of CAZVRY010000471.1, read as the reverse complement.
GCACCAACCCGCGGTCCTCTTGCTCGTGCTGGCCTGCTTCGCCGCCGAATGGGGCCTGCGCCGGTGGAAAGGCCTGGCATGATCCCCCCACCGTCCCACCCCGGGATTGCCCTCGCCTTCCTGGTGACCCTCGCCCTCTGCACCCCCGCCCTCTCCCAGGACCCTCAACCCCCCGCATCCCAACCGCCCGCCTCCGCCACCGTCATCCTTGCCGTGGGCGCAGCCGGCGAGGAGAGCTTCGGACACGACTTCGCCCGCTGGACCGAACGCTGGCTCCACACCTGCGCCCAAGCCGGCGCCCAGCCCATCCTCATCGGCCCGCGCCCAACCCCCGCCGCCGCCCTTCCCTCCGCCAACCCACCCCCTCCCAACGTCGGTTCCGACCGCGACCGCTTGCGCCACGTCCTCGCCGAACAGCCCACCGAATCCAACGCCGACCTCTGGCTCGTCCTGGTCGGACACGGCACCTTTGACGGGCGCGAAGCGCGCTTCAACCTCGAAGGCCCCGACCTCACCGCCCAAGACCTGGCCGATTGGCTCCAGCCCTTCCGCCGCCCCCTCGTCATCCTCAACACCGCCTCGTCCAGCAGCCCCTTCCTCCAAAAACTCTCCGCGCAGGGACGCGTCATCATCACGGCCACCCGCAGCGGTTACGAGGAGAACTACGCCCGGTTCGGCGGACACTTCGTGGCCGCGCTCACCGATCCCACCGCCGACCTCGACAAAGACGAACAGGTCTCCTTGCTCGAAGCCTTCGTGCTCGGATCGCGCCGGCTCGCGGAGTGGTACGCCGCCGAAGGCCGCCTCGCCACCGAACACGCCCTGCTCGACGACAACGGCGACGGCGTCGGCACCCCCGCCGACTGGTTCCGCGGGGTCCGCGCCATCAAGAAACCCGAAGGCGGCGCCGCCGTCGACGGGCTCCGCGCTCACCAGGTTCACCTGGTGCGCAGCGCTCGCGAGCAAACCTGGCCGGCCGAATGGCGCGCCCGGCGCGATGCGCTCGAAGCCGCCCTTGCCTCCTTGCGCGCGCTCAAGCCCACCCTCGAAGAGCCCGAGTACTTGCGTCGCCTCGAGGTCCTGCTGCGCGATCTGGCCCCAATCTACGCCGCCGATCCCTAGCGAGGCGTGACCTCAGACCCGAGGACCAGACCCCATGGCGTAGCTCTGTTCTCCGTTTCGCCCGACCTGGAGGCTCCCCAGGAACCGCCCCCTCACCTCATCCCTCTCTCCAGCCCAGGCCAGCGAGGCGTTGGCTCAGGTTGGGGAGAGGGAGAAAGGGAGAGGGGGAACGCAAACGGTCCATGGGTTCAATGCGCCAGGGAGTTGAACCTGTCACCCTGATGGACCGCGGTCGGCGTGGTGCCGCGCCCGAATCGAACGCGGCGGAGCACCGCCGCACTCCACGACGCTGGCGCG
>CAZVRY010000470.1:0-3854 GCA_964629545.1 uncultured Verrucomicrobiota bacterium | reverse complement strand
CGCCCTCCCTCGCGAAATGCGCCCGCTCTAACGCCTCGATCGCCCCCGCCAACGCCACCCGACGATCCCCCGCTAACGCCACCGTGCGGTCGGCGTAAATGCGTCGCAGCAGGGCCAACACCGCGAACGGCGTCACCTCGACCGGCACCTCGTAGCCCGACCGTTCCGGCCCCGCCACGGCTGGCCGGCGACGCCACCACAGCGCCGCCGCCACCAACGCCCCCACCCCCAAACAAACTCCCAGCGGCCAGCGCCACCACGGCCGCGGACGCAGCGGCAAGCCCGCCAACGCCACCTCCTCCGCCACCTGCTCCACGTCCGCATCCGCATAACGCTTGTAAACCGTCTTCATGGCCGCCCCCCGCCCTTTCGGGAAAGCAAAGGAGTCGGTCCGCGAGGCGTGCGGGTCCGTCCGCAACGTCAGCACCACGTTGCGCTCCGACAACGCCGCCACCGTCTCCTCTTCCGCATCCACTCGCGTGATCGCCAGGGCCGGTTCCTGGAACGGATCGATGACGAAACCGGGCACCGCCAAGTCCAGGAGTTCCTTGAGTTCGGGCAGCAACCCTCGCCCCGTCGCCTTGATCTCCAACGTGAGTTGCCCCTCCGACAACGGCCGCTCGTCGAGCACTTGAGTCACCTCGATCTTCTCCACCGGACGCCGCGGGGCGCGCTCTGGACGCGCATCGATCCACTGCACCTGGGAGACCACCGGCAGGACCACCTGGCCACGCACATCGCTGAAATCCATGTCCAATTGCAGGGCCGGCAACCGGTCGGCCGCCGCGTCCTTCGCCTTCAACAGCAAATACGCATAAGGCGTCTCCCGCCAGTGGGGACGCCCGGCCAAACCCCGCGCCTCCACCTTGTCATCGTGGAAGGCCACCGCCAGCACCTCGAAGGTGTCGCCATACTTTTCCCGCACCTGCTTCTCGAAGTCGTCGCGGTAATTCACCGGCCCGCCTCCGTAGGGATTATAGTAGTACCCCTGGTTGCCCTGGTTCTGCAGATACTTCGCAAACCCGCCGCTCTCGCGCGCCACAGCCGTGCTGTGCCGAATCGAAACCAACACCCCGAACGGCTCCCGATGCCCGACCACCGTGTCCCCATCCACCTGCACCTCCAACCGCAACTCCTCCAGCAAATCGTCATAGTAACGCACCAACGCCGCCACCTCGCGCGCCGCCGGATGCTCCCCCGCCACCCGCAGCCCCGACCGCAAATAGCGCGGCTTCAGTTCCGGCCGCAACTGGTTGGCCGCTTCGCTCAACCCCTCCGCAAACTTCCTCCGATGCCGCTCCGCCGCCTCCCCCGGGAGCGACTCCAACGCCCCCCGAATCTCGTCCAAACGGTTCGTCGCCGGCTCCTGCTGCCGGGTCAGGTACGCGAGATCGCTCGCCCCCAGCAGCGAATTGAACCATTGCAGGTAAACCGCCGCACTTTGTTCCCCTTCCGGCAACGACGGCAACGCCCCGGCATAAAGACCCGCCGCCGCGCGGAAACTCGCGAAGGCCTCCTCGCGCTTCGCCGTGTAAATCGCCAAGTCCACCTTCCGCCCGTAATCGAACTCCGCCTGGTCGAAGAGCACCGCCCCCCGCGCCGCCCGCAACCGCCACGAACCCGGTTGCTGAGCCACCGTCCGGTCCACCAACCGGGTCACCAACTCATACCCCCGCGCCACCTCGGCCTGAATCTCCTTGTCCGTCCGCCGCGTCTTGGCCTCCTGCTGCACCCGGGGCTGGCGCCATTGCCCCGCCAAACGCTGCCGCATCGCCTGCAGAATCTCCGCCGCCGGCTCCGCCGCCAACTCCGCCATCGGCCCAAACACCGCCTCGACGTCCTCCTCGCGAAACACCTCGGCCGGACTGTGCGCCTGCGTGAACGCATTCACCATCGCCCCCTCATCCAGCTTCACCCCGGGCAAACCCCGTAACCGCCCCAGCAACTCCCGCAACTCCTTCAAGTTCCTCACCTGATGCGCCCTCGTCAGCGACATTCCCTGCGCCTGCATGTTGTAACCATACGGCGAATAGTAATAGCGACGCTGATAATACGAACCCGCCTCCCCCGGATGGCGTTCCCGCCCCCACGCGCGCAAGAGTTCGTCGGCCAAACTCCCCGCCAGCTTCGGCTGCGTCGCCGCCAGCGCCTCCAACCACGGCAACGCCGCCAGCGGCTCCCCCGTCTTCATCTGCAAACCCGCCTGTAACGACCCGATCCGCGGAACCAAGGTCGGCTCGAGACTCGCCAGCCAACGTCCCCCCGGCGCCACCGGCAACAACTGCTCCGGCGCAAGCGGCGGCACCAGGTTCGGATTCTGCATCCCCTGCTCGTAATACGGCCCGTCTACATAGACCGGATTGCCGTAGGGATCGAACTGCTGGTGCTGCGCCCGCCGAGGCTGCCAACGCTGGCGGCTTTGCTCCGCTTCCTGCACCCACCCCAACGCCAACACGTTCAACGCCAGCCGAAATTCCCCCGACGGCTCCGCCTGCCCCTCCAACAACGCCCCCACCGCCCGCTGCTGCCACTCCAAATACCTCGCCCGCACCTCTAGGTCCCGGTTCATCGCATGCTGCTGCACCAGCCCTCCCACCGTCGCCAAAATGCTCATCCCCAAGGCCGGCCGCCGCGCAAAACTCTCCCGCAACCAGTTCGTCCCCACCTCGCGCGCCATCACCGGCAACAAATCCAACGCCCGCGACAACGCCTGCTCCCGCTCCGCCGGCGGCACGTTCGTCGCCAATAAGGCCGTCTGGGTCAAGTCCCAGGCCTGCCGCAACAACACCACCCCGTTCGTCCGGTCCCGCTCCTGCCCGATCGCCGCCAAATACCGCGCATGCAGCCCCACCACCCCGAAATCGCCCCGCTCCAACGCCCCTTCCAACGGCGGCAGAAAACGCCCTGCATCGGCCAGCCGATTCGCCGCGATCAACAACCGCGCCGCCACCTCCCGCCGGCCCGCCTCCGCTCCCCCAAGCTTCGCCGTCCCCCTCTCCAATTGCTCCAGCACCGGCTCGATCGCATCCCCCCGGCTCACCGCCCGCCCCAGCAATTGCCCCAACAACCGGACCACATCGTCCGTCAACTCCACCGGCGCCACATCGGCCAGCGCTAATACATCGCCCGGCAACAAGACCGGCGGCAGCATCCTCCCCGGCGGCATCCCCCCCTGCATCTGCGCCAACAGCTCCGGCGGCACCTCCCCTTCGGGCATCGGCATCCCCGGCATCGCCCCCGGCGCCGGCCCCCGCTGCAACCCGTTCAACACATGCCGGTAAACCTGCCCCCGATGCGCCTCCGGCAAACCCGCCATAAACCTCCCCACCTCCGACCACCGACCCGCCACCACGTCCGCCCGAAATCGCTCCACCTCGTTGGTGGACGGCGCCGCCCCCTCCACCTGACGCGCCAAACCCTGCAACACCGACCGCGGGGAGCGATCGAAGGTCAGCCGCATCAACTCCTGCAACCGCCGATCCTCCGGGTTCGCCGCCCCACCCGCTTCCGCAGCTCCCGGCCCCGACGACATCGTCCCCGGCAGGCCCAAGACCACCCCCGACGGCAACTCCATCCCGGGCGGCAGTTCCACCCCCGGCGGCAACTGCACCACCACTGGGTCCTGACCCAACCCCGCCACCCCCAGCCCCAACCCCAGCCCCAACCCAAACCCCCACATCCACCTCGCCGCTGAGTTCATAGGTCACTTGTCCTGCTCTCGCGTCCCTCTCCCTCGCTCCCTCCCCTCCCCCTCACGAACCCGCCCCGTCCGGACGCTTCCCCGCCCCCGCCATCCCCGCGTCGTCCGTCTTCTCCCACGGCTTAATCGCCTTGCTCACCCCCTGACAACGACA
>CAZVRY010000469.1:0-3894 GCA_964629545.1 uncultured Verrucomicrobiota bacterium | reverse complement strand
CCTGGCCCGCCCCGCCCCACTCCTCGCCCTCGCCCCCATGCAGGACGTGACCGGCCAGGCCTTCTGGCCCGCCCACGCGCCCAACGGCCGCGCCGACCTCTACGTGACCGAATATTTTCGCGTCTACCCAGACTCCCACCCCGACCCCCATATCCTCCGCTCCATCACCCACAACCCCACCGGCCGCCCCGTCATCGCCCAGATGATCGGCCATGACATCCCTGCCCTCGTCCGCACCGCCCGCGCACTCCAACACCATCCCATCGCTGGCCTCGACCTCAACCTCGGCTGCCCCGCCCCCGTCGTCTACCGCAAATGCGCCGGCGGGGGCCTCCTCCGCGATCCCCAACGCATCGACACCATCCTCGGTGCCCTCCGCGACGCCATCTCCCTCCCGTTCACCGTCAAAACCCGGCTCGGTTTCTCCCACCCCGACGAGTTCGATCGACTCCTTCCCATCTTCGCCCGGCACCCCCTCGACCTCCTCACCGTTCATGGCCGCACCGTCCTCGAAATGTACCGATCCCCGGTCCACTACGACCGCATCCGCCAAGCCGTCACCTCCTTGCCCTACCCGGTCCTCGCCAACGGCAATGTCGCCTCCGCTCGCGACGCCCTGGCCGTCCTTCACACCACCGGCGCCCGCGGCCTTATGATCGGACGCGGCGCCATCCGGAACCCCTGGATCTTCTCCCAAATCCGCGCCCGTATGGCCGGGGTTCCGCCTCCTCAACCGCGCGGACGCGACGTCCTGGCCTATGTCCTCCGCCTCTATGAAACCGTCTGCCCTCCCGATCTCCGCGAAACCGCCCGCATCCAGCGCATCAAGAAACACATGAACTTCCTTGGGCTCGGCGTCGAACCCACGGGCAGCTTCCTCCACGCCATCCGCCGCGTCACCGACCACGCCGAGTTCGTCCGCGTCTGCGCCCAATACCTCGACCACGACGACCCCATGGCACTCGAACCGTTTCCCCTCCCCCTCCGGGAAAGCGACCTCCTGGCGGGAACCCACGCCTGCTCCCTCCCTACGGGTACTGTGCCTCCAACTCCGCCTTCACCGCCTGTGCCACCTGGTTGGGCAGCCCCACCCGCTCCTTCTCCTCACCCCAACGAAAATGAGACAAATAAGCGTCCCCTGACGTCTGCCCCAACTCCTGAGCCCGCGCGTCAATCCGCTCCGTAAACCTCGTCGCCAAAGTCACTTTCACCTCGTCCAAACCATCCCAGGCCTTCACCTCCGAAGGAATATCCTGCCAGTAAAGCACCTGGTACTTCGACCGGACCTCGCCCGTCCCGCCCTGCGGCCGAGCCTCCCCCGCCGCCTCCTTTGCCGCCGCCAGCGTCTGGAGCTTTGACCGCACCTGCGGCGGCGGGCCCTTGCCCACCAAAAAGAGGAACAAGTCCACGGCGCTGGAGGCATCCGGCGCATACCCGTCCGCCCCAATCTCATCCGCGAACATCTGGCTGATCGGCGCCCCTCCGATCGCCATCTTGATCCCCCCGTGCCCCCGCTCCTCAAACCCGTCGATCACCGTCTTCATGTAGGTCATCGTCGTCGTGAGGAGCGCGCTCATCCCAATAATGTCCGGTCGGCATTGCTCGGCCGCGGCCAGGAACTTGTCCAGACTCTGGTCAACCCCAATGTCATGCACCTGGAACCCGGCCCCCTCCGCCATCATGCACACCAGGTTCTTCCCAATGTCGTGCAGATCCCCCCTCACCGTCCCCATCAGCAACACCCCCGCCGGCTGCACCCCCGAATCATGCGCTGACAGTAACGGCTTGAGCACCGCCATCCCCGCCTTCATCGCCCGCGCCGCAATCAGCACCTCCGGCACGTAGAGCACGTTGTACTTGAAATCCTCCCCCACGACCGCCATCCCGGCAATCAACCCCTCCGTCAGCACCTCCTGCACGCTCCGCCCCTCCGCCAGCGCGTCCCGCGTCATCTGCTCCACTTCCTTCGCTTTGCCTTCGTAAAGGCACTGGTTCATCCGCGCGTAATCAGGCATATGAAATTGGCCGACCCATGGTCATGATTCAATGGCACCTATCCACCCGTCCCCAGCAACACCCGATCCATCCAGGCCCCGGCCCACCTAGCGCGCCCGCCCATGGAAATCGGCCAAGGCCCGCTCCATGGCCCTGATGTTCACCGCCGGCATCCCCGGACTCGTCCCGCCCCCCACCGACAGAATAATCCCCTCCCCGCCGCTCTTCTCCAATACCTCCAAGGTCGCTTCGTAAACCTCCTCAGGCGTTCCTCGCACCCCCACCTCCAGAGGATTGACGTTCCCCATCAGGCACATCCGATCCCCCACCCGCGCCTTCACCTCGGCCAGGTCCGTCTGCTTGCCCCAGTTCAATACGTTGAACCCGGCCTCCGGCAGATGATCAAGACAGGCCTGGATGTCCGCATCGTTGTGATAAAGCTTCACCCAGTCCCGCGGAAACGCGTCGCAAATCCGCTTCAGATAAGGATGACAAAACTCCCGGTAATGCTCCTCGTTGACGAACCCTACAATGTCATCCAAAAGGAAAATGCCCTCCACCGTATCCCCCATCGCCCGATGCTGCGCCTTCAACCAGTCAATCACCAGCCGCGTGCAAAGATCGATCAGCCGGTGCGCCCACTCCGGCTTTTCCACCAAATCGATCATCAGCTCCGTCGTCCCCCGCACAAAACCCGCCGTGCACATCGGGCCCCGCGCGGTCACCATCGGAAGGATGTGCCCGTGATCCAAAATCCGCTGCCGCTGCATCCGAATGCGGTGCAGCGTCAACGCCATGAACGCATCCGCCTCCACCTCGTACTCCGGAAACTTCTCGAGATCCTCAATCTGGTAAAGCGTGTTGTACTCGCTCGGCGTGTTGTCCGGCCAAAACTTGATCTTCGCCCCCAACGCCGATGGCTCGGCCGCCATCCCATACTCCATCCACCACGAGGGGACAAAGATAATGTCCGGAAACTCCCGATGCAGCCGGAGGTTCGACTGAAACCATAGCTCCGGATCCAAATAGTAATCCAGATGCTTGATCCCCAAATACCCCGGAATCCAGGGGCTGTCCACAATCAATGCCATGGGCACCCGCTCGAGCCGCTCCAATCGGGCCGCCCGCTTAAAGAGATTCCAGTGTCCCGGTGTCATGCTTCAGTCGCCCCGCCCATCGCCAGCGCGGCTCACCCGAAACATCACACGCTTCCACACCCCGTTGTCAACGATAGCCTTCACCCCCGCAGCAGTTCTACCCATGGCCCTTTCTGCGGTCGCCCTCGCTGCCCACGAACCGTTCCGAGGCGTTGTCGTAGGCGAAGGCGTTCTGGATGGCGGTGCCCGTGTTCACGTTCAGGTTGGTTCGCCGCAGGAACCGGTCATAGCTCAACGTCAAAGCCAGGCCGTTCAAGCTCCCAACGCTCCAGGTTTCGCTCGTGACCTGGATCTGGCTGTTGTAGCCAAAGGTGGCGGTATTGGCGCCGTTCTGGGCGGCGGTTAGCCTCCGATCTCGGCGATCGGAGGCGAAAGTCACGTCCGGGGTGGGATCCGAGTAATTGATCGAGGTCAGGTCGCCCGCGTTGTTGTAGCCGTAGGAGGTGCTGGTTCCGCGTTCCCAGTGATGGGCCAAGGCGCGCCAGCGTCGTGGAGTGCGGCGGTGCTCCGCCGCTTTGGATCCTCCGGCGTGGGACCAACCCAAAGGCTCCGCCCACGCCTCGGGCGCGAAATCCAAAGCGCCAGAGCACCGGCGCACTCCAAAGGCTTCGCCTCAAACGGGCCATGGGCGGCAACGAACGGTCACCGTTCCAAGCATCCGGGGGGCGGTCTTTCAGCCTGTCCGAAGGGCCGACCTCCCTTCCCCTCCATTACCTTGCACAAAACCCAGCCTCTCCACCTC
>CAZVRY010000468.1:0-3903 GCA_964629545.1 uncultured Verrucomicrobiota bacterium | reverse complement strand
AACGCCAAAACTCCCCCGCCGTCACCCCCCCCAGCAGCAACGCCAACCCCATGATCGGCATCGCTGCCATCAAACTGTAAAACGAGCCCAGCGACGCCGCGACAAACTTGCCCAACACCACGTCATACCCATGTAACTCCGTCAGAAATAACAGCCCCAACGTCCCCGCCCGCTTCTCCTCGCTCACGCAATCCGCCGTCTGACGCACCCCCTCCAGGAGACCATATAACGTGGCCAGCACCACCAACACGTCGAACAACCCCTTGCCGCCTCCCCGCCCCCCCAGGAGCCCAAAAACCCCCACCAACCCTAACGGCACGAACGCCGCCAACGGACGGCCCCAATACGTCCACACCCGCCGCGAACGAACCCCCAACTCGCGCTGCACTACCGGCAAAAACGTCATCCCAGCCTCCCCCGATCGCGCCCACCACGCCACCTGGCCCACCACGCTTGCCACCACCCCGGACGCTCCCCGTCTGGCAAATAGCGCTCGATCGCACGCTCCCGAAACTCCCGCCGCAACCGAGCACGGCTCCGCGCAAACCAGAACCAACTGTTCGCGACCGATAACACAAACCAACACCCGCCAAACGCCTTGCCCGAAAGCGGCGGCCCCGGACCACCCCCAAATAGGAACACCCCGCCCAAGAGAATCGCCAACAGGAAAAGCCACGGCAAAAACAACACCCGCGCCAGCGCATTCCCCCCCACCGCCTGCGCTCGCTTCTCCGTGACCGCCGCCCATAACGCCGTATAGAAGATCGCCACACAGTCCCACAACATCACCCCCGCCGCCCCCACCACCACCCACGCAAACTCGCGCGGCGGCGGCTCCTCCCACCACCCCATCCCCATCCACACCGCGATTCCCAAATCCACCGCCACCACCACCCCGAGCGGCCACGCAAACATCCGCCACACCGCTAACCACTGCCCCCGAATCACTTCCTCCGCCGTCAAGGGCGTCGAGAGCAACATCTCCAACGTCCCATTCTGACGCTCCTCCGCCAAATGCCGCCCCGACTCGCTCGCAATCCACGCGCGAAAGGCAAAGTGCAGTACCGCCATCGCCCCCACCCCCAACATCCCCAGATCCACACTCGACCCATACCAACTCGCCACCCCGGCGACCCCGGCCCCCACCACTCCCAATAGCCACCAGGCGTCCCAGCGCCGCCCCGGCTGCCGCAACGCCATCCAATAAAACGGACCCACGGCCAACGCCGCCCGACGATAAGCCGCCCGACGAGCCGGCGTCCCCAGCCGGCGCTGCGCCATCCGCTCGCCCCACGGCAAACCCTTCGCACCCCCCACCCGATCCTGCCAGACCCGCGGCAAAATCCACACCGCCGCCGCCAGAAACCCCCACGCCAACCCGTGCGACGTCCCCAGCGCCGCCCAAAAAAATGACCCCGTACGCCCGGTCACCGGCCCCAAGGCCATTTCCACGGCCGTCTGTGGCGACATCACCCGCAGCCACCACCCCACCCCCGCCGCCACCTTCAGCGCGCTCAGCGCCTGCGCGAACAACCCGCACCCAAACCAGAAAAACACCACCCCGCCCATCGCCGCCGCCGCCGCGTGATCCGCCCGCCGCGTCAACGTCGACGTCAGCAATCCCCACGTCGCCGCAAAAAACAGTGTGTTCCCCAACGCCAACCCCATCCCCACCACCTGCTCCCCCTGCACCCCCCCCAGTAACACCGCCAACGCCAGGATCGGGATCACCGTCAGGAGCCCGAAAAACGATAACAGTGAACACGCCGCCAACTTCCCCACCACCACATCCACCGGCCTTAACGCCGTCAAAAACAACAACCCTAATGTCCCCTCCCGCTTCTCCCCGCTGATGCAATCCGACGTCGATCCGGCACCAATAAACAACCCGAACATCGCCGTCATCCCCGCCACGCTCGCAAACAACATCGTCCCCAGCCGATTGCTAAAACCCGTCCGCGCCATCGCCACCGCACTCCCCATCCCCACCAGCGCGCAGACCCCCGCGGTCACCATCCGCCCCGTATAGGTCTGCCGGCGACGCGCGTTCACCTGCAGTTCGCGAGTGACCAGGGGCCAGACGGTCATGCGCCGAAAGGCCACCACCGCCAGCCCCGGGCCCTGGTCAACTGCCTCAACGCCAACTCGCGCAAATGCCGATGCAGCGCCTGACGGCAGAACGTCCACGCGACCACGTCGTTCGCCAGGGACAGCACAAACCACAGCCCCAGCATGAATTGCCAACTCGGATCGAACGTCCGGCGCGCGTTCAGGAACGCCATCCCCAACACGATCACAACGTAGATCGCCCACGGCAACGTCATCACCCAGGCCACCGTCGTCCCCGCCGCCCGATTCACATGCCGGGACGTCAACCCCGCCCACATCCCCACCCAATACAACGTGTACAAATCCGCCACCAACACCACCATCCCAAACAAGAACATCCAAACCCAGAGCAGGTTGTCCTCGCTCCACCCGCGCTCCACCACCGGCACGGCCAGAAACAGCGCGTCCACCAACAGAACCACCACCGCCGGCCCCTGAAACACCCGTCGCAACGCCAACCATTGCCCCCGGAAAATGTCCCGCACCGTCAGCGGCGTCGACAGCAGCAACTCCAAAGCGTTGTTGCGCCGGTCCTCCACAAACCGCACGCACGCCTCCGACCCCCACCACAGCTTCAACGCGGAGTTCAATAACAACGCCGTCGTGAAATACACCGCCTGGTCAAACCACTCGCGACCCACCTTGAACGAGGCATACATCCACCCCGCCCCCACCAAACCCAAGAACCCCCAGACCATCGCCGGCTTCAAGCGCGCTCGACTCCCCAGCCAGTAAATCGGATTCACATTCAACAACCGCGTCCGAAACCGCTGCCGCTCCTCCCCATCCCCGTAACACCACTGCTTCCAACGATCCCGCCAACGCATCCGCAAGGTCCCGGCCGGCCGATCCTGCCACGCACTCGGCACAATCACGCTCGCCAACACCAACAACGCCCAGGTCAACCCGTGCGTCACCCCCGTCGAGATCCAAAAATACCGGTCATAGGCCCGATACAGCGGATCGAAGGCCACCGCGAACGCATACCCCGCGCTCGGCACCAGGTAAACCACCTCCACCTGGTTCAAATCATAATACGCCGCCGTCATGGCCCCCGCCGCCGGCGGCGCCGCGTTCACCAGCAAGATCAACCCGAACGTCAACGACATCGTCCGACGCGCGCTCTGACTGAACGACGAACAGAACATCCCCACCGCCAGCGAGAACATCAGCGTGTTCACCAACACCAACGCCATCCGCCCCACTTCCCCCGAATTCACCCCCCCCATCAGGAGCGGCATCGACAACACCGGAAACACCGCCAGCAAACTGAAAAACGTGTGCAAGGACGTCGCCACCAGCTTCCCCAGCACCACGTCATACCCCTTTAAGTCCGTCAAAAACAACAACCCTAACGTGCCCTCCCGCTTCTCTTGACTAATGCAATCCGACGTCGCCCGAATCCCCGACAACAAGCTGAACAGAAAACACAAGCCCGCCAACACCCCGAAAATTACCTTCGCCATCTCCCGCGGCGCCTCCGATACCATCAGCAAGTAAATCCATACAAACAGGATCATCGCGAGCAACGACGAACCCAGGCGCCCCCAATACGTCCCGCGCCGACGCGCCGCCACCCGCAACTCCCGCTCCACTATGGGCAAAAAGGTCATCCGCCACTTCCTCACCTGCCTTGCTCGCCACCCCCCGGCCAGCCAGCCCGCCAGGCGCGCCCAGTTGTAGGCAGCCCCCTACCCCTCGTCGAGCCCCGATTCGCCTCCCCCCGCCTCGCCGCCCCGGCCGCATGGGAACCCGCGCGGCCCCCCCCCCGGCCCCCCGGGGGCGCCCCCGGCC
>CAZVRY010000467.1:0-3907 GCA_964629545.1 uncultured Verrucomicrobiota bacterium | reverse complement strand
GATCATCGGAGCCGGGCCAACCGCCTCGTCGGTCTGAGGCATCGCCTCGCTAGGATTACGATTAGGATTACGATTAGGATTAGGATTAGGATTAGGATTAGGATTACGATTACGATTAGGATTAGGATTACGATTAGGATTAGGATTAGAATTGCGAGTTGGAGCGGGGATTCAGCCTTGAGCCTTTCCGGTTCATGGGGAGGAGGGAGGTTCAGGAGCGGGGGCATGCGGGCTGGGGACGGTCCGGCTAGTCCAGAGTTGGCCTGACCTGGAGGGAGGGTGGACGGCCTGAGCGAACCGGGCCAGAGGATTGGGCTTGAGTTTTACGGTGGCGGAGGCAAACGTAAGCGGTTCAAATCATCCTGTGTTATGCAAATTCTTCGATTTCCTTTTGTCCGCGGTTTGGGTGGGAGCGGGGCGTGGTGGGTGCGGGTGGCTGGGGTTGCGGTGCTGGTAGGGTGGGGGATGGCGGGGCACGGGGGTGACCAGCCGATCGCCAATTCGGCGTTTGACGCGGACGCGGCGGGGTGGAATTGGGAGACGTGGTCGGCGGCGGGGAGCGCGGCGTCGTATGCGAGCGCGGAGAATGCGCCGGTGAGTGGGGGGACGCCGACGTCGGGGGCGTTGAAGCTGGAGTGTGCATTCGGGTCGGTGGCGGGGTATCAGCAGGCGGTGTTCACGGTGGGGTTGGCGGCGCCGGAGAATTACGTGGGGCAGGTGGGGGCGGTGGCGATGGATGTGAAGGTGGACGCGGCGTCGGCGGCGCGGTTGGACGGCGACTACGGTTTTTTCGAGTTGATTCTGCGGCAGGGGGACGGTTGGGCGTGGGTGGGGTTGCCTGGGGTTCGGCTTCTGGGGACGGAGTGGCAGCGGGTGACGTTTCAGGTGCCGAAGGACGGGGTGGATTCGATTCGGGGTTTGACCTTGAAGTTGGGGGACAACGATTTCCTGGGGCCGGTGACGCTGTATGTGGACAACATTGCGTATATCACGAATCCGGACGACGTGTGGATTTCGGGGGTCGACAACGGGGTGCCCGGGGGATTGCCCGAGGGATGGTCGTGGGAGACGTGGTCGGTGGCGGGGTTTGCGACCTACGAGGCGGCGGACACGCGGGGGCGTTCGACGTCGGGGACGGTTCGGTTGGAGCACGGGTTTGAGAACCTGCCTGGGGGTTACCAGCAGACGGTGTTCACGTATGTGCTGCCTGGCGGGCAGGTGAACGCGGCGGAGGAGTTCAGTCATGTGAACCTGGATGTGAAGGTGGAGGCGGGTTCGACGCCGCGGGCAGGGGGTGATTACGGGTGGTTTCAGTTGTTTTTGCGGAACGGGACGGGGTGGGATTGGGTTGGGACGGACATTGGCGGGGCGGATGGGATTCGGATTACGGACAACGAGTGGCATCACTTGTCGTTCCAGGTGCGGCCGTCGGCGGACGCGGTGCATCGGTTGACGTTCAAGGTGGGGGACAACGCGCTGCTGGGGCCGGTGGTGATGCAGGTGGACAACATTTCGTTCACGCGGAGCACGGCCCCGCCGCCGCCGCCGACGTTGGCGATCGCGCCGGCGCAGGGGGGCTTGAGTCTGGTGGCGACCAGTCCCGATCAGTATGGACGGCACAACCTCTACACGGTGGAGGATCCGCTGGATCCGGGGAAATTCGCCTTTGTGAATTCGGGGGAGCCGGTTTCGTATGCGTTTACGCTCGATACGTTCCCGGATGCGGCGGCGTATCCGGGGTTTCAGGCCCACATTTTCCTGGTGCCTGGGTATCCGGGCACGGCGCAATCGCCGGACTGGAACGAGCCGACGCTGATCTTCATGGATATCAAGGCCGGGGCGGGCAATACGGGGAATGCGACGTTCCGGATCAAGACCGACCAGGCGGGGAACAACACGGAGCTCTATGGTGGCGGGGAGCCGCACACGGTGGTGAACGGGGCGACGGTGACGGGGACGTGGACGATCACGGGTCAGGGGCAGGTCTTGCGGATGACGGCGCCGGACGGGACCGTGAGCGATCCGATCGACATCGGGGCGGAGGCGGCGGCGTTGTTCGCCGGGGAGTTCCCCCAGATCCGGGCCTATTTTGGGATTCAGCCGAACGCCGAGGCCAACAAGGGCCAGAGTGTGCGGGTAGGGAGGATTGAGATCAAACGGGGGACGACGGTGCTGCTGTCGGACAGTTTTGCGGGGACGGAATTGGACACGACCCTCTGGACGCCGAACGCGGCGGCGGGCGGGGTCTTGTTTGTGCCGCCGGCGGACGCGGGGTATTTGGTGTCGTGGACGGTGCCGGACACGGGGTTTGGCTTGCAGACGGCGGCGGGCTTGACGTCGCCGCAGTGGTCGACCTTGGAGGTGACGCCGGTGGCGATTGGGCAGCGGCGCCAGGCGTTGGTGCCCAAGAGCCTGCTGCCGGAGGGGGCGACGGGCTTCTTTCGGATGTTGAAGCCGTAGCGAGGCGGTGTCCCGGGCCCGACCGGTCCGGAAGGACTCTAAGAGCGAGGGCTTCAATGTTCCCGGGGCGAAGCCTCCTGGTCGGCGGGCAGTTGCCAGCCTCCGCCGAGGGTGCGGTAGAGGGAGACGACGCTGAGGAGTTCTTGGAGGCGTGCTTGGGCGAGGCCGACTTCGGCGGTGAAGAGTTCTTGTTCGTTGTAGAGGACTTCGAGGTAGCTGGTGACGCCGCCCTCGTAGCGGACAGAGGCGAGGTGGGCGGCTTGGCGATTGGCCTGGGTGCGGAGTTCCTGGCGGGCACGGAATTCGCGGGTTCGCTGGTAGGCGACGAGGCTATCGGAGACTTCGCGGAAGGCGTTTTGGACGGTTTTTTGGTAGAGGGCGAGGGTTTCCTGGAAGCGGGCTTGGGCGAGTTGGAGGTTGCCGCGGAGGGCGCCGCCGGTGAAGAGGGGCAAGGTGACGCTGGGTCCGAATTGCCAGGTCTGGCTGGCGCTGGTGAGGAGGTCAGAGAGGGCGACGGACTGGAAGCCGTAGAGGCCGGTGAGGTCGATGCGCGGATAGAAGGCGGCTTTGGCTTGGCCGACGTCGGCGTTGGCGGCGACGAGGGCTTGTTCGGCGGTGCGGAGGTCGGGGCGGCGGTCGAGGAGGTCGGAGGGCAGGCCAGGCGGGACAGGGACGTCGAGGTTTTGGCTGAGGAGGCCTGGGCCGCGTTGGATGGGCCCTGGGTTGCGGCCTAGCAGTTGGCTGAGGAGGTTCTCTTGCTGTTCGATGCGGCGGTGGGTATCGGCGAGGGCGGCTTCGGCGGTAAAGACGAGGATGCGGGCTTGTTCGGTGTCTTGTTGGGAGGCGACCCCGCCTTCGACGCGGGCTTCGGTGAGGGTGAGGGAATTAGTGCGGACGGCGAGGGTGCGTTGGGCGATGAGGAGTTCTTCGTCGAGTTCGAGGAGGGTGAGGTAGGTGGCGGCGACATCGGCGACGAGGGTTTGGCGGACAGTCTGTTGGGCGGCTTCGGTGGCGAGGAGGTTGGCGCGGGCGGCTTCGTTGGCGCGGCGGAGGCGGCCCCAGAGGTCGAGTTCGTAGCTGGCCATGGACGCGTAAACAGAGGTGAAGTCGCGTTCGGGGTCGATCGTTGGGGGGAGGGAGGAGGCGCCGTTTTGGGCGGCGCGGGCGGTAGTCCAGTCGGCGCCAGCGGCAACGGAGGGGAACCACTGGGCGCGGGTGACGCGGGCGGCGGCTTGGGCTTGGAGGATGCGGGCGGCGGCGATCTGGAGGTCCCAGTTTTGGCGGAGGGCTTCTTGGAGGTAGTGCTGGAGGGTGGGGTCCGGGAAGACCTGCCACCAGCCGAGGTCACCGAGGGGGGGGGTGGCGGGGAAGGAGGTGAGGTTGGTGGCGGCGCGGTAGTGGGCGGGGGTGTCGAGGGCGGGTCGTTGGTAATCGGGGCCGACGGTGC
>CAZVRY010000466.1:0-3914 GCA_964629545.1 uncultured Verrucomicrobiota bacterium | reverse complement strand
ACTCCACCCCACGCTGCTTGCCCCATGATCACCCTCGCCCCCACCCTCGCCGCCCACCAGAAGCTCCCAGCCCGCCTCCCGGCCGTCCGCGCCTTCGCCTTCGCCTCCCGCGCCTCATTCCCCATCCTCCAATGGACCAGGTACTACACCGGCGCCGAGCCCGATTCCCCCATCGCTCTCACCGTCGCCGCCGATGGCTCCCTCATCCGCGCCCGCAACGCCTCCGGCACGTTGTATGTGTCCCGCGTCACTTCCCCCGGCAGCGGCAGCACCTACTCCTCCTGGACCAACCTCACCAGCTGCCACACCTCCGCGGGCCTCGCGCTCGCCTCCACCACCGGCGAGCTCACCCTCGTCTACGCCGACGCGGCCGGGACCGGCCTCACCGTCCGCCACAGCACCGATAACGGCGCTAACTGGTCCGGCGCCACCACCCGCGCCACCGAAGCGAGCGCCATCGGCGCTATCGCCGTCGCCTACAACGCCAGTGGCGACCTCTGCGTCTTCTACGCCCTCGGAACGTCAACCACCCTCAAACGCCTTCGCCGCACAAGCGGCGCGTGGGACGGCTCAGGCGCCACCTGGACCCGCACCGCCGACGTCTCCACCATCACCGGCATCGCCGCCACCCATCACTCCGGCGACTTCGCCCTCATCCTCACCGCCACCATCCCCAGCCCGGCCGGCGACCGCAGAGTTTTCGCCTATCGCATGGGCGATGGCAACCTCCCCCTCAACGCCTGGTCAGCCCCTACCACCATCGCCGAATCCGACTCCGCCTCCACCACCGCCTACGCCGCACCCGCCATCCTCCCCCTCATCCTCGCCTCCTTCGCCCAGCTCGAGTCCGGCCCACTCTCCGCCAGCCCCGCCATGCTCACCCACCCCCCCGCCGCCTCCACCGTCGCCAGCCAGTGGGCCGAGCCCGCACCACACGAAGCCAACCACCCCCACGGCCTCGCACTCGCCTCCCTCGACCAATACGCCCTCTGGGCCGCCACCCCCTCAGGCGTCTGGTTCGCCCAGCGCCTCTCCGCCAGCGACGACCTCTCCCCCCGCCTCATCTCCGCCCGCTACGAGATCACCCCAACCTCCGCCACCGCCCGCCTCGAGCTCGACAACCACGACGCCGCCATCACCCCCGCCAACTTCCCCCGCCTCTTCACCGGCGCCGAGATCCTCGTCCAGCCCGGCTACCTGAGCGGCTCCGGCGCCGCCTTCGAATACGGCGCCGCCCTCCGCTTCACCGTCGACCGGCTCGTTACCCGCTCCACCGGCCGCGTCATCGCCCACTGCTCCGGCCCATGGGAAACAGCCGCCCGCTGGCGCGCCCCCCAGGCATGGCAAACCCCCTCCGGCGCACTCTCCCGCAGCAGCATCTTCTCCCGCATCGCTTCCCGCGCAGGCCTCCCCGCCTCCATCTCCTCCTCCTCCTCCGACTTCACATCCACCACCCCCGCCTTCGCCATCAACGCCACCGAAAGCGGCCGCGAGGCCCTCCAACGCCTCCTCGCCGTCATCACCGACCACGTCCGCCCCAACAACAACGGCGGCTTCACCATCGTCAACCCACTCACCACCGATACCCCCACCGCCACCTACGGCGGCCCGGGCAACCACCCCATCACCGAGATCACCCTCGAAGACGCGCCCCCGCCCGCCAACTGGGCCCGCCTCTCCGGCCCCGACCGCTACGCCGATTCCGCCACCTTCGCCTCCATCTACCAGCACGGCCCACGCCTCCACCACCAGCGCAACCTCGACGCCACCACCAACGCCAAAGCCACAAGCGGCGCCCAGGCCGTCCTCCGCCGCGCCACCCTCGACGAGCCCACCGTCATCCTGATCGCGCCCTTCCACTGCGGCCAGGAACTCTTCGACCTCATCACCGTCAACTCCTCACTCCTCCCTCCTCCCTCCTCCCTCAACCTCCGCGTAATCGCCCTTCAACTCGAGTACGACCGCGGCCCCAAGAACCCCCGCCACGACATCACCCTTGAACTTGGAGAACCATGATGATTTCCCGCGCCAAATTAGTGAGCTTCAACTCCGGCACCTACCGCGCCGTCGCCCGCCTCGATGGCTCATCCCCCCAGGTCATCTCCGACGTCCGCGTCAACCGCGCCATCCCCACCGCCGAAATGACCACCGGCCGCCCCTGCCTCATCGACACCGGCGACCACGGCGACCCCGCCGACGCCATCCTTACCGCCATCTGGACGTGATGGACCGCCGTTACCCCACCGGCTGATAGATGGCCGGCCGGTACATTGGGGGAGGGATTGGCTTACCCTCCTCCCGGGCAACCTCGAGCCAAAGTTCCTTCGCCACCTGCACTTCGCGCAGTGCTTCCTCCGGCGTGCCTCCGAAGGCCGAGCAGAACGCCAGGTCGGGGATGTCAGCGACGTAGCACTCGTCGCTCTCGCTCCAGAAGATGTTGATGTGGTAGTCCTTCACGCCTCGTCCTCGATACTCAGGTTATACCTCTCGAACAGCCTCAGGAACTGCCGGACCTGGTAGGGCTTCGCCTGTCCGCCGACATTCTGGAGGTTCAGTAGCTCGGAAACGGCGGAGTGGCTGTAGAGACAGTGGCTCCCTCGCCGCCTTTTCTCGCGGAACCCGCAGGCGACCACAAGGCTTACGAGATCGTCAAAGCGGACGTTCGCCTGATTGGCGGCCATGCGTCTGAGCAATTCGCGACGGTTCAGTGGTCCCGCCTCCTCTTCGCTGAAGGTCCATCGCGGATGATAGCCCACCCGCCCTCCCTCCTCCCCAACTCGGCCCTATCGGCCCCATCTATCGGTCCCATTCGGCCCTCGCGCAGTTCCGAGACCGCGGCCTAGATTGCAGACCGTCATCGGAGGGGCCACGCGCCGCGCGGAGGTGAGGTCATGAGAACCTTCGGCTTCGGCAGCATGGTCTGGGGCTTCGCCGGGCTTGGGGCTGCGCTCGTGCTCCTTCTCTGGAGCTGAGCGCAGCGCGGGCGCCCATCAGCGCGCCTGGAGCGCCAGCTTCTGGCCCGGCCTGGTCTGATCGAGCAGCTCGGCCGCGGTGGCCGTGCAGCCCCTGTGCACGCAGTCGAAGTGGCGAGCAGCGCAAGGGCCGCGCTGAAGGCGATGACAAAGGCGCCATGCCATCCGCGATGCCGGGCGTTGGCGACCGGCCGAGAGCGTGGTACTGTTACATGTAACCGCATTGAAAGGGGTGCTGCCATGGCTTCCCCGAGACCATCCCACGGACGAGTCAACGCGTACCGGCAACGGCTGCGCGAGCAAGGACTGCGCCCAATCCAGATCTGGGTGCCTGACGTACGTTCTCCGGAATTTGCCGCGGAAGCTCACCGGCAGTCCCTCGCGGTCTCCGGGAGCGGCCACGCCGAAGAAGACCAGGCGTTCATCGACTCCGTGTCCATCCTCAACGAAGAATGAGGCGCGGAGAGATCTGGACTGTCGCCGGCGGTGGGGACTTCACCGGCAAGGCACGACCTGCCGTGGTCATTCAGGATGACCGGTTCGACGCAACCGGCTCGGTGACTATCTGCGCCTTCACCACTGATCCCGGCGAGGCGCCACTCTTCCGTCCAATTATCGAACCAAGCGAACGAAATGGGCTGGAAGCACCGTCGCGGCTCATGGTGGACAAGGTCACGACCGTTTGGCGGTCAAGGCTTGGCACACTGCTGGGCCACCTCGACGATGTGGACGTTCTCCGCCTGAACCAGGCCCTGATCGTGTTCCTTGGCCTGGCCGTGTCGCCGAGAGACCGGTCTCGCTGACCCCCTACGCGCCCGTCACCCGCGCCAGGAACGTCCGCGCCCGCTCTGTCTTCGGCGCGCGGAAGAACTCCTCCGGCGGCCCCTCCTCCTGGATGACGCCCTCGTCGAACGCCACCTCGGTGGCCGTGGCGATCGTGTC
>CAZVRY010000465.1:0-3975 GCA_964629545.1 uncultured Verrucomicrobiota bacterium | reverse complement strand
CGCCGCACTCCACGACGCTGGCGCGACCGGGTCACCGCCGGGTTGAGGCGAAGCTTTTGGAGTGCGCCAGTGCTCTGGCGCTTTGGATTTCGCGCGACTGACTCGGCCGGTCCGCTCGGCGTGGTGCCGCGCCCGAATCGAAAGCGGCGGAGCACCGCCGCACTCCACGACGCTGGCGCGACCGGGCCCACCCCGGGTTGAGGCGAAGCTCTTGGAGTGCGCCATAGAGGTGAACCTGTCACCCCATCCCTCTCCCCAACCGTTTCCAGCGGAGCGATGGCTCAGGTTGGGGAGAGGGAGACAGGGAGAGGGGTGCTGGGGGGGGGATTGCCAATCCGGCGCGGGTTGTCTTATGTTGGGCGGCGTGATGTGCCTTCCACGTGTGCGGTCAGCGATCTTAGCCTGGGGGCCGTGTGACGGTCGCGGGCTGGAGGAGGCCGTGGAGCGTCACGTCGGGAGTTGCGTCCCAGACCACTCAGCAACCACGGAGCCATCGCATGTCTAACGACTCATCACGCTCGGGATCACATTCTACAACCCATCGGTGGCGGTTTTTCCGCGCCGGGGGCGTCGACCAGGTAGCGATCCGGGACGGACAGGACATCATGAACCTGTCACAATTGGACCAGAAGCTATGGGTGGCGCTGGCCATGCCGACGCGGGGGATCGAGTTTGATCCGAGGACGCTGGACCTGATTGACGCGGACAAGGACGGTCGGATCCGGCCTCCGGAGGTATTGGCGGCGGTGGCGTGGATGCGCGACGCGTTGAAGAACGTGGATGATTTGGTGAGGGGGAGCGACACGGTGGCTTTGACCGCGATCAATGAGCAGTCGCCGGTGGGGGCGGCGTTGCTGGCGGGGGCGCGGCGGATTCTGGGGGAGTTGGGCAAGGGTCAGGCTGGGTCGATCAGCCTTGCCGACGTGGCGAATACGAACCGTATTTTTGCGGCGACGAAGTTCAATGGGGACGGGGTGGTGCCGGCGGACGCGACGGAGGATGCGGCGGTGCGGAAGGCGATGGAGGACATTATTAGTGTGATGGGGCCGGTGACGGATCGTGGGGGCAAGCCGGGGGTGAACCAGGCGCAGGTGGACGCGTTTTTTGGGCAGGCGGCGGCGCATGTGGCATGGCGGACGCGGAGCGAGACGGAGGCGGCCCTGCTGCCGTTGGGCGAGGCGACGGCGGGGGCGGTGGCGGCGGTCAAGGCGGTGAAGGCGAAGGTGGACGATTATTTCGCGCGTTGTCGGTTGGCGGCGTTCGATGGGCGGGCGTTGGCGGCGATGAACCGGCAGGAGGCGGAGTATGTGGCGTTGGGGGCGAAGGACATGACCTTGGGGGGGCAGGAGGTGGCGGGCTTTCCGATGGCGCGGATCGAGCCGGGGCGGCCGTTGCCGTTGTTCCAGGGGGTCAATCCGGCGTGGGAAGGGGCGTTGCAGGCGCTGGCGGTTGCGGTGGTGAATCCGATATTGGGGGCGGGGCGGACGAGTTTGAGCGAGGCGGATTGGGCGGCGGTGCAGGCGAAGCTGGCGCCGCATGAGGCGTGGATGGCGGCGGCGCCGGCGACGGCGGTGGAGAAGTTGGGGGTGGTTCGTTTGCAGGAGCTTTTGGGGGGAGGGAGCAAGGCGGCGATTGGGGCGTTGATTCAGCAGGATTTGGCCTTGGAGAAGGAGTTCAATCAGATTGCGGCGGTGGAGAAGCTGCTGTTGTTCCATCGGGATCTGATTCGCCTGTTGAACAACTACGTGAGTTTTGCGGAGTTTTACGGACGGCGGGGGGCGGTGTTCCAGGCGGGGACGCTGTATCTCGATGCGCGGGCGTGTCATCTTTGTCTCGAGGTGGTGGATGCCGGGAAGCACGCGGCGTTGGCTGGGCTGGCTGGGGCTTATCTGGCGTATTGCGATTGCACGCGGCCGGGCGGGCAGAAGCGGTCGATTGTGGCGGTGTTGACCGACGGTCATGGGGACAACCTGCTGGTCGGCCGGAACGGGGTGTTTTACGACCGGAAGGGTCAGGATTGGGATGCGACGATCACGAAGATCGTGGCGAATCCGATCAGCATTCGGGAGGCGTTTTGGGCGCCGTACAAGAAGCTGGTGCGGATGATTGAGGAGCAGGTGGCGAAGCGGGCGGCGGCGGCGGATGCGGAGGCGCAGGGGAAGATGGGCGAGGTGGCGACGACGGCGGCCAATGTGGACAAGGCGAAGGCGCCGGCGAAGGCGGTGGAACCTAAGAAGATCGATCTGGGGACGATTGCGCTGATTGGGTCGGCGATTGGCGGGGTGAGCGCCTTGGTGGGGGCGATGTTGAGCAGTTTCTTTGATTTGGGTCTCTGGATGCCGCTGGGGGTATTGGGGGTCATCCTGTTGATTTCGGGGCCTTCGATGATTCTGGCTTGGCTGAAGCTGCGGAAGCGCAATTTGGGTCCGATCCTGGATGCCGGCGGTTGGGCGATTAACACGGTGGCGAAGATGAACGTTCCCTTTGGCGCGGCGTTGACGAACTTGGCCGTGCTCCCGTCGGGCGCGGAGCGTTCGCTGGACGATCCGTATGCGGAAAAGAGGCGGCCGTGGAAGACGTATGTTGTGGTGGTGGTGTTGTTGGTGTTGGCGGCGTTGTGGTATTGGGGGCGGCTTGATGGCTACCTGCCGGGCAAGGTGAAGAGTGTGACCGTGTTGGGGACGAACGCGCCGGCGTACAAGGCTCTGGAGACGGGGGCGACGAACGCCGCGCCCGCCGCGCCCGCGGCACCTTAGATTAACTTCCGATTTCGGCGGTTACCGCAAGGTCCCGTCGGTGCGGACACGGAATCGGCGGCCGCGCCATTCGACGCGGTTACCGAGGAAGGAGAGCGACCAGACGGCGGCGGCGAGCAGGTCTTTGAGGGGGACCATCCAGGGGTAGCGCCATGGCTGGGTGGCGGGGGCGAAGCGGGCTTGGAGGTCGCAGGCGGTCAGGATGCGGAGGGTGAGGGCGAGGGTGGCGAGGGCGAGGCCGGGTGGGGAGGGTTGGAGGCTGGAGGCCAAGCCCAGGAGGAGGGGGGCGAGCGAGCCGTTGCCGAGGATGCTTGCGAACCAGGCGAGGGGGCGGCAGGCGCGAATGGTACGGGCCCCGCGGGTCTGGTGTTTCCAGGCATCGCGCCAGCCGCGAGGGGGTTCGCGGCACTCCACGACGACGGGACAGAGGTGGATGGTCCATCCGGCCCGGGTGACTCGCTGGCCGAGGGCGAAGTCGTCGGCCAGGAACGGGGTGAGGGGGGCGAATCCGCCGACGTGGTCAAGGACCTCGCGGCGGAGGGCCATGACGGCGCCGAGGCCGAAGTCTTGGGGGGAGAGGGCGCGGGACTGTAGGATTTGGCTCCAGAAGTCGGCGTTGATGGTGATGGCCTCCCAGCGGAGGGCGAGGGTGGAGGGATTGGCGAGGCGATAGAGGCAGCCCACGAGGCCGGTGGCGGGCTGGGTCAGGAGGGCGGCGAGTTGCTCCAGGAGGTCGGGCGGAACGGCGGTATCGGCGTCGCTGACGACGACGAAGGGATGGCGGGCGAGGGGTGTTAATTGGGCGAGGGTGGAGGCTTTGAGGTTAGGTCCGAGCGGGTGGGGGCAGACGACGAGTTGGGCGTCTGCGTGGGGGTGGCGGGCGAGGAGTTGTCGCACCAGCGGGACGGCGGGGTCGTCCTCGTGGTCCACGCCGAGGAGGATTTGGACGGGGCCATGGTAGCGTTGTTCGAGCCAGGTGACGAGGCAGGCCTCGGTGTCGGGGTCGCGTCCCTGGAGGGGTTTGAGGAGGGTGACGGCGGGGAGGGGTTGGGGGGGAGGGGCCCGTTCGTTGAGGCGGAATCGGCGGCCGAGGGTCCACTGCCAGGCGGTGAGGCTGGCGCTGAGGAGGGTGAGGGTGGCGAGGAGCGGGAGGGGATCCATGGCGGCGTCAGCGCGTCGCCGGGGTGGGGGTGGGGGGAGGGGTGGCCACGGGGAGGAG
>CAZVRY010000464.1:3703-3996 GCA_964629545.1 uncultured Verrucomicrobiota bacterium | reverse complement strand
CCTCCGCCTCCTCCGTGCTCGCCAGCCGCGCCCGCCCCTCCACCAGCAGCCGGCACGCCACCTCCTTCGGTACTACCGACACCACACCCGCCACGCCGCCGTCCGCCGTCGCCTCGCTCACCACCACCTGATCCCCATCCGGTAATTCAGCCGCTTTTTCCCGTAATTTCCGGTAATATCCCTTCAAATCCATTCTTTTTGTCCTTTCTCAACGCCCCCCCCCCCCCCCCCCCCCACCCCCCCCCCCCCCACCCCCCAACCCCCCCCCCCCCGCCGGGGGCCCCCCCCCCCCC
>CAZVRY010000464.1:0-3693 GCA_964629545.1 uncultured Verrucomicrobiota bacterium | reverse complement strand
CTTTTATTAACACTAAAAAAACTTTTTTTTGTTCTTTTCACACCCCCCCCCCCCCCCCCCCCCAAACCCCACCCCCCCCCCCCCCCCACCCCCCCGCGGGGGGGGGGGGGCCCCCACCAACAACCCCACCCAACCCGAAAACCAGGGGGCCCGGCCTCTCGCCGAACCCCCACCCCCCACCTCTAGCTCCGCACCTGCACACCGTGCGCATTCCGCAGCACGCCCACGCCGTACAGCATGTCCACCGTGAACTGCTGCGCCAGCGTGTTCGGCTGGTAGCTCATCACCACCCGCATGCCGAAATTGCCCAGCTCGGCGTACTCCGCAATCCCGCCCGTTCCCGGCAGCGGCTTCGGCAATCGCCGGATCGCCAGACCCATCGCGCTCTTCGCAAACGCCACGTTGTGCGTCGTCACCGGACTCGTCCCCGTCTTCGGCACAAAGTGCGAACGGAACACATAGAAGTCCTTCAACTTCCCGATCGTCCCGTCCACCAGCGCCCGCAACCCGGCCTCGCCCGCCGAATTGTATTCGCTGAACCGCGGAACCTGCCGCAACTGCGAATACGCCCCGCCCGACACCACCATGTACTTCGGCTCGCTCGCCGGCACCTTCGCGTTGAACAGCGCCGTCTCCGCCGAATCGATCACGCCCTCCGCCAGAGCCGTCCCGCCCGTGCCCAGTGGCGCATTCGCCGTGAACTGGCTGTACAGCCCCAGCAGGTCGCTCTCCACCCGCTCGGCCAGCGCCACCATCGCCGGCTGCATATACAGCCGCAGCAGGTCCGGCACCGCGATCACCTTCGTCACATCCGGAATCTGAAACGTCGCTTCCACGTGCGAATTCAGTATGATCTGCGCGTTCTGCAGATTCGGATTCTGCGTCACCACCTCGCCGCCTTCAGCCAGGTTATTCGCCTGCATTACCGGCGGAATCGGCACATTCACCGTATCGCCCGCCTGTGCCAGCGTCGGCTCAAAATCCCGGTTCACCAGGTTGCCCATCACCAGATGCCCCATCAATGCCGGAAGCGCATCCACCGCCACCAGCTTCACAATCGCATTCGCCAGATTGGCTGACGTAATAGCTGCCATCGTTCTCTCCTTCTATCTCCCCTCAATCACTCCCCCCGCAGGCTCTCTCGTGCCACCTGCGAGATTCGCTCCCGAACCTTCTGCAACTCTTCCGCGCTCATCCCCGGACGAATCCGCTCCAGTTCGATCCCATACCCGCCCCCGCCGCCCAACCGCGGCCCCGGCGTTACCCCGCTCCCGCCTGCGATCCTCGCCGGCAGAAACTCCGGGTTCTCTTGCACCCAGCCCGTCAGGTACTCCCGCACACTCGCCTCGCCCTCCGGCGTCCGCGCCACCAGCCGCCCGTCTTCCGTCCGCACAATGTCGCTTTTCACGACCTGAAAAGCCAAATCCACCTTCGCCACCCCCAACCGTTGCAGTTCGTTTCGGATCGCCGTGCTTCGCTCGCTCTCCTCCGCCTGCCGCCGCGCCCGCTGGTTCTCTTCCACCAACTCGTTCACCCGCCGCTCCAGCGACTCCCGCCGCCGCTTCTCCTCCACCAGCTCCGCCTTGTACGCAGGCTCGGCCCTCGACCGCTCCGACGACAAGTACTCCTCGATCACCCCGCGCATCAATCGCCGCAGTTCATTGCTCTCCTGCTCCATGCCGCTCCTTTCTCAACACAACCTTCCACCCCCGGAACGCCCGCAGGCCCTTCTCCACCCAGCCCGGCCGCTCCGCCTCCTCCTTCTCCTCCAGCCGCCGCAACGCCTCCAACAACAACCGCACCAGCATCACCTTCAACCCGTATTCCTCCCTTCCCGCGATCGAAACCTATGCGCCCCCCAAACCACAGCGCACCTGTAGGGCGGGCTTTAGCCCGCGCGGGGCTTCAGCCCCGCCCCGCCAACCCATCGATAATCAATGGGGTTGCAGATGAGCCCCGCGCGCCCCTTCAGCCCCGCCCCAATTCACACCCCCTCAATCTCCCGCGCAATCCGATCCTTCACCGCAACCGCACCAGCATCACCTTCATCCCGCATTCCTCCCTTCCCGCGATCGAAACCAATGTGCCCCCCAAACCACAGCGCACCTGTAGGGCGGGCTTTAGCCCGCGCGGGGCTTCAGCCCCGCCCCTCAATCTCCTGCGCAATCCGATCCTTCACCTCCTGCCGCGCATCGCACAGGAACTTCATCGCCAGCTTCTTATACACCTGCTTCCGCAGTGTCTCCGACTCGATCCCCAACCCCAACAGCCGCTCCGCATCCGCCAGCTCCTCCGAAAAATCCCCAATATCGAACTCATCCAGCCCCGAAACCTCCACCCCGATCACGTCCTCCCGCGCCGCCACAATCGCCTTTAACACCCGCTTCATCGTGTCCTTCACCGAATCCCCAAATCCGCGCAGTACCTCCTGCGTGATCGCGTAGTCCCGCTCCTTGCTGTAACCCGTCATCGCCGTCTGCTTCGAAAGCCCGCCCCCAGCCTGGCTCATCAGGTAGCACACCCGGTAGATCTCGTCCTTCAACCGGTCCAGGTTCCGCAGCGCGATCTCATAGACGTGCCCCTCCGGCTCCGTCCACCCGAACTTATCGTCCTGCCCCAGTTGCAGGTAATAACTGTCGCCCACCATCTGTTCGAATTTCCGGTCCGTATACACCACCGGCATCGCGAACAGCCCCATCGTCAGCGCCCAGCTCAATCCATTCGACTTGTTGAAATGTTCCAGTTGCAGCGAGGCCGCCTTGTTCATCAGCCACAGCCCCTCGCCCACCGAAAACTCGAACACCGGCACTCGCCTTTGCCCCGCCAGCCCGTGCCGCCCTTCGTCCACCAGCCCCGGCGCTTCCGCCTCGCCCTTCATCTCCACTTGCCGGAACACCTGGAACGACTCGCGGTCATACCGCACCCACCGCCGCTCCACCCCCGCCGAGCCATCCATGCCCGCCAGCGTCCGCTCGCTCCGCAGCACCGCCCATTCCAACTCGCCCTGCTCGTCGCGCTCCCAGTGAATCAGGCTCGACGCCGGATACTCGCACAGGTACGCCCGCGACATCCCCAACTCGTCTTCTTCCGCCCGTGTCGTCGCCGTCCGGCCGATCCGCGGAAAGTCCACCACCACATAGCTCCGCCCCATCACCAGCGCGCTCACCAGTTGCCGCCGGAAGAATTCGCTCAGCGTTGACCCCCGCAAATCGCAGTCCTCGGCGAATTCGTTGTAGAACGACCGGCCCCGCTCATCGCCGCCCTCGAACGTCAACACCGGCTCCCGCCGGAACAGCGTCGCCCCATACCAGTCGATAATCGACCCGATGTAGTTCTCGTAAAACGCCCGCTGCAGCCGTTCCCCATACACATCCCCGGGCTCGTTCTGCCGCGCCACCAGATACCGGTCCGCGTTCCGGATCATCTGCGCCCCGCCCACGTACAAATCCCGGTACGCCGGCCACACCTCACTCTGCGCCCGGTACTCCGGGTGTTCCCGATTGATATCGAACACGTCCTGTCTCCTTCTCCCCTCAATCCCTTCCCGCAACCGAACCGCCCCACTCAACCCCAACCGTCACCGCCTGCCCGTCAGACAGCAGCAAAAATCCCCTGAACCGCCCCCCCCAGCCCCGACCGTAAGGGAGGGGCCACACCCCGCCAAAGTAGGACGCGCCTTCAGCCCCGCCCCCA
>CAZVRY010000463.1:0-4030 GCA_964629545.1 uncultured Verrucomicrobiota bacterium | reverse complement strand
GGGACGAGAACTTGACTCGACTTGATCAAGTTCTGGGCGGCAAGGATTCTAGCGGCCGAGGAGTCGGTCGAAGCCGCGCCAACTGTTGGGGTTGAGGAGGGGGCGGAGGAGGGGATGTTGGGAGCGTTTTTCGGCTTGGAGGTCGATTTGGAGGAGGGCGCCGATGGTATGGGCGCCTTGGCCGGAGTCACGGAGGGCCTCGATGCCGTAGGCGTATCCGAGCATGAAGCGGACGATGCGGTCGCGGGATTCCCACATGAGGCCGCTGCCGACTCCGGAATGCCAGGGGTCGGGGTATTCGAGGCCTGGGAGGTCTTCGACATTGCCGACGGCGCCGAAGACGAGCCAGCGCCAGCGGCGGGCGGTATCGAGGCTGAGTGCGTGCCACCCGGCGAGGAGGGAGAACCGTTCGGCGCTCAGTTCCTGGAAGTAGTAACCTGGGAGGTGGAGGGGGAACTCGGTGACGAGGGGGAGGGCGCCGCCGATGCGGTAGGCGCTGAAGCGGTCCGGGTTGACGTTGAGGCCCATGGTCAGGCTGAGGCCGAAGTTCTGACGGGTTTTGTCGACGGAGTAGTCGAGCAGGGCACGTCCCCAGACGAGGTGACTTTGGGACTCGACCGCGCGATCACCTCCGTAGCCGTAGGGGCCGCTTTCGCTTCGGAATTGTCCCTCGTACCAGGCGGAGAGTTCCATGCCGAGATCGGAGAACATGACCGGCTCGACGCCCCCCCACCGCAGGCCGACCCGGAGGAAGAAGTCCTTGCGGTCCTCGGGCACTTCGAAGCCTGGGGCGGTGGTATCGTCGGTTTCGTAGAGGGCGAAGTGACCGCGGGTGCGGATGATGGCGTGGAGGGGGATGAGCCGGTCGGGGTTGAAGAGGTGGTAGAGGGAGACGGTGGCGTCGCCGCCGTGGCCGGTGAAGGACTCTTCGCGGTAGAAGTGGCCGAGGCGGACTTCGGAGTAGGTGTCGGCGAATCCGCCGCCGGCGATCCCGAAGGCGAGGTGGGTCTGGGGCCCGAGGGCGCCGCGGAGGCTGAGTTCGGCATCGAGGTAAACGGGGGCGATCGCGACGCGGAGGGTGAGGTTGGTGCGGATCCACTCCGGTCGGTTCATGTAGTAGAAGGCATAGGCGGCGAGGGGGCCACGGCCTTCGAGGGGTTGGTTGTAGCCGACCTGGATGAGGTCACGAGGGACAGGATCGACCTGGCCGAGGCCGGGGCTGGCGGGCAGGAGGGCGGCCAGTAGTAACATCCGCAGGGGAGTGCGCTTCATCCGTCGACGGAGAAGTAGCGGAGGGGGGTGCGGGGAGCAAGCCGAATCCGGGGGTGTGCCGAATCCGGGGGTGTGGATCTGCGGTTGGGGGACGGGGAGCGAGCGTGGAGTTCGCGTGGTTGCCAGTGGCGGGAGGAGATGTATGCTGGGGGCATGATCACTGCGCGCAAGTTGCTGCACACGCGGTATCGCGTGAACGACCTCGAACGGACGGTGCGGTTTTACCGCGAGGTACTAGGGTTGGAGGAGATTCGACGGCACAAGTCGCCGCGCGGATCGGAGTTAGTGTTTTTGAAGGCGCCGGAGAGCGAGGAACTGATCGAGATTTGCTCGTTTCCGGCGAGTGGAGCGGTGCAGGTGCAGCCTGATTTGACGCACTTGGCGTTCGAGGTTGACAGTTTGGAGGCCTTCGGTCGGCATCTGGCCACGTTAGGGCTTGCGTATTCGGATGGTCCGACGTGGCGGTCGGACGGGAGCGGGTTTGCCTTCATTGATGCGCCGGAGGGTTACGAGATCGAGTTGATGCAACATGTTCCAGGCCGCTAGCGCGGATCGTTCACCGCCCGCATGTCCCCTCGGTCCGGGTTGGAGAGCGGAGGCGAGGTCGCCGTGGGTTCCGGGTGGCAGGGTTGGCCGCGGCGTTCTCGGGAGTCCGCAGGCCGGTTCGGCGGGGGTTCGGCGGGGGTTCGGTGGTGGGCGCGTGAGGAAGGCGGTTGGGGATGGTCCAAGCGAGAAGTGACCACGCATGAGCCGTTTCCACAATCTTGAGTTTGGGGTGACTCGCCGCGAGGAAGGGGTGGGGGGGCGCGGGTTGGTGAAGGATGAGGGGCACTACCTTGGGGAGGCGGAGGGAGCGTTTCGGCGGGGCTGCTTCGAGCAGGCCTTGCGGGCGTATGCCAAGGTATTGGAGTTCAATCCTGGTTGCGTGGCGGCGTGGGCGGGTCAGGTGCGGATGTTGATCGAGTTGGGGGAGTTACGCGAGGCGCGGTTGTGGGCGGAGAAGGCGCTGGAGCGGTTTCCGCGGGAGGCGGAGTTATTGGCGGCGAAGGCGGTGGCGTTGGCGCGGACTGGGGACACGGTGTCGGCGTTGGCGTTTTCGGATGCCGCGGTGGAGATGCAGGGGGATGTGGCGTATGTGTGGGTGGCGCGGGGGGACGTGTTGCTGGCGCGGGATGAGCGGCGGGCGGACTCGTGTTTTGAGCGAGCGATGGCGATGGCGAGGGACTGGATCATTCCGTGGTTGGTGTCGCGGGCGAATCAATTTCACGCGCGGTTTTCGGCGGCGTTGAAGTATGCGCAGCAGGCGTTGGAGCAGGGGGCGACGGAGGCGGTGTGTTGGGTGCAAGTGGGGTGGTGTCAGCAGGCGTTGGGGTTGGTGGGGCCGGCGCGGCATGCGTTTGAGCAGGCGGCCCAATTGGATCCGGAGTGCAGCGAGGCGGCGCGGGGTTTGGCCGCGTTGGGAGGGGTGGGCTGGTGGCATCGAGCGGCCGGTCAGTGGCGCCGGTGGTTTTCGCGATGAGCCATCCGAAGCTTGATCAACTGGTGGGGGAAGCGATCGACCGGAGCGCGTCCGATTTGCATTTGATTGCCGGGGTGCCGCCGGCCTTTCGGGTGAATGGGGACATCCTGTTTGCGGATGAGGATGCGTTGAGTGTCGAGGCGGTGACGGGGATGGCCTACAGCCTGCTGAGCAACGACCAGCGGGCGGTGTTCGAGAGGGATTGGGAGCTGTGCATTTCGCTGCCGCACGATGCGGCGGGGCGGATGCGGGTGACGCTGTATCGGCGGAACACGCATCCGGAGATGAGCGTGCGGTTTTGCGGCAGCCTGAGTGCGAGTCGGCAGGAACTGGGTTTGCCGGCGAAGATCGACGACCTGGCGCGCAAGCCGAACGGGTTGGTGCTGATCTCGGGGCCGACTGGGGCTGGCAAGACCACGACCCTGAATTACATGGTGAACCTGATCAACGACGAGCGGCGGTGCAAGATCGTGACGATCGAGGATCCGATCGAGTATGTGCATGTGAACAAGCGGGCGATCGTGGTGCAGCAGGAGGTGTTGACGGACACGAAGTCGTTCAGTCGGGCGTTGATTCACATGCTGCGGCAGGATCCCGATGTGATTGTGGTGGGGGAGATGCGGGATCACGAGGCGATTGCGGCCGCGTTGACGGCGGCGGACACGGGGCATTTGGTGTTGGCGACGCTGCACGCGCCGGATGTGATTCACGCTTTGGAACGGATCACGGGGGTGTTCGAGGGGGCGGCGCAGCGTCAGATCATCATGCAGTTGGCCAATTCGCTGCAGGGCATTTTGTGTCAGGACCTATTGCCGGCGGCGGATCGTTCGCGTCGGGTGTTGGCCTACGAGTTGCTGGTGGCGACCAGTGCGGTGCGGAATCTGATTCGTGAGAACAACAAGCACATGCTGGAGAACGCGATCCAGACGGGGGGCAAGGAGGGCATGGTGCTGATGGATACGTGTCTTTACGATCTCTACTGCCGGTGTTTGATCAGCTACGACACCGCCTTGAGCCGCGCGCGTTACCCTGAGCGGATGGCCAAGCGGGTGTCGTAAGGGTGTTGTAAGGGTGACGAAGGGGCGTGGGGATGGTCTAAGGGTTGATGGACTTTTGGGAACAAGTGCTGGTGGGGGTGACGTTGGCGGCTCTGGCGATCTGGGTTGGGTGGCGCTGGCTAGTCCGGAGCCGTGAGGATTCCGGGTGGCTGCTGACGAAGTGGGTGTTGACGGCCATTTT